>CANQKI010000004.1 GCA_947624355.1 uncultured Clostridia bacterium | reverse complement strand
ACCACACAGCCGGTCAACCTTCTATCTCTTTTTCCTCCTTTTCTTGCTTGGTGTCCTATATGTATTGTAATCCAACAAAAATAGGATGTCGAAAAACAAGTTTTCGACATCCTGCGATGCAAGAACGCTAAAGCATTCTTGCATCGGCTGCATCATTTTCCTGTTCGCTACGCTCACGGCCGGAAAATGATAGAGGTAGAAGTCATACTGACTTCTCCTCGGACCGGGGGACCCGGTCCTGCGGATTGAAAATGAAGGGGCTGCGGCCCCTTCATACATCCCCAAAGGTCAGGATGTTCCTTTTCTAACAGTCTCGCATATCCCGTAGCGTCAGAACAGCCCCCGCAGGAATTCCGCCGCAAGTTCGATATCCTTTGCCGGGTCCTCGCCCACTTCCCGCTCGATGGTCAGGAAGCCGGTGTAGCCGATCTCCCGCAGGGCGTCCAGGTACCGGGGGAAAGGCACGTCCCCCTGGCCCAGGGGCAGTTCGATGAAGGAGGGGCTGGTGACCGGCGCGTCGTCCGCGACCACGCCGTACACCTTTTCCGGGTCGCGGTCGTACAATTTCCGGCCGTCCTTGGCGTGGGTGTGCACGATGTACTTTTTCAGGGTGTGCACGGCCCGCACGGGGTCGTCCCCCGTCACCATGACCAGGTTGGCCGGGTCCATGTTGACGGCCACGCCGGTGGAATGCAGGGAATCCAGGAAGGAACAAAGGGTTTCCGCCGTTTCGGGCCCCGTTTCCACGGCGAAGTGGGCATTCAGGGAATCGGCGTATTCCGCCAGGCGGCCGCAGGCGTCCTGCATGACGGCGAAGCGGGGGTGGTGGGGATCGGCAGGGGTGACGCCGATGTGGGTGGTGACGATGTCCGTTTCCAGGTCCTTGGCCAGGTCCAGGATGCGCATGGATTTTTCAACGAGGCCGGGGTTCTTTTCCGGGTCGCCGAAGCCATGGCCCAGGTCGCCGCACAGGGCGGAAATGACCAGGCCGTGATCCTTCACCATCCGAAGGAATTCCTTCCGCTTGGTCCCCGTCATTTTTTCGGGGGCCAGTTCGCCGTAAGTGGCATAGGCCTGAATGCCCTGCGCCCCCAGCCGGGCCGCCGCGTCCAGGGCCTGCGGAATGGGCAGCCGGAAGGATTCCAGCATCACGCCGATGGGAAACGCGCTCATTTTATTTGCCTCCTTCGTGCTTTTTGCAGTCGCCGCCGCAGCCCGAGCAGTACGGACATGCGGCGCAGTCGCCCTTCGCGGAACGCCGGATGTGGCGCACCAGAATCCATGCCGCGTACGCAATCACGGCGACGCCTAAAAGAATGCTCCAGTTCATCTATACGCTCCTCAGAATACGAACAGCCCGCCGATCTGGTACACCAGCAGCGCCGTCAGCCAGGCCAGCGCCGTCTGGCAGCAGACGCTGGCCAAGGCGATGCCCCGTCCCTGCATTTCCCGGCGCATGGCGGCAAATGCGGCCACGCAGGGCATGTACAAAAGCACGAAGGTCAGGAAGGAAGCGGCGGCCAGGTTGCTTGGGAAAATGCCGTGGAGGGCGGCCATCATCTGGCTGCTGCCCACCTCGGTGCCCGAAAGCACGGCCAGGGTGGAAACCACGCTTTCCTTGGCGATGACGCCGGTAATCACGGCCGTGGCGGCGGATACGCTGCCGAAACCCAGGGGCCGGAACACAGGGGCGATGAAGCCGCCGATGACGCCCAGCATGCTTTCTTCCATGGTGTCCGCCAGGGTCAGTCGGAAGGTGTACGTCTGCAGGAACCAAACGACCACCGTGGCGGCCAGGATGATGGTAAAGGCCCGCTGGAGGAAATCCTTCGCTTTATCCCACAATTGCCGCCCCACGTTGGCCAGGGTGGGCAGGCGGTAAGCGGGCAGTTCCATAATGAAGGGAGCCGCGTCCCCGTGGAACACCGTTTTTTTCAGGACGGACGCGCTGATGACCGCCATCAGCATGCCCCCGAGGTACAGGCAGCACATGACCAATACCCCCTGCTCGGGGAAGAACGCCCGGGTAAACAGCGCGTAAATGGGCACCTTGGCCCCGCAGCTCATAAAGGGGGTCAGCATGATGGTGAAACGCCGGTCCCGCTGGCTCTGCATGCTCCGGGCGCCCATGACGGCGGGCACGGTGCAGCCAAAGCCCATGATCATGGGAATGAAGCTGCGGCCGTTCAGGCCCAGCTTCCGCATGGGCTTATCCATCAGGAAGGCCGCCCGGGCCATATACCCGCTGTCCTCCAGGATGGAGAGCAGCAGGAACAGAAGCACGATGGTGGGCAGGAATTCCAGCACCGCCCCGACCCCGGCCAGCACGCCGTCCACCAGCAGCGCCTGCACCCAGGGGGCGGTGTTGGCGGCGGTCAGACCCCGGTCGATGAGGGAAATGCCCTGCTTGATGAGGGCGGCGAATCCGTCGGCAATCCAGGTGCCGAAGGGGCCGAAGGTGATAAAGAACACCAACAGCATCATCAGCAGGAAAATGGGGAACGCCAGCGCCCGGTGCATCAGCACCCGGTCGATGCGTGCGGAAGGGCTTTCGGGGGCATTTTGCGCCTTGACGACGCACTTTTTGATAACGCCGTCCAGGAAGGTGTACCGGGCGTCGGCCATGATGGCCGCCCGCTCCATGCCCGCCTGCTTTTCCAGCCGGGCGATGATTTCGCCGATAATGTGCAGCGTGCCCTCGTCCAGCTCCAGCAGCCGTTCGATTTTTTCGTCCCCTTCCAGCAGCTTGGTGCCGGCATAGCGGGGGGAGAGGCCCTTCGCCCGGGCCTTGTCCTCGATGAGGTGGATGATGGCGTGAAGGGCCTCATGGGTGTCGCCCGAGCAGATGTCCAGCTTGCCGGGCAGTATATGCTTTTCGGCCGCCATCATGGACTGGCGTACCAGCTCGTCCAGGCCGTCGCCGTTCCTTGCGCAGATGGGCACTACGGGTACGCCCAGGGCCTCGCTCAGGCTGTTTACGTCGATGGCGTCCCCCTGCTTGTTCACTTCATCCATCATATTGAGGGCCACCACCAGGGGCGTTTCCAGCTCGGCCAATTGCAGCGTCAGGTACAGGTTGCGCTCCAGGTTGGTGGCGTCCACGATGTTGATGACGGCGTTGGGTTTCTGCAGGGTGATAAAATCCCGGGACACCACTTCCTCCATGGTGTACGGGCTCAGGGAATAGATGCCCGGCAGGTCCACCAGCTGCACGTCGTTGTTTTCTTCCGCTTCCCGGTTCCGCCGCAGCATGGGCGGGCCCACATGGGCGGATTTGCCGTGATGATGGTGCAGCAGCGTACCCGTTTTCTGTTCCACGGTCACGCCGGGCCAGTTGCCCACATGCTGGTTGGAGCCCGTGAGCCGGTTGAACAGGGTGGTTTTTCCGCTATTTTGGTTGCCCGCCAGGGCGAATACGTATTGCACGTTGGCTCACTCTTCCTCTAAAATGATCTCCGCCGCGTCGGCCTTGCGGAGCGTCAGGGAATATCCCCGCAGCAGAATTTCCATGGGGTCGCCCATGGGGGCCAGCTTGCCCACCTTCACCCGTGTCCTGGGGGTGAGCCCCATATCCAGAATGTGCCGGTGCAGGGCGCCCTCGCCGCCTACATAGGCCACCGTGCCGCCTTCTCCGGGCATCAGATCGGCCAGTGTTTTCGCCATGCGTTTCGCCTCCTTTGCCCCTCTGCCCGCAGTATATCACAGCGGCGTATGCAGTGCAACGGTCAAAAGGGCCATTTTTCGATAGATTCCGACAAAATGTTTACAATTCGTCCGCGAAATCGGAAGGCATTTCCGGGCGGTACGGTTGAAATAAAGGCTTGTTTGTGATAGAATGTAAACGGATTGATATACCATCCTGAAAGGAAGGCGTGTTTCAATGCGCAAAGCAATTCCGTTTTTGATTCTGCTTGCGGCGCTTTTGCTGCTGCCTGCCGCCGCCCTGGCCCAGACCTATTCCTTCGCCGATATCCACGCGTCGGTGGAAGTGGACGAAAGCGATTGGGATGTGGTGCTGACGCCCTATAACCTGAACACAAACAGCGCGTGGCTGGCGGAAAACAGCCTGGATTTTGACGCGGAGGCCAATTCCTTTGAGGCAGAGGGCATCCTGCTCAAGGCCGTGGACACCAAAAACAGCCGTACCCTGATCATCACGGCTGTTGAGGACGTGGACAGCAAGATGTATTTTGACCTCAACAACCAGGATGAGGATATGCGCAAGGAATTCCGTTTAGGCCACCGGAGCGGCGCGTCCTACCGTATCCTGGGCTATAATTATTCCAGCGCAGCCTGGAAGAATTACGGCGGCACCACCCTCCGCTTTCTGCAGACAAAGTATACCCTTAACCAGGAAGGGGAATCCAGCGCGGGCTACCAGCGCCGCACCATCCGCAACGGCTATACCATCACCCTGGATATGCGGGTGACGGGCCGCAGCGCCAGGGAAAGCGACGATACCGCCCTGGAAAAGGTGATGAAAACCTTCAAATTCACCGAAGTGCTGCCCATGCCGCCCCTGCCCGTGAAGCTCACTTTTTCCAGCGAGCCCCCCACGGAAACCAGCAGCGATACCGTGACCCTCAAGGGCACCACGGCCCGCAAGGCCGAGGTTACGGCCACCGTGATTTCCCTGGGCGCTTCCGGCAGCCAGACGTATACCGATACCGCCTCCTCTTCGGGTGCGTTTTCCATCAAGATTACCCTGCCCGCCCAGGGCGTCTATTCCGTCACCGTCTCCTCCCAGAAGGAGGGTGAGCTGCCCAATCAGCGCATTTTCTCCCTGACCTATCAGAAGGGCCTGCTGCCCGTCAATTTGACGGCGACCCCCGGCAGCGTGCTTTCGGATGAAACCGTCATTTCGGGCACAACTATTTCCGGGGCAAAGACCCAGCTTTCCGTCAGCGGCCCTGTCACCGTGAATAAATCCACCACCAGCAGTTCCTTCAATTTCAAGATCGATACCAGCGCCGAGGGCACCTATACCTTTGTCCTGGCCGTTACCAAGAAGGATATGAATGAACGCTCCTTTACCTACACTGCCACCCGCAGCTACAGCGAAGGGGAAAAGCTGGACAAAATCCGTTCGTCGGCCAAGAATATTTCCTACGCTAACCTGGCAAAGGCTTCCAATGAAGGGAAATACGTCTATGTGACGGGTTACCTCCTGGACGTGGAAACCAGCATCAACGAATGGGTGGCGCAGCTGGCCACCAGCCGTTCGGGAGAAAATTACAAGAACATCGTCTACCTCATCTGCACCGAGGAGCCCACCTTTGAGACAGGCGCCAAGGTCACTGTGTACGGCACCGCCACCGGCACCTACAGCAAGCTCATTGAGGGCGGCACCATCGAAACCTATCCCCGGGTCGAGGCCGCGTTCTTTGAGGCGGCGGACTGAAACGGGGTTCCTTAAGGGCCTTCACGGCTCTCAAACTTCCGTCTAGGGACCCCCGGTGGCCTATTCGGCCCCCGGACCCCTGAACCAGGGGGATGATCCCCCTGGACCCGCATTTGCGGAACAGGGTTGGACTTGTAAATCAAATAGTGTGCCGCTGTAACTTTTGGTACGCGGCAGCATGACGGCCCCAAGGCACTCAAAAAAGCCGGGAAAACCGCCGGGGAAGAGCAAGCTCTTCCCGATCGGTTGTTCCCGGCTTTTCCCCGGACACGCAAGCGTATCCGGGCTGGCGGCGTTCCGCCGCCGTGCCCTGGGCCTGCGTGGGTGTGCTTCACGGCTCTCGTATTCCGTAACTGAAACGTTACCCATGTTTCGCATGCGGCACGCTGCTTTATTGTCGTCTGTATCGAAATCAACGAAACGCATTGCGAGCATAACGGGAAACAAGTTGCGCTTCGCAACAATGCTCCATACGCAACAAGATGCTTTGTCGTTCACCGTTCGCCGGGGCAGGGCGGCCATAGGCCGCCGCCCGGAGGGCTTGCCCTCCGGAGAAAGGCAGAAAAATCCCTCGGGAGGGAGCTTGCTCACGCCCCGAGGGGTTTTCTGGCTTTCGTGCTGCCCCGGCGTCTCTCTGTTACACTCAAAACAGCAACAGCGGCACATTGTTTGAATATCACGTCTACCCCGTTCCGCAGCCGCGGGTCCAGGGGGATCATCCCCCTGGCGCTGGGGTTTGGGGCCGCGGAGGCCCCAAGAAGTTCCCTTGCTGGGGTTCTGGGGGCGTGCAGCCCCCGGATCGTTCCCCTTTGTACGAATCTCTTACAGAATTTCCCGCAGCTTGTCCAGAAACGCTTCCTCGCCGAAGGTATTGATTTTGAAGAACACGGCCTGGCTGCCGCCTGACGCGATGGCGGAGAGATACACGGGCCCGTCGCCCGCCTGAAACAGGGTCACGCTCAGGCTCACCCGGTTATTGCCCATATAGCTGTACCGCTCGAACACCCGCACGGCGCAGCGGGCGCCAGCCTGGCTGAAATCGCTTTTGGCCTCCAGGGACGCGGAGATGCTGCCGCCCATGATGCCGCTTTCGATTCTGTGCAGAATCTGGTCAAAGGAACCGTTCAGCGTTCTTTCCAGTTTTGCCATTTTTCATCGCCTCCACGGTTTCCAGGATAGGGGCATGGCGGGAAAAAATCAAGGGCAAAGGGCGGAATTGTCCGGAAAAATGTTTCAAAACCGCTTGACAGGGAACGAAAACGCGCCTATGATAGCGAAGGTTTCCAAAGGCATTTGAGGGGATCGAGGGGAGAAACATGGCGGACGCCGCCGCGCAGCAATCCATGCGCCCGGGGAAGGGGCGCATCCTGGCATTTATCCGAAAGAACGCCGTGCTGGTCATCGCTTTTTGCGCCGCACTGGTTTCGGCTTTTCTGGTGCCGCCGGACGGGGAATACCTGGGCTATTTCGACGTGAAAACGCTCTGCTGCCTGTTTGGCACGCTGGCGGTGGTGTGCGCGCTCAAAAACATCCGCTTTTTCTCCATCCTGGCCCGGCGCATCATCCAGCTGACGGGCAATTCCCGCATGGCCGCCGTGGCGCTGATTTACATTACGTTCATCGGCTCCATGCTCATCGCCAACGATATGGCGCTGATTACCTTCCTGCCCCTGGGCTATTTCGTGTTCTCCACCGCCGGGCGGAAGGAAGACGTGGCCATCGTGTTTATATTGCAGAACCTGGCTGCCAACCTGGGCGGCATGCTGACGCCGTTCGGCAACCCGCAGAATCTGTATCTGTACGCCTATTTCAATATTCCCACGGGCGAATTCATGCGCATCATGGCCGTGCCCTTCGCGGTGGCCATGGTGTTGGCCACGGCCTGCTGCTTCCTGATCCCCTATCATTCCATGCGCATTACCGACAGGGGCGACGACACCCTGCCCAAGGGTCGGACGGCGCTGTACCTGCTTCTTTTTGCCGCCACCATTCTGATGGTGTTCCGGGTGCTGCCTATCTGGCTGGTGATGGGTATCGTGATTGCCGGCCTGCTTATCCTGGACCGGAAAGCCCTGCGCATGGTGGATTACGGGCTGCTGGGCACCTTCGTGTGTTTCTTCATTTTTTCGGGCAACATGAGCCGCCTGGCCCCGGTGCGGGATTTCTTTTCTGCACTGCTTGAAAAAAACACGCTGCTGACGGCGGTGTTTTCCTGCCAGTGCATCAGCAACGTGCCCTCGGCGATTCTGCTTTCCCGGTTCACGGAGAATTACCCCGCCCTGCTGGTGGGGGTCAATATCGGCGGCGCGGGGACGATTATCGCTTCTCTGGCCAGCCTGATCACCTTCCGGGAATTCACCGCCCATTACCGGGGCCAGGCGGGATATTATCTGCTCCGGTTCTCCCTGCTGAATTTCGGCTTCCTGGCCATCCTCATCGTCACGGCCATGGTGACGGGAATCGCATAGGCACCGGTTTCCCATTCACCGCGAAATTTCCGAAAAAGCGCCACGCCCGGCGCTTTTCTTTTTTTGCGATTTGTGATAGCATAAAGAAAAAACGGGGGAGGAAAGCGTATGCTGCACATTATCGGCGGGAACGGCGACACCCTTCGCCGCCGCCTGGCCGGGGCGGCCGGGCAGGGCGGGCGGATGATCGTTATCGTGCCCGAACAATATACGCTGCAGACCGAGCGGGAGCTCATCGACGCCCTGAACGCCCCCGGTTTTTTTGACCTGGAGGTGCTTTCTCCTTCCCGGCTCACCGAACGGGTGCTGGCCGAGGCGGGGGAGGACGGCCGCGTGCGCATCGACGCCCGGGGCAAGCAGCTGGCCCTGGCCCGGACGCTGCTGCAGTGCCGGAAATCCCTTCGTTATTACGAAAGCGCCGCCGAAAAGCAGGGGTTCATCCAGCGCATCGGCGCATTGATTGCCGATTTCAAGCGAGCCGGCGTCACGCCGGAGCAGCTGACGGAATACGCCAAATCCATGGACGAGGGCGCGGCGCACGATAAATTTGCCGACCTCGCGCTGATTTACGCCCGGTACGAAGCGCAATTGGCCGGGCAGTTCGTGGACGGGGAGGACGTACTGGACGACGTGCTTCAAAAGCTGCCGGGTACGGGCCTTTTCCGGGACGCCCGGGCGGCGGTGTTCGGTTTTGACGTGTTCACGGGGCAGATGAACCGGCTGCTGTTGGCCATGGCCGCCGAAAGCCGGGAAACGCTGGCGCTGATCGTGCTGGGGGAGGATGAAGGCTTCGCTCCCGTGCGGGAAAGCGCCGCCCGGTTGCAGAAGGAAGCGGAGGACGCGGGCATTCCGTGCAAAATGACCCTGTTGCCTCCCGAATATCCGGACCGGCATCCGCAATTGGCCCACCTTGCCGAACAATATCTGCATACGCCGGGAACGCCCTGGCCCGGTCCCTGCGACCGGATCCGCCTTTACGCCGCGCCCAATCCTTATTTCGAGGCGCACTTTGCCGCCCAGGAAATGGTGCTGCTGCACGAGCGGGGCGTCGCTTTCGGGGAAATGGCCGTGGTGCTGGGGGACGAGGGTTTTGCGGGCGTGCTGGATACCGTGCTGGAAAGCTACCGGATTCCAGCGTATGTGGCCCGGAAGCTGCCCGCCCTGCGCCACGGCGCGCCCAGGCTGCTGGTCAGCGCCCTGCGGGCGGTTGCGGGCAATTATGATGCGGAAAGCATGCTTTCCCTGCTGAAATCCGGCTATGCCCCCCTTACGGAAAACGAATGCTGGCAGCTGGAAAACTATCTGCTGGCTTACGGCGTCCGGGGCAGGATGTGGCGCGCGCCCTTTACCCGAGGCAGCGCGGAGGAGCGGGCCGGGCTTGAAGAACCGCGGGCCCGCCTCATAACTCCGCTGGAGAACCTGCGCGAAGCGCTGAGGGCCGCTCCCGACGCGGAGGACAGCCTGCGGGCGGTGTTTGAATATCTGCGGGATACCGGCGTGTATGAAACCCTGCAGCGGGAGCAGGAGCAATTGACGGCGCGGGACCTCCCCGCCCAGGCCGTGCAGGCGCGGCAGGTGTGGGACGCCATGATGCAGCTTCTGTCCCAGGCCCATGCCCTTTTGTCCGGCACGCGGGTAACGGCGGGCCAGCTGGCCAATTGGCTGGAGGCCGGGCTGGAGGCCTGCGAATTGTCCTCCCTGCCTCCGGCGGCGGACGCGGTCATGTGCGGCCGGGTGGGTTCGCTGCCCCTGGGGCGGCCCCGGGCGCTGTTTTTCATGAACATGACGGACGGGCTCATCGGCAGCGACGCTGCCGCCCTGCTCAGCGACGTGGAGCAGGAGGCGGCCCAGCGGGCGCTGCACGCGTACCTTGCCCTGTCCGGCGACGGGAAGGACAGCCTGGCCCGGCTGGACGTGTGGAAGGCCCTGGCCGCGCCGCTGGAATACCTGTACCTGACCCGCTCCCAGGCCACCCAGGACGGCGGCTCCCTGCGCCCGTTTTCGGGGCTGTCCCACATCCGCCGGCTGTTTCCCGCCCTGGTGGAGGAGGGCGGCGTAAGCCAGCGGTCGGCCGCCCGGCTGCCCCTGGCTCCCGGCCCTGCCCTGGACGCCCTGGGGGCGCAGATGCGGGAAGGGCTGCTGGAAGGGACCTGGCTGGAAGCATGGAAATACCTGAGCGCCGCCCCCGAAACGAAGGATCAGGCCCGGGCGCTTTGCACGGCCTTTTCCCCGGAGCCGGACGCGCCTGCCCTGCCCCGGGAGGTGACCCACGCGCTGTTTATGGAAAACATCATGTCGGTCAGCCGGCTGGAGAGCTTCGCCGTGTGTCCGTACCGGCATTTTGTGGAGCAGGGGCTTTCTCCCCAGCCCCGGAAGGAATGGACGCTGACGCCCATCGACGCGGGCAATTTCTATCACAGCGCCCTGGAAGGGTTTACCCGGATGCTGCCCGGCATTCCTTCCTGGCCGAAGATCGACAGGAAAACCTGCGACGCGGCGGTGGATAAGGCGGCGGGGCCGCTCTTTGAGCAGCTCCTGTCCGGCGTCATGGGGGACAGCGCCAGGATGAAAGCCCTTGGGGAAAAGTACCGCCGGGTGCTCAAACGCGTGGCCTGGACATTTACCCGGGGCGCCCGGGTCAGCGCCTTCTCCACGCAAAGCGCCGAGGTGCGCTTTGGCTATGCGGGGGGCATTCCGCCCATCGAACTGACGCTTTCGGACGGCAGTCGGGTGTTTGTCCGGGGCATTATCGACCGCATCGACCGCTATGAAGGGGACGAGGGCGTGTACCTTCGGGTGGTGGATTACAAATCGGGCAATGAAAAGCTGAACGCCGCCCGGATTTTCTGGGGCGCGCAGCTGCAATTGCTTTTGTACCTGCAGGCCGCCCTCTCCATGGAAGAGGGGGCCGCGCCCGCCGGGGCGTTTTACATGCATGTGGCCGACCCGCTGCTGCCCGACGCCAGGGAAACGGCGGATATCGAGGACGCCCTGGCCCGGGCCCTGAGCCTGCGGGGGGTCATGCTGAAAGACGCGGCCGTCCTCAAAAAAATGGACGCTGCCGAGCCGCCCCTTACCCTGCCCAAAACCGTCACGGCAAATGGGGATTTTGACAAGCGGGCCATGCTGGCCTCCCTGGAGGAAATGAAAACCCTTATCGGACACGCCCTGAAAACGGCCGAGCAGATGGCGGAGCGTATGCGGAAGGGCGAAATCGCCGCCGCGCCCCTCTGCTCCGGAGACGGCCGCGGCCCCTGCGATACCTGCGATTATGCGGCCATCTGCCGGAAGGACGCGGGCCGCAGCCCGCAAACCAGTCGCCGGATGGCGGAAATGAAGTTTGACGAGCTGCTGACAAAAATCGGCCAAAAAGAATGAAAAACGGCGGAAAAATGTCGGAATTTTGTTTTTTCGCCGCCGGGAAAAATAAAGCTGGTAATTTTGGAAAGAATCAGTTATAATGGATATACCGAATATGGAAAGGGAGGTCTTCTCCATGATACAGATCATCCACGGCAAAAAAGGTTCGGGCAAGACCAAGCGCATTCTGGATATGGCCAACGCCGCCATCAAAGAGCATAAGGGCGACGTCATCTTTGTGGACGACGATAACCGCTATATGTTCGACCTGCGGCACGAAGTCCGCTTTGTCAACGCGGGCGAGTACGGCTCGGACAGCCCGGAAATGTTCTTCGGCTTCCTTTGCGGGATGCTGGCCCAGAATTTCGATATCAGCGTGATTTTTGTGGACGCGTTCATGAAGCTCGTCAAGACCGAGGCCGAAAACACCGAAAACTTCTTCCAGCGGCTGGAGGCCATGAGCGAAAAGCACAACGTCAATTTCGTGCTCAGCGTCAATGTGGACGACGCGGTCGCCCCGGAATTCATGAAAAAATACTTTATCTGATGAAGGCGTGTGCCGCGCCTGTCCGTGATCGTCCGGGAAAATGCCCGGACGGGGTTTGAATGGCCTTTTTCCAAAAAAATTTACGGAAAGGACGGGCGCGGGCGTTTCACGGTTCCCAAACGGGATATAATCTTCCTGCGTTCCCCTGCCGGGCAACCGGCGAATATCATACAAATGGAGGATCAGAACGATGAAATGGGTTTGCAAAGTCTGCGGTTACGTGTATGAAGGTCCCGAACCCCCCGAAAAGTGCCCCGTGTGCAAAGCGCCCGCCAGCGCCTTTGTGAAGCAGGAAGAGGGCAGGACCTGGGCTGCCGAGCATGTGGTCGGCGTGGCCAAGGAAGTGCCGGAAGAAATCAAGGAAGGCCTCCGCGCCAATTTCAACGGCGAGTGCACCGAAGTGGGCATGTACCTGGCCATGGCCCGGGTGGCCCATCGGGAAGGCTATCCCGAAATCGGCCTGTACTGGGAAAAGGCCGCTTATGAAGAGGCCGAGCATGCCGCCAAGTTCGCTGAGCTCCTGGGCGAAGTGGTCTCCGATTCCACCAAAGAAAATCTGACCGTCCGCGTGGAAGCCGAAAACGGCGCCACCATGGGCAAGACCGAACTGGCCAAGAAGGCCAAGGCCCTGGGCCTGGACGCCATTCATGACACCGTGCACGAAATGGCCCGGGACGAGGCCCGCCACGGCAAGGCTTTCGAGGGCCTGCTGAACCGGTACTTCGGCAAGTAAGAAACATTGGCGCATAAAAGCGGCTTTCCGCTTGAAACGCCGATCATAAAGCCGCTGCGGCCCGGGCCTGCCCGTCATTGACGGAGACATGCCGGGCGGCGGCAGGGAACGCTCCGGACGAGGACAACATCTCCGGAGCGTTTTCCGTTTGATAGGACCGGAGATTTTGGAATAGGGTTTTGACAAACGCGCTTCTGAGCAGCAGTTTTCCTCCCGCTTGAGCGGCGGTGTTTACAGAGAAGGAAAAGCCAATGACCGAAAAGCAATTTTTGCAGGTCATTGGCTTGTTCCATATTGCGGTTTTACTGCGCTCCCAGCACGATCACATTATCGAACAGGCGCAGCTTTTCCTCAGAAAACTGGTGGGACACAACCAGCAGCAGCTTTCCCGAAATAGACAAAAGCAAATCTTCGATCTTTTTTGCGGTGCCTTCATCGAGATTGGCAAGGGGCTCATCGAGGATTAAGACGCCGGTGTTCCGCAGCAGCGCCCGCGCCAGGCAGATCCGCTTTTTCTCACCGCCGGAAAGGTTTGCGCCGTTTTCCGTAATGACGGCATCCAGCCCCTGCAAATTGGCAAACCTGTCAAGACCGAGATTTCGCAGCATCTTTATGAGTTCTTCATCACGCATATCGCAGTACATTGTCAGGTTGTTCCGCAGCGTGTCGTGGAACAAAACCGCTTCCTGCCTGACAACGGTAATGGCAGAATAGGTGGTATCATATTCGCTGATCGGCACGCCGTCCATGGTGATCTGGCTGCCTGCAGCGTCATAATAGCGCAGAAGCAGATTGATGGCGGTCGTTTTTCCGCAGCCGCTGGAGCCTTTGATCAGGTATTTTTTGCCTTTTTCCGCCGTGAAGGTAAAGCCCTGCAAAAGCGGGCGGTCGTCTGTATATCCGAAAGAAACGCCGTCATAGCGGATTTCCTTTTCGATACCGGGCAGAGATCTCGCGTTTGTATCACCGTTTCCTTGTGAGACAAACTGCTCCATCGCCGCGCAGGACGGCCGGATGGCGATCAGCTGGCGGATAATCTCCGCCAAAGAGATGAGCGGATAGGAAAGCTGGTCGATCATGCCGATTGCAACGAAAAAATCGCCCGCCGAAAATTCGCCCGCCAGGACAAGCCAGGTTGAACACGCAAGGACGATAAAATACGACAGGTAGGAAATCAGCGTTGTAATCAGCTGCGCCGTCGCGCCCAAAGCCGTATCGCGGAGAAGCTTGTCCATGGACAGTGCGTTGGATTCGTCAAACTTCGAAAGGATTTGCCTCTCGATTGAAAAATTTTTGATGATTTCAAACCCGCTGAGCCAGTCGTTCACTTTTGCCAGGTTCTCTTCGACCGATTTGAAGTATTCGTCCGTTGCCTTTTGCAGCCGCTTTTCAATGAGCTTTGGCACATAGAGGGGCGTCGTCAAAAGCAGGATCGTGACGAGGGCGATTCGCCAATCCAAAAGGAACAAAGCGAAACTGACGAAAATGATTTTCAGCAGGATCTCCCAAAACAGGGGCAGCATCTGAAAATAGCGGGAGCGGATCAGATCGACCTCGTTGGCGTATTTTGCCACATACTCTCCCTGGGGTTTTTCTTTGTACGTTACATAGTCCCGCCGAAGGATGCTTGCGAAAATATCGCGCTTCAGAAGCCGAAGACAGCCCACGGAAAACCGGTCGCTCAACCTTCTGTAACAGTAATAGAACAGCACTTCCCCAAGAATGAACCCGATCAACAGGGCGGCGTATCTGAACGTTGTTCCCGCATCGCCGGCAATTGCATAATCCAAAACATCGCCCTTGAAGAATTGCAGCACAACCGCAAATACCGTACTGATGAGCACAAAAACCAAAGCACCCATGTAACAGGCGCCGTTCTTTCGCAGATATTTCTTCATTTTTCAATTATCCTTTCTATTGTTTCGTTTCCCGAAAACGATAGAAGGATAGATTTTATTTCCTTCTATCGCTTAGAAGGAAATCCGGCGTTTCACCATCGCAAAGAACCTCCTGTACTTAAATTTTTTAAAATAAATGTTTATTAATCGATCATGTCCCGGATCATGGCGTTGAGGGCGTCTTCCTTCTTTTCCACGTCCTCAAGCAGGGCCATCTGCGCCCGGGCGCGGATCAGGTTGTGCTTGGGGGAATTGACCTTGAAATACACGTCGCCGTCGATGTAATCCTTGAGGAAGCGCATGGCCAATTCGCAGGTGAGCACCTTGATTCCTAAGGGCAGCAACTCAATTTCCTTCTGGGTGAGGAAGCCGTTGGTTTCCTCCACAAAGCCCATCGTAAAGGCCCGGGTTTTTTCCATGTCCAGGGCGATTTTGGAAGTGTCCGGCTCATCCTCGGCGGCGGTGGACGCGCCGAAACGCACCGCGTCGCCGTAATCGTAAAGGGCCGAGCCCGGCATGACGGTGTCCAGGTCGATGACGCAGACGGCCTTGCCGGTTTTGTTGTCCACCATCACGTTGTTGCTCTTGGTGTCGTTGTGGGTCACGCGGAGGGGCAGCTCTCCCCGGTCCAGCAGCCGCACGATGGAGCCCATCATTTTCCGGCGGTCAAAAAGAAATTCGATTTCGTTTTCCACTTCCCTCACCCGCCCCGCCGCGTCTTCGTCCACGGAGTGAACGAAGGCGTAAAAGCGCTTGGTGGTGTGGTGGAAATTGGGAATGGAGGCAAAAAGCCGGTCGGCGGGGAAATCGGACAGCAGCCGCTGGAACGCCCCGAAGCCCCGGCCCACTTCCCGCATGAGGGCGGGGGAGTCCACGGTGTCATAGGCCGTGGCGTTTTCGATGAAGTTATAGGCCCGCCAAAATCCGCCCTGGCCGTCCTCGTAGAGCACGTCGCCGGTGGTTGTCGGGATCAATTGCAGCACCCGGCCCTCGGTGGGTTCGCCCCGCCGCTCCATGGCGGCCCGCAGGTGATCGGTCACCAGGGCGATATTGCGCATGACCTGCCGGGGCTCCCGGAACACGTAGCTGTTCACCCGCTGAAGCACGTAATGCTTTTCCCGGGCCCCGTCCAGGTACACCAGGCGGTAAGTGTTGTTCACGTTGCCGCTTACGCATTCGCTGACGCTTTCGTACTGCCCTTCAAACCGGAAATGGGGCAGGATGTTTTTGATCAGATTATAAAGCATAATTTATCCTTCGTATCCGTTGGGGTTCTGTTTCTGCCAGTTCCAGGAATCCCGGCACATATCCTCCAGCGTCTTTTCCGCTTTCCAGCCCAGCAGCTTTTCCGCCTTGGCGGGGTCGGCATAGCAGGTATCGATGTCGCCGGGGCGGCGGGGGCCGATTTCATAGGGGATGTCGATCTGATTGACCCGGATGAAGGCATTCACAATATCCAGCACTGAATAGCCCGTGCCCGTGCCCAGGTTGATGATTTCGCAGCCCTTGTTTTTCATGGCGAAATCACAGGCGGCCAGGTGCCCGCGGGCCAGATCCACCACATGGATGTAATCCCGGACGCCGGTGCCGTCGTGAGTGTTGTAATCATTGCCGTACACGGTCAGGTGGTCCAGCTTGCCCACGGCCACTTGCGTAATGTAGGGCATCAGGTTATTGGGGATGCCGTTGGGGTTTTCGCCGATGCGGCCCGATTCGTGGGCGCCGATGGGGTTAAAGTAGCGCAGCAGCACCACGCTCCATTCCGGGTCGGCCGCCACGAGGGAATCCAGAATCTTTTCGATCATGTATTTGGTCCAGCCGTAGGGGTTGGTGCAGCCCTTGCAGAACATATCCTCCCGCAGCGGCACCTCGTCTGGCACGCCGTACACCGTGGCGGAGGAGGAGAAGACCAGGCGTTTTACGTTGTGGGCCCGCATGGTTTCGCAGAGGGTCAGGGTGGCGTCCAGATTGTTCCGGAAGTATTCCAGCGGCTTGTGCACCGATTCGCCTACGGCCTTGAGGCCGGCAAAGTGGATCACGGCGTCGATTTCGTTTTCGCGGAAAACTTGCTCCATGGCCGTATGGTCGCACACGTCCGCCTCATAGAGCCGGACGGATTTTCCGGTGATTTCCTCCACCCGGCGCACGGCCTCGGGCTGGCTGTTCACGTAATTGTCCGCAATGATGACTTCGTGCCCCGCGTTCAGAAATTCCACCGCCGTATGGGTGGCAATATAGCCCGCGCCGCCTGTCAGCAATACCCGCATCAGAATCTGCCTCCCGTTGTGTTTTCGATGTTTTCATTATAATCGCTCCATCCGTTTCCGTCAATATTTGGATTGGCGGCGCGGACCTTCCAACCGAAAAAATGATATAAATTTTCAATATTTTTTCTATTTACACAGGGATTGAATCGCGGTATAATGTATGCGTATGCGGACGACTGGTTCGCAGAAATATCAACGTTCGGAAAATCAGGAGGGAAAAGGACATGAAAATGCGCACCTTGATGGCCGGTATCCTGGCGCTGGTGCTGGCGCTGTGCTGCGCCGCTCCCGTTGTAGCGGAAGACAAGGTCACCGTGACCATTTGGAATACTACTTTCACGGGCGAGCAGGAGACCCAGCTGCAGAAAATCGCCGCTGACTTTACTGCGTCCCAGGACAAGTATGAAGTCGTGGTGCAGAACCAGCCCAAGGAAACCGATACCTACAGATCTGTGGCGGAAGGCGTGGGCCCCGACATCATCTTTGATTTCAATTCCACCGCCGCAAAATACGTGCCCGAAGGGCTGGTGGCCAACCTGAACGAGTATATTTACGACGAGGAAATCGGGATTCCGGATTTTGATTCCCTGCTTCCCGAATACCTCATCGAGGAAATGAACAGCACCGACGACGGCAACATTCATTGGCTGCCCGGCGACACTACCGCTCCCGTCCTGTTCTACAATAAAACCCTGCTGGACGAACTGGAAATCCCCGTGCCCACCACCTGGGACGAACTGACCGCCGCCTGCGACAAGATCAAGGCCGCCTATCCTGACAAGACGCCCTTCGGCATCGACGGCGCCGTGGACTTTGCCCAGACCCAGCTGCTCGGAAACGGCTACAGCTACATTGACATGGAAAAGAAGGAAGTCGGTTTCGCTGACGCCGCCGATGTGTTCACCTGGTTCCAGAATCAGTGCGCCAAGGGCAATTTTGCGGTTACGTCTCCTTCCGGCGGCTGGTTCTCCGATGATTTCGGCAACGGCAGCGTGGTGATGCTGTACGCGTCCATCGTCAATACGGGTTACATCACGCCTGTGAACCTTGAGTACGAAGTGGCCATTTCTCCCACTGTGGCCGGTAAGCCCGGCGCGATCCCGATCTTCAACCGCGGCCCCATCGTGTTCCACTATAAGGATCAGGCCGAGCGGGAAATGGGTGCGTATCTGTTTGTCAAATACATGCTGACCGAGGGTGAAGTGTCTGCCAGCTGGGCCGAGGCCCGGGATTCCGTCACCCCCTGGATCAACGCCCAGAAGGTGGAAGGCTATGACGAATACGTGGCGGGCAATAAGGGCCTGGACGTCGTGATGGCCTCCCTGGAGCAGGGCGTCACCTTCCCTGCCATCACCGGCTCGAATGAAGTGCGCACCGCCGTGGAGGAGCTGGTTTACAATCTGGCCGGCAATGCGGACGCCAATGTGGAAGAAGCGCTGGCCGCCTGTGTTGCCACCTGCAACGCAGCGCTCAAGGGCGAATAATCCCATCCTTTCAGGAGAACCGGAGGCTTCTTCCGGTTCTCCTTTTTTTCAATGAGAGGCCCAGGGCGGTCTTTCCGCACGAAAGCCTGAACAGAGAGGAAATCGTATGCAGGTACGGCTTGAAAATGTGACCAAGAAATTTCCGGGCGTCACGGCGGTGAACGCCTTTTCGGCGACGCTGCCGGACGGGGAACTGATCTGCCTGCTGGGCCCGTCCGGCTGCGGAAAATCCACGATTCTGAACATGCTGTCCGGCATTACGCCGGTGACGGAGGGCAGCATCTATTTTGATGAGGAAGACGTGACGAAGCTGCCGCCGGAGGAGCGGGGCATCGGCCTGGTGTTCCAGAATTACGCCCTGTATCCCCATATGACGGTGATGGAAAACATCTGCTTCCCTCTGGAAATCAAGCGGGTGCCCCGGGACGAACGGGTGCGCCGGGCCACCGAAATGGCCAAACTGGTGCATGTGGATATGTTGCTGAACCGCAAGCCCAAGGAGCTGTCCGGCGGCCAGCAGCAGCGGGTGGCCATCGCCCGGGCCCTGGTAAAGGAGCCCAGGCTTCTTTTGCTGGACGAACCCCTCTCCAATCTGGACGCCCGGTTGCGCCTGGAAATGCGGGAGGAAATCCGCCGCATCCAATTGCAGACCCAGGTGACCGCCATTTTCGTCACCCACGACCAGGAAGAGGCTATGTCCATTTCGGATCACATCGTGCTCATGCGGGACGGCGTACTCCAGCAGTACGACGAGCCTCAGACCCTGTACGATGACCCCGCCAACCAGTTCGTGGCCGATTTCCTGGGCAACCCGCCCATCAACAATATCCCTGGCGTCGTGAAAAACGGCGTGTTTGCCACCGAGGACGGCAAGGCTTCGGTGACCTTGCCCATGTTCCGGAATGTGCCGGACGGGAAAAAGGTCAATCTGTCCGTCCGCAGCGAAAGCTTCACCGTGGCGAAGGAAGCGACCCCTGATACCATGACGTGCCTGGTGACGGGGGTGTTCAAGACGGGCAAGGAGGAGATGGCCTCCTTTATCTTCGGGGACGTTCCCTTCCGCGCTTATATCGACCTGGAGGAAGGCCTGAAAAAGGGGCAGACGGTATCCTTGTCCCTCAAAAACCGGGGCGTGTTCGTGTTTGACCGGGAAACGGGGGTACGGTACTGATGACCGAAAAACTGCCCTTCCGGGAGCCGAAACGCCCAAGACGCAGGGGAAAGCGCCTGATGGTGCATTTCGTGCTGCTGACGGCGCTTGGCATGCTGCTGCTGGCCTGGGGCATCTATGGGCGCGTGCAGCTGCATCGGATATTCGACGACCGCGTGACGAAGAACCATATGGAGCTGCTCGTCACGAAGACTTCGGACGCCGTCAAAGCGGCGGCGGAGGCTTCGGCGGAGGATACGGCCCAGCGCAGACTCGTTTCCAACGGCCTTTCCTCCAAAAAACGGTCGGCCGAAAACGCCGCAAAGGAAAGCCTGGCGGCGGGGGAAAAGGACGAAGACGCCTTGGCTGCCCTGTATGACACCCTGGCGAATGCCGCCGTATCCCGCCTGGACGAAGGGGACGAAGCCCAGGCGGCGCTGAAGGACCGGGTGACGGAAAGCCTGACCGGGCAGCGGGAAGAAATTCTCGCAGGGGCCATTGCGGCTGCCGAAGCGGCCACCGGGGGCGTTACCCTGGGGGATATCCGCCGGGACGTCAGCCGGAGTGAAAGCCATTATGCCTCCATTTATTACAGCACAGTGCTGCTGTGGACGGGGGCTGTATGCCTGATTTTAGGCCTGGCCCTGGGGGCGGTGCGTTTTTTTGGCGGCGAGGATTTTCGTCAAAAGGTCACCGATATTGTGGAGCCCATGGATTACCTGCTGCCCTTCTTTTTCGGCGTTGCGGTGTTTACGCTTTATCCCATGGTGCGGGTATTCATCATGGCGTTTCAGGAGCGGTATAAGCTGACGGGGGAATTCAGCGGCTGGGGCCTGGGCAATTTCCGGGACGTTTTGTACGGCGTCAACACCAAGCTTCCCCAGGCCGTGGGGAACACCTTTGTTTACGTCCTCGTCACCGTACCTGTGTCCACGGCGCTGGCGCTGGTGCTGGCGTATCTGCTCAATCAGAAAATCCGGGGCCGCGCTATTTTCCAGACGGCCTATTTCCTGCCCATGGTGACCTCTGCCACGGCCGTGGGCCTGGTATGGAAATTTATGTTCCATGAGCATTACGGCGTCATCAACTGGATTTTGTCCCTGTTTGGCGGGCCCAAGCTGGCCTGGCTCACCAACCCGGCCTTTTCCATGGCCGCCATGATCATTTACGGGGTGTGGGACAGCCTGCCCTTCACCATCATCCTGCTGATTTCGGGCCTGCAGAATATCGACGGGCATTATTACACCGTGGCCCGGGTGGATGGGGCGAAGGCCCTGCGGATTTTTTTCCGCATTACCGTGCCGCTCCTTTCGCCTACCATCGGCCTGGTGCTGATTATCAACAGTATCTCGGCCTTCAAGGTGTTCAATTCCGTGGTGGTGCTCTTTTCCGGGCGGCCCGGACCCACGTACAATATGTACACCATGACCTATTACATCTATGAGCAGATCAACGGCAACCTGGAATATGGGCGGGCGGCGGCGGCGTCCCTGATTCTGTTCGTGTTCATTTTCCTGTTCACCATGCTCCAGCGCCTGATCCAGCGCAAATGGACCTACGACTGAGAAAGGAGGCGGCCGGAAGCATGAAAAAGAATTATGCCCCGATAATCGGCGCAGTGCTGTTCTGGGCGGGCTGTCTCCTTATGGTCCTTGCTCTTGGGGGCCTGCTGCTGGCAGGAAGCAATGGGCCCGTTACCAACGCCCAGCGCCTTCGCCTGGCCGAAAGCGCCGAGCGGAGCATCACGACTGCCCATAAGCTCATGCAGGACCGGATCGGCGACCTGCGGGCCTATTACGAAAAGCGCATGGCCGAAGTTTCGGAGAATGCGGAATACGAAGCCCGGCTGGAGCAGCTGAGCAGCCTGGAGGCCGCCATGCTGGAGGGCCAGGCTGTTTCGGCGGAGATGCTGCACTTCTGGCGCAGGCAGCAGTCCGTGGACGGAGTGGGGGAGGAAGTGCTGTCCCTCAACCATCTGCAGAATCAACTGTCCACCCTGTACGAAAACGAGGCGGCGTCCGCCCGCTACCGGGAGGAGATTGCCGCTCATCCCGAGGAGGATGAAACGCAGGAGCCCTCGGGCCCGGCTTATCTCAGGCTCGTGCCCGTGCTCTGCCTGGCCGCTTTGATGATCGGCACCGGGCTGTGGCTCAACCACGGCTACCGGCTGAAGCGGGCGGCGAGGCAGGCGGCCCTGTATCTGGCCCTCATTTTAGGGGCGGTCATCATGGTGTTCCCCTTCTATTGGATGATTGCGTCCTCCTTCAAGAGCCGGATTGAGGTGGGCGCTTTCCCGCCCCGCTTTTTCCCCGCCAATCCGGCCAACCTGGATAATTACCGGGTGGCCTTCAAGCAGGCGCCCTTCGCCATCTATTTTGTCAATTCGGTCATCGTGTGCGTGCTGAACGTAGCCATCGTTACGGTGACCACCATCCTGGCGGCCTTCGCTTTTTCCCGGCTCAATTTCCCGGGGCGCGAGCTGATTTTTTCAATCCTGCTCAGTATGATGATGCTGCCCTTTGAAATGCTGGTCATCACCAATTATTCCACCATCGTTCACCTGAAGCTGAATGACACCCTGACCGCCCTGATCATTCCCTTCATTTCCTCCATTTTTTACACCTACATCATGCGGAATTTCTTTGCCTCCATTTCGGACAGCCTGTACTGGTCCTCCCGGGTGGACGGGTGCAGCAACTGGAAGTACCTGTGGAAGGTGATGGTGCCCATCGGGCGGCCCTCCCTGGTGACGGTGATTCTGCTGAACGCTCTGGCCTCCTGGAACAGCTTCATGTGGCCCCTGCTGGTCATCAAGACCACGCCCAAGCGCACGCTGCCCTTCGGCCTGTATGCGTTTACTACGGAGGCGGGGGACGCCCAGGAACTCGTTATGGCGGCCTCCACCGTGGTGGTGCTCCCCATGATCGTGCTGTTCCTCTTCGCACGCAAGCAGATCCTGCGGGGCGTGGCCCGGGGCGGCATCAAGGGATAATCCAAACAAAAGCAAACGGCGCGCTCCCTTAAATTGGGGGCGCGCCGCTTCATGACTGAAAAGCGCGGGAAAACCACAAAACGGCTTCCCACGCATTGTTTTCTTTACAGGGTGTGCTTTGAACGGTTTTATTCAGTCTCGGCCGTTTTCCAGGTCAGCACCGTGATCTGCGCCGGCAGGGAACGGGTCATGATACCGTTGAAGCCGATGATAATCTGCCCGTCTGCTTCCGGAAGGGTGATGTTTTCCGGAAACTGTGCCAGCACCTCGCCGTTTTCCGTATCCAGCAGGGCGGTACGGGTCGCCTCGTCCACGGAAAGGACGCGGCCGGCCAGCTCGTAAACCGTCAGGGGCTGGTACTCCGCCACCGTAATCTGCGGGGGCAGGGAGCGGGTCATGGCGCCATCGTACCAAAGGGCGGCGTAGTCGCCGGGTTGAGGGAGTGCAATATTTTCCGGGAACAGGGCCAGCACTTCGCCGAAATCGGAGGCATCCACCAGGGCGGAGCGGTTTTCCGCATCCACGGAAACAATGCTGCCCGTCAGGGAGGTCATCACCAGATCCCAGCCCAGGGCGTTTATCTGCCCGGGAAGGGACAGGGCCATCACCCCATTGTACCAGATGTTCACCCGGTCGCCGGCCTTCGGAAGGTCAAGGCTTTCGGGGAAGCGGACCAGCACTTCGCCGTGGGTTTCCGTATAGACCAGGGCCGTGCGCTCTTCCGCATCCACGGAAAGCACCTGGGCGGCCATGGGGTTTACGTCGCCCACGTCCCGCACGGCGATTTCGCCGTCTTCGTTCACGGAAATGAGATACACCAGGGTCTGGGTGACACTTGCATCAGCGTTTTCTTCCCAGGGCCGCCCATAGGTGAACACGACGACGGCTTCTCCTTCGTGGTCGGCGGTGAACAGGAACTGGCTGATCGTGGGCGCGCCTACCAAACCGGCGGAGATTTCGCCGCTGCCTTCGCCCACAGGGATGGCGTCGTTCAGGGTCATGATTCCCGGGCTTTCAAGCACCGCGTCGCCGTAAAGGCGCGCATCCCACAGATAACCCGTGCCGGGGTTGGCGGGCAGGGTAAAGGTGACATATCCTTTCTGGGGCGGGAAAACGGTATAGATTTCGTCCGCCGCGTCCTCGGCCTGGGCGGCGGGAAGCAGCAGGGCCGCCGCCAGCAGCAGCGTCAGGAATTTTTTCATGGGTTTGTTCCTCCTTTTGCTTGGGTTTCACTGATACAGACGGACGCGCCGCGAAAAAGTTCCCGAAAATCGAAAATTATTTTATTCATCAGTGCGATTGGCTTCCTCGGCAGCCTCCCAATCGGCATAGGCCTGGGTCAGCTCGTCCTTGAGGCGCTGATATTCCCGGGCGGCCTGGGCAGCCTGTTCGGGCACGGCGTAGATTTCGGGAAGGGCCATTTTTTCTTCCTGCTTTGCCACGGCTTCTTCCAGTTTTGCCACCCGTTCCTCGGCGGCGGCCACGGCGTCCCGCAGGGCCTTTTTCTGTTCCTTGGCCAGGCGCTGCTTCCGCTTTTCCTTGTCAAAGGCTGTTTGCGTCATGCCGGCCGCCCGGGCGGGATCATCGCTTTGGTTCCGCTGCGCTTCCAGCTTGGCCATGTAATCGTCGTAATTGCCCAGGTATTCCGTCACGCCGTTTTTGTCCAGTACCAGCACCCGGTTGGCGAAGCGGTTGATGAAGTACCGGTCGTGGGATACGGCCAGGATGGTGCCCGAAAAGCTGTCCAGCGCGTCCTCCAATACCTCCCGGCTGTCCATGTCCAGGTGGTTGGTGGGTTCGTCCAGCAGCAGGAAATTATCCTTGTGCAGCATGAGCTTGGTCAGTGCCACCCGGCCTTTTTCCCCGCCGGACAGGGTGCGGATGGGCATGAATACGTCTTCTCCCGTAAACAGGAAAAGCCCCAGGGCCCCCCGTACCTCGTTCTGCTCCAGCCGGGGGAAAGCGTCCCACACTTCGTCCAGCACCGTCTTGTCCGGGTGCAGGGTCTTTTGCTGCTGGTCGTAATACCCCGTATCCACGTTGGCTCCCCAGCGGATGGCGCCATGCTCCGGGGCAATTTCGCCCACGATGCAGCGAAGCAGCGTGGTTTTGCCGATGCCGTTGGGGCCGATCAGCGCCACCCGGTCGCCGGCACGGAGGGAGAAATTTACGTGGGAAAACAGTTCCCGTTCTCCAAAACGCATGGCGTAATCCCGGACGGAGAGTACGTCGTCTCCCGTGCGGCGCTTGGCCTCGAAGCGGAAACGCACCTGTTTTTCGTCCTCGGGCCGCTCCAGACGCTCCACCTTTTCCAGGCGTTTTTCCCGGCTTTCGGCGGCCTTGATGGATTTTTCCCGGTTGAAGGAACGGTATTTTTCGATAATGGCCAGCTCCCGCTGGATCATTTTCTGCTGCTGCTCCCAGGCCCGCATGCGGATTTCAAACCGCTGGGCCCGCTCGGGCATATAGGCGGAATAATTGCCGGTATAGGTTTCGGCCGTGCCCAGCAGAAGCTCGGTAATATGGGTGCACACGCGGTCGAGAAAATACCGGTCGTGGGACACCACGATCACCGCGCCTTTGTAAGAAGAAAGGTAATTTTCCAGCCATTCCAGGGCGGATAAGTCCAGGTGGTTGGTGGGCTCGTCCAGAAGCAAAAGGTCCGGCTTTTGCAGGAGCAGCTTCGCCAGGCACAGCCGGGTCATTTCGCCGCCGGACAGGAATGCCGCCTCCTGATCGTACTGCTCTTTGGTGAATCCCAGGCCGCTCAGCACCCCCTGTACGGCCGAACGCCAGCCGTAGCCGTCGGCCTTTTCAAAGGCGTCGCTGAGGCGGGCGTACTGATCCCCGAGGCGGGCAAGCTCCACTTCGTCCTGTACGTCGGCCATCTGCGCTTCCAGCGCCCGCAGTTTTTCCTCCATGGCAAAAACAGGAGCGAACACCGCCTCCATTTCGGCAAACACCGTGCTGCCCGGCCGGGCGGCGTACTGCTGCTCCATATACCCGATCCGGATGCCCTTCATGAGGGAGACACTGCCGCCGTCCTCGTGCTCCTTGCCCGCCAGGATTTTGAGCAGGGTGGATTTTCCGCAGCCGTTCACCCCTACCAGGCCCATCCGCTGGCCATCCTGCAGGGTAAAGGAAACGTCTTTGAGCACTTCATTGCCGCCAAAAGCCTTTTGCAGGTTCTGCACCGTTAAAATAATCATGCGCGTTCCTTCCCACGGTATTGGCTGATTACGCAAAGAAAGGGCTGACAAGCTTCCGTCAGCCCTGATAAGCCCATAAGGAATCCGGCCCGATCAGATGATGACCTGCAGCAGGGCCAGCAGCACGAACACGCCGGCGGAAATCTTCGTGGCCAGCGCCAGCTTGCCTTCCAGAGTGGAATTCTTGTTCTTGCCGAAGAACGTTTCGCTGCCGCCCGTCAGGGCACCCATGCCGTCGTCGTCGCTGGACTGCATCAGAACGGTCACGATCATGACCAGAGAGGCAATAACCATCAGAATGTTCAAAACGAGTTCCATCGTAAATCTAACCTCCTTGAAATCAACGCAGATTATTTTACCATATCCCAAGGAAAATTACAAGCGTTATTTTGCGAAATTTCCCTGTTTTCCCGCAATTATTCGGGAAATTGGCCCTCAAACAGATCAATGCTGCCCGTCTCCATGAAGCTTGGGGGCAGGTTCTGCATCCCCTTCACCGTTTTTTTGTAGATGAGCTTTTTGAGCATGGCGGCTTTTTCCCCCTCGTCCGTCAGGGGATGGGGGCGGAAATCCCCAGACCCCTGGGTGCGGCAGGGAATCACGGTGAAGTTTTGCAGCACGGGCCCATTTTCCGTCAGGTCATAACGCAATTGGAAAATGCCCGTGTCCGGGTCCACCGGGCGCATGGAACCGAAGGTGAAATTCCCCGTGGAATAGAAAACGGGCTTGCCTTTGTAAAACTGCACTTGCTGAAGAATGTGGGGGTGATGTCCCCAGATGACGTCCGCCCCCAGGTCGATCACCTTCCGGGCGTAGGAAAACTGCCAGTTTTCAGGGGTGTCGTGCACTTCCCGGCCCCAGTGCAGGCTCACAATCACCAGGCCGCACCCCTGTGCGCGCAGGTCTTCGATGCGCTTTTGAATCGCGGGCAGCTCGCTGCCGTCGTCGTTGGGATAGCTTAGGCCGATGGCTCCGATCTTCACGCCTTTGACCTCGAATACTCCCACCTGATCCCGTTCCCGCTTCGTGCTGGGGTAAAGGGTGCCGAAATGGGGAATCCCGAAGGCGTCCAGAGCGGAAAGCGTGTCATCATACCCCTCCATCAAAAAGTCCATGGCGTGATTGTTGGCCGTGTTTACCGCGTCGACGCCCGAATGCAGCAGCACTTCGGCGTACCGGGGAGGGGCTTTCAAATTGGTCTTTTTATCCTGGTGCGTTTTGCGGTCGGTAAACACCGTTTCGCAGTTGGCAAAGGTGAAATCATCGGCTTCCAGGTATTCCCGCACCAGGGAAAAGGGCCAGTCGAGTCCTTTCTCGTCCACCGTCGCCGTATAAGTGCCCTTCTTGCCGGCGTTTTCCGCCATTTCGCCGATGGAGCAGTCGCCTACAAAGGACAGCGTGAGGGTTTCGGCCCTGCCGGGCACGGCCAGCAGCAGGAGGATGGCCGCCAAAGCCAGGATCCGTGTCATGTGGATATTTTTCCTTTGCGAAGATATTTTTGTTTTGCCCATCCGGAATTCCCCTTTCTTTCTTCCGTCCGCCCATTAGACGTGAAAAAAGGGAAAAATGTTCCGGATGCACCTCATATTTTTTTACAGCAGTTCCAGCAGCAGCTGGAAGGCCCGGTCGTCAAAGCCGGGGAGCCATTCGTGGCCGAAATCGGGATAAACGACCATTTCCTTGGGGGCGGAAATGCTGTTGTACACGGCGAACTGGGTAGAGGGCGGGCAGATATTGTCCATGAGCCCGGTGCCCATCAGCACCCGGCCCCGGATGCGGGGGGCCAGGTTGTGCACGTCAATATAGCCCAGCTTCCCAAAGATTTCGCCTTCCCGGGCGTGGGTGGGATCAAAGTGGCGGAAATAATCCCGCAGGCCCTGGTAGGCGTTCTGGTCCTGATCCATGTCCCACACCCGTTTGTAATCGCTGAGCCAGGGGTACTGGGGCATCAGCATGGCGATGCGGGGCTCCAGCGCGGCGCAGGCCACGGTGAGCCCGCCGCCCTGGGAGCCGCCCATGCACGCCACCCGGTTTTCGTCCACCTCGGGCATATTCATCAGGATGCGGGCCAGCTCAGCGCAGTCCAGAAACACGTCCCGGAAAAAGAGCTCCTGGGGGTCGGGGGCATGGAGGCCGTTGACGATGTGGCCGTACACCGTGGGGCCGTGGAGGCTGGAGGTATCCTGGGATTTGCCGCCCTGGCCCCTTACGTCCAGGGACACGGCGTAAAACCCCGCATAGGCATAGGGAAGCAGGGTCAGAAAGCCGGGGGCCTCGGCGGTGTAGCCGTGGAAAAGGATCACGCCGGGGTGCGTTTGCACGGTCGTCTTTTCGGGCCGGACGAAGTTTGCGTGAACGCGCGCGCCGCGAACGCCGGTAAAATACAGGTCAAAGCAGGAAACATTGGGGGAGCGGAACGCGGCGGGGCGCAGCTCCACGACGGGATCGACGGCGCGCATCTCCGAAAGGGCTTTTTCCCAGTAGGCGTCAAAATCGGCCGGGCACGGGGAAACGCCGGTATATTGCTTCAGTTCTTCAAGGGACATATCCAGAATGGGCATAAGGTCGTCCTCCTTTGTCTGTCATCCGTCGATTGATTATACCACCGTTCATACCTTTTCCACAACCGTAAAACTCATGAAAAATTAAGGTGATTTTGCGGCGGCAATGTGCTATAATAGGCAGCGGAAAATCGGCCCCCTGCCGGATCGCGGGGGAGAAAGGAGCGCATTATGGCCGGAGGGCAAGGGAAAATGCCCCTGATTTCCGTGATCGTGCCGGTATACAACAGCCGGAAAACGATTGAAAAAACGCTGGGCAGCATCCTGAACCAGACGTATCCCGCCCTGGAAATTCTTCTGGTGGACGACGGCAGCCGGGACAACAGCCTGGAAATCTGCCGGGCGCTGGCGGAAAAGGATGCGCGCGTCCGGGTCATTTCCCGGGAAAACGGCGGGTGTGCCCTGGCCCGGAATTCCGCCCTGGACGTCATGACCGGGGATTTCGTCCTGTTTGTGGACAGCGACGATATTCTGCAGCCGGACGCCTGCGAAACGCTTCTTTCAGCCATCGGAGAAAACGCCCTGGCCATTGCCCATTATTTTTTTGAGGTGGGCCAGCTGTCGGCGGAAAAAGGGTTGCTGCATACGAGCGGCGTTCTGCCGGAGGAACGCTTTTTTCAGGAACTGGTCAGGCATCCCGGCAGCTTTTATTTCAGCGCCCTCTGGAACAAGCTTTACCGGGCGGACGTAATCCGGGAGCATTCCCTCCGTTTCGATCCCTTCTTTGACTGGGGCGAGGATTTTGCCTTCAATATGCGCTATTACCACTATGTGCAGGACGTTTCCCTGGTAAACGCGCCCGTGTATCATTATCGGAAAAACCCCGGGAGCACCAGCATCCGCACCCTGCTCCGCGTTCCCCACAGCATCCGGATCAAATACCGGCTGTACAAGCTGTTCCGGGATCTGTACGTATCCCGGGGGCAATACGTCTGCTACCGGTGGCTTGTAAATCGGTATATTTTCAATGTGACGCTGAGCGACTGAAAACCGCAGCGGAATTTCATATAAATGCGATGTGATTTTGATTTCTTCGCGGCTGATGGTTCCGGATCGCGCTCGAAGCGAACACCGGTTCCCGGCGGAAGGCCCGGGCGCTGTCCGGGCTTTGTCGAAAAAGAACGAATCCAAAATCGTAAAAAGTTGGTTTAAATCGAATAATGGGAAATTTTAGGAAAAACAATGCTTATAGTTTATTTTTTATTGCCTAATATTTCAAAATCATTATAATATTTATAGGACTGAGCAGGAATCCTGTGGGATCGGCGTATTTCCCGACGAAAAACGGAATTCCTGCCGGTTACTACAGATCGAGGGGCACCGGTGAACATGAAAGACATTCGTGTAATGATCGTGGACGACAATGAAGAATTGCGCAGCCAGTTGGCCGAGTACCTGAAGCGGCTGCCGGATATGACCGTGGTGGGAGAAGCGGATAACGGCATGAGCGCGGTAAAGACGGTCGGCGAGCTGGGGGCCGATATCATGCTGCTTGACATGATTATGCCCGTGATGGACGGCTTCGGCGTGCTTGCCCGCCTGCAGCAGATGGACCCTGCGAAGCGTCCCAAGATCATTGCGGTCACGGCCCTTGGCCGGGATGATTTTATCCGCCGGGCGGTGGAAATGGGCGCAAATTATTACATGATCAAGCCTGTTGAAATGGACGTTGTGGCCGCGCGGATCCGCGATGTGGCGGAGCAGCAGGCCAGCGCCGCCGCGCCGGCCCCGTCCATGCCGTTTTTCTCGGGAAATTCTCTGGACGATCAGCTGTCCAATCTGTTTCTGGCGCTGGGGATTCCGGCGCATATCAAAGGATATCAGTTTCTGCGGGAGGCCGTGAAGCTGACCGTTGCCAATCCCGCCATGATCGGCGCCATCACCAAGGAGCTTTATCCCGCCATCGCCCATAAATTCGCGACCACGCCCAGCAAAGTGGAACGGGCCATCCGCCACGCCATCGAGGTGGCCTGGAACCGGGGAAGGGTGGATATCCTGAACCAGCGTTTTGGCTGCGAGGTGGCGTTTCCCGGCGAGAAGCCCACAAACGGTGAATTTATCGCTTTGATTGCCGACAAGCTTTCCCAGGCCGTCAACCGGAACGAGGCCGGTTAACAATTTGTTGATCATTGTAAATTCTGGGCAAAATGGGCTTTCCTTCATTGACAGGATATGGTACGGTTGGTATAATTGGAAAGAACGACGGCAAATGAATCCATGGCGGGACTGGGCTTTTCTTCTTGTATAACGGGAGGAACCGTGTCCCGAGCCGCCGGACCTTTACTGCGTGTCTCAAACGGAAATGCTGTTGACAGGAGGAAACCATGATGCTTAAGAAATCAGGAAATCGCGTGCTGGCGCTGGTTATGGCGCTGGCGCTGATGCTGGGCGCTTTGCCTGTGTCCGCGATGGCCAGCGGGATCGGCAGCGGCGCTGGGACGACCACGCAGAGCGGCTCCGGGATCGGAGGCGGCGCCAGCTATGACCCTTCCAAGGATCAAACGCTGCCCGGCGCGCAGGGAACCCCTCAGGAATCGGATAAACCCGCGTCGTCCCCTTCCGTTAAGCCGGAAACCAAGCCCACGGATGCTCCTTCGGGCAGCGTTTCTTCCACTACCATGTGGGTGGCGACCGGGAACGACAGTGGATTGCACCTGCGCACTGCGCCCAGCACAAATGCCTCTGTCATTCATACGTATCCCAACGGCACCCAGGTAACCGTGTACGCCGTCATCGGCGGCTGGGCTTACGTATCCGTGGCCGGCAAGACGGGCTATATGATGCTGCAGCACCTTACCAGCCAAGCCCCTGCCGGCGGCGGCACGCAAAGCGGCACGGGGAACACGCCCCCCGCCGCGACGGAGAGCACCACCATGTGGGTACAGACGGGTAATCCTGAGCGGCTGCACCTGCGCCCGCAGCCCACTACAAAATCCAAGTCCCTGGGGCTTTATGCCAACGGCACCCAGGTTACGGTGACTGCCCGCACCAAGGACTGGGTATATGTTACCGTCAGCACCAACGGCGCCAAGGGCTGGATGATGGAAAAGTTTCTGACGGACAAGAAGCCCGGCAGCGGCACGGCAACGGAAACCCTGCCTCCTGTCACGGAGAACACTCCCATGTGGATTGCCACCGGCAACACGGGAAAGCTGAATCTGCGCGCCAAGGCGGATACGAATTCCACGTCCCTGGGCAAGTATCCCAATGGCACCCAGGTCACCGTGCACTCCCGCACCAATACCTGGGCCTATGTGACCGTGGACGGCAAGACAGGCTATATGATGCTCAAGTTCCTTACCGCCACTCAGCCCACGGTGACCACCCCGCCGGCTTCGCCCGCCCCTTCCGGCGCTTACAGCATGTGGATTCAGACGGGCAACCCCCAACGGCTGCACCTGCGCGCCAAGCCCAGCACGAGCGCCGCGTCTCTGGGGCTGTATTCCAACGGCACCGAGGTAACCGTCATGGCCACTACCGGCGCGTGGGCCTACGTCACCGTGAAGGGAAAAACGGGCTATATGATGCTCAAGTTCCTTACGAATGTCAAGCCGGGGACCACCGTTACCACGCCGCCGGCCGCCGGTCCTTCCGTCAGCCCGGGCGCGTCCCAGGGCCCCGCGCCGACGCCCACCCCCCAGCCCACAAAAGCGACCGTGACGCAAAAGAGCGGCTCCTATGTGAATATGCGTTCCAGCAAGACGGATACGAACGATTCCAACGTGATCGCCAAGATTCCCAGCGGCACAGTGGTCACCGTGCTGGAATGGGGCAAGCCCTTCAGCAAGATCGAGTACAACGGCCAGCAGGGCTATATGAACAGCAGCTATCTTAAATAACAGTTTTCGGTTTTTCGCCGCCTGGGTTTAAGCCGGGCGGCTTTTTTACCCGTATGGAGACCGGAAATTGGGAATGAATCTTTACATCCGCTTTGCCCTGTGATATCATGCAGAAGGATCAATCCCCACTCCTGCGCTGGAGGCCCGATACATGGAATCCTTTGATATTACGCTGGACGCGGTATGCCTGGCGTCCAGAATTATATTGGAAAGCGGCGGCGAAACCTACCGTGCCGAGGAAACGGTGGAAAAAATGTGCCAGGGGTTGCATATTCCCCATGTGGAAGTGCTGGCATTGCCTACCGGCCTCATGCTTACCCTGATGAAGGAGGACGGCGCATCCGTCAGCCGCATTGTCCGCGTGCGCAGCAGAAGCACCGATTTAAAGCGCGTGGATGACTGCAACGCCGTTTCCCGCCGGGTGGCGGCGGGACAGATGGACGCCGGGGAGGCCCTGGAACGGCTTCGGGAAATTCATTGCGCCCCCGCCCTTCGCCTGCCCTGGATGGTGCCCGTGGGGGCGCTGTCCGCTGCCAGCTTTACCTTGATGCTGGGGGGCGGCTGGCTGGATTTTTGCGTGTCCTTTGTGTGCGGCGCAGTGGTGCAGCTGGCGCTGCCTGTTCTGTCCCGGCGGCGGATGCCGGGGATGCTGGGGGGCCTGGTGGTGGGCTTCCTGATTACGCTGATTACCATGGTCAGCACCCTGTTTTCATCCGCCATCAATATTGAGCCCATCATCAGCGGCGCGGTCATGCCCATGCTTCCCGGCCTTGCCACCACAAACGCCATCCGGGACACCATTCGGGGGGATCTGGTTTCGGGTGGCGCAAGGTTCACCGAAGCGGTGCTGACGGCCGTCATGCTGGCTGCCGGCATCTGCATTATGCTCAGCATGTGGGGAGGGATGGGACTATGAGTTGGTGGGTGCAGCTTTTGTCCTGCTTTGCGGCTTCCATCTGCTTTTCGCTGATGCTGAATCAACCCAGGCGCACCATCTTCCTCAGCGCCGTCGTCGCCACAGTGGGTTACGGCCTGTTTCTGCTTCTGCGGCAGACCACCATGGCCTATTTCATTGCCACCATGTTTATCGCTGTGGCCTGCGAAACCCTGGCCCGCTGCATGAAAAAGGTAACCACCCTGTTTCTGACCAGTTCGCTCATTCCCCTGGTGCCCGGAATCGGGCTGTACCGTACCATGCGCTATATTGTGGAGGGGGATTATTCCCAGGCGCTGAACGTGGGCATTGCCGCCATCATGGGCATTTGCGCCATTGCCCTGGCCATCACCTTTTCTTCCGTGATTTTTTCCAATATTCCCCACCGGAAAAGGAAGGCCGAAAAGCCGTGCTGACCGCCCGAACGTATATCCTGTCCCGGGACTGGCGGCGGCTGGAGGGGCTGCTCCTCCGTGATCCGGCCTTTTATCCTCTGGGCGGGCAGGAAGGCGGTCCGGACGCGGTTGGGGAGATATTCCACCTGTCGCCCGATTTTCTGGTTCTGGACAGTGTGCTGCCGGGGATGGATGCCCTGTCGCTCCTGGACGCGCTGGCCCGCATGGCCGCGCCCCCAAGGGTGCTGTACCTGAATGTCATGGGGGATGATTCGTCTGCCCAGGCGGTGCTTGCCCGGGGCGTGGACGCGGTCTTGAAATGGCCTGCCGGGGACACGGATTTCCTTTGCGTGGCAAAAAACGCCCTGCATCCGCTGCCCGGCCTTGCGGCGGCTTCCGAAGAAAAACGCCTTGCCGCCGCCGAAACGCTGCTGGACGACCTGGGTATGTCCACCCGCCTTCTGGGCCGCCGCTATGCGGCACAGGCCGCCGCCATGTCCGCCTGCGCGCCCTGGCTGCTTTCCCAAATGAAGGACGGCCTGTATCCCATGCTGGCGGAGCGGTTCGCCGCCACCCCTGCCGCCGTGGAGCGGGCCCTGCGCACAGCGGTGGAAAGCGCCTGGCTGGGGGGAAACCTGGGCGCCATCCAGCGCCTCTTCGGCCTTTCCGTGGACGCTGACCGGGGCAAACCCACCAACGCTGAATTTCTCGCCATGCTGGCCCAGCATGTGCGGGAGAAGATCGGGAGTAAATAATAAGAATGACCGCTCGGAAACCGGGCGGTCAATTTATGCGTAAAGGTTTATACAGTACGAACAGCGGCATAACTTGAAAATGTCGGTTTCTTTTTCGTACCGCTTTTCAGAAACGGGAAAATATGGTAAAATGAATTCAGGCGGCCGGGCCGCGGATGCGAGCACGGCGACAAACCAAAGGAGCTGAAGCGTATGCGTTTTCAACCGCTGCCGGACGGTTTTCTGTCTCCCTGTGACCGGGCGGGAACCCTGGTTTCATTTACCTATGAAACGGGGGAGGCCGGCGCGGCAATTCCAAAGCACGCCCTGGCCTATCTGCCCTATGGCTATGATGAAAATCCCGGGGCACGCTATCCTGTCCTGTACCTGATGCACGGCGGCGGGGGAAACGAGGAAGAGGTTTTCGGCGGCCTGGAGGGCAAATCGGGCCTGAAGAACCTGCTGGATCACTGCATCGCTTCGGGACATGCCGCGCCGCTGATCGTGGTGACGCCTACTTATTTGCTGCCGGGCCGCGAAAGCGCCCATCGGGACTTAGGGGACGCCTGCGCCCTGACGCATCGTTTTCCCCGGGAGCTGATAAAAGACCTGATTCCTGCTGTGGACCGCCGCTTCCGGACGGTACCCGAGCGGATGCGCCGGGCTTTCGGCGGCTTTTCCATGGGCGCGGAAACCACCTGGAGCGTCCTGGCCGAATGCCTGAAGGATGTGGGGGTTTTCCTGCCCATGAGCGGGGATTACTGGGCCCTTGAAATCAAGGGCGGATTGACCCGCACCCGGGAAACGGCGGATGCGCTTGTGGCCGCCGTCCAAAAATCCGGGGTCGCGCCGGGGGATTACCGGGTGCTGGCCTGCACGGGGGACCAGGATATCGCCTTTGATGCCATGGATGCCCTGGTGCATGAGCTGGCCAATCGCGCGCCTTGGTTTGTCATGAGGGATCAGCCCGGTGAGGGCAGCCTCTGCTACTGTCTGAAGGAAAACGGATTCCATACCTACCGGGATTGCTGGGATTATGTATACGATATGCTCCCCTGGCTGTTTCAGGAAAAGGAAAAAACGAATATGCAAACGAAGCCCATCGTTCTTTCCCATCACGGCCGCACGGTGCACGGCGTGTTCCGCACGCCGGACGGCGGCGGCCCCTTTCCCGCCGTGCTCATGAGCCACGGCTACAATGGCTGCATGACCGATTTTGAAAACACCGCCGCCTGCCTGGCGGAGGGGGGCATCGCGTCCCTGGCATACACCTTCTGCGGGGGCAGCACCCGGGATACCAGCGGCTTCCCCTCCACGGAGATGACGCTCTTTACCGAGCGGGAGGACGCCCTGGCCCTGCTTTCCTGGCTGCGGGAAAATCCCCTGGTGGACAAGGAACATATCTTCCTTTTCGGCAGCAGCATGGGCGGCCTGGTATCCGTGCTGGTAGCGGCGGAAAGGCCGAAGGACGTATGCGGCCTTTCGCTGCTCTTTCCCGCCCTCTGCGTGGCGGACGACTGGCGCAAACGGCTGCCGAATGTGGATGAAATCCCCGAAACTGTGGATTTCTGGGGTCTGCGTTTGGGGAAGGTGTTCTTTACCTCCATGCGGGAGCTGGACGTGTTTTCCCTGATTCCCGCCCTGACGCAGCCCACGGTGATTTTCCACGGGGATCAGGACCCCGTGGTGCCCCTTTCCTACAGCGAGCGGGCGGAAAAAACCTTCCCGAATGCCCGCCTGCACATGTTCCCCGGCGAGGGCCACGGCTTCTCCCCGGAAGGCAACCGGAAGGTGGATGAAATGCTGCGGGATTTTGTGAAAACCCACTGCAAATAAACGCGCCCGCCCGTCTTGACAATTTGGGCAAATGCGGTAAAATATTTCTTTGGAAGGAGGGAGACGGATATGAAGCTGCAGCCCGCGGTAAAACAGGAAACCGGGAAAATCGCCCTGGGCGTCGCGGTGCTGACCGCGCTGATGGTCAGCGTGTTTCTGATGCTGGGTCTGTTTCATGTTTCCGTGCTGCTTGGGGCGCTGCTTGGCGCGGCCATGGCGGTGCTTAACTTCTTCCTGATGGCTCTTTCCGTGCAGAAGGCCATGGAAAACATGGATGGTATGCAGCTTCCCCCTGAGGAAGAACCGGCGGACGGGGAAGAGGCCAACGGCGATGAGGCGGACGAGAAAAAGCAAAAGCCCATCAGCCCCGAGGCCCTTCGCGCCAAACGGAATATGCAGCTTTCCTACATGGGCCGGATGGCCCTGCTGGCGGCGTACGCCGTGGCCGCCGTGGCCGTGGATTTCGTGCATCCTGTGGCGGCGCTGCTGCCGCTGCTGTTTCCAAGGATTGTGATTTTCATGAACGGCATTTTTGCCAGGAAAAAGGGGGCGGAAGCCCATGAATGAGAAGACGAAATTCCGGATTGTGGACGGCCTGCTGCTGGCCATGATGATTGTGCCCTTTGTGCTGGCCATGGCCCTGAAGGTGGCGACGAAACCGGTGGAAGAGGGCATCTCCATCACGGGCGCATTGATTTATTTCACCGTCCCCATGCCCCTGCAGGACCTCTACATCACCGAGGCCCAGGTTAATTCCCTGGCGGTCATCATCGCCCTGCTGGGGCTGTGCCTGTACATGACCCACGGCATCGCCGTCGTTCCGGGCTCCAAGCGGCAGTTGGCCGCCGAATGGGTGGTGGAAAAGGTCAGCACCCTGGTGTCGGACAATATGGGCGCCCGGTTTTCGGCCTTTGCGCCCTTTGTGTGCGCCATTCTGGGTCTCAGCGCCTTTTCCAGCCTGAGCAGCCTGCTGGGCCTGTTCCCGCCTACGTCGGATATCAACATCGTGGCGGGTTGGGCCATCCTGGTCTTCATCCTGATTACCTATTATAAATTGAAGGGCGGCCTGTGGCCTTACGTCCGCAGTTTCTTTGAGCCCATTCCCTTCTTTGCTCCCCTCAATATCATCAGTGAATTTGCCACGCCCATTTCCATGTCCTTCCGTCATTACGGAAACGTCATGTCCGGCATGGTGATTTCCACGCTGGTGGCTTCGGCCCTGCAGGGGCTCAGCCGCATGGTGCTGGGGTGGCTCCCCGGCGTGCTGGGGCAGATTCCCTTCCTGCGGGTGGGCCTTCCGGCCGTGCTGTCCCTCTACTTTGATCTGTTCAGCGGGTGCATGCAGGCGTTCATCTTCGCCATGCTCACCATGCTCTTCGTGGCCAACGGCTTCCCCGAGGAGGATTACGAGCGGCGGCAGGCCAAGAAGAAGAAAAAGGCCCTGCCCGTGGCGTAAGCCTATATTCGCGGTTTTTCCGCTTGGAATACAGGAATTTTCCGAAGGCTTGAATTCTAAAGGAGGTTTCCCATCATGCTTGAACTTGCAATCGGTATCATCATGGCTTGCTGCGCCATCGGCGCGGGCCTGGCCCTCATCGCCGGTATCGGGCCCGGTATTGGCGAAGGTAACGCCGTGGCGAAGGCCTGCGAGGCTGTGGGCCGCCAGCCCGAAGCCAAGGGCCAGGTGACGTCCACCCTGATTCTGGGCTGCGCCCTGGCCGAAACCACCGGCCTGTACGGCCTGGTCATCGGCATCCTGCTCATCTTCGTGGCCCCCGGCCTGTTCGTCAACCGGCTGCTGGACGCGCTGACCAAGGCGAAGGAATCCGGCCTGCTGCCCTGACGCCGGATAGAAAGGCAAACGTATGCAGAGCCTGGACATTATTTCGGTTAATATCTGGGATATTCTCATTTCCTTTGTCAATCTGCTCATTATGTTCCTGATCCTCAAGCGCTTCCTCTTCAAGCCCGTCAAGCGGGTGATGGACGCCCGGCAGGCCCAGGTGGACAAAATCTACTCCGATGCCGACCAGGACAGGAACGAGGCCGCGAAAATGCGCCAGGATTACGAGCAGAAGCTGGCCGCCGCCCGGGAAGAGGCGGACGGCCTGGTTCGTAATGCCGTTCAGACGGCCCAGCGCCGCAGCGACCAGATGATGGCCGAAGCCAGCGGCCAGGCCAGCCGCATGAAGCAGAAGGCGGAGGAGGAAATCGCCCGGGAAAAGCAGCAGATGCTCCAGGACGTCCGGGGCGAAATTTCCGATCTGGCGGTGAGCATCGCTTCCAAGGTGGTGGAGCGGGAAATCAATCCCGAGGATCACCGGCAGTTTGTGGATGAATTCATCAGGAACGTGGGTGAGGAGCAGTGACCGAACTGGCCCGTGAATACGGCGACGGCCTGTACGCCCTGTGCGCGGAAGAAAAGCTGGATGGCCGGGCACTGGAGGAATTGGCCGCCCTCAAAGGGGTTTTCCGGCAGGAAAAGGATTTTTTCCGGCTGCTGTCCAACATGTCCCTGAGCAAGGAAGAACGGGTGGGCATTCTGGATCATACCCTGCGGGGCCAGGTGCATCCCTACCTCCTGAATTTCCTCAAAATCCTCTGCGAGCGCGGGGCGCTTGGTGAATTCGAGGGCTGCGAAAGCGCCTTCCGGGAAAATTACAACCGGGATCACGGGGTGCTGGAGGCCCAGGTAACCACCGGCGCGCCCTTGGATGAAGCCCAGCGCAAGGGGCTGATTCAAAAGCTTTGCGCCATGACGGGCCGGGAAATTCACCTTTCCGAAAAAGTCGATCCCTCCGTCATCGGCGGCGTGCTGCTGGAAATGGACGGCAAGCGCTACGACAGCACCCTGCAGGGCAGGCTGACGCAGATCCGGGCAAAAATGACCGGGGACGAACGGTAGGACGCCCTGTTTGGCGGCCGCGGGCGGGCCGCGAATGATGAAAGCGGTGATTGAATGCAGCTGAAACCTGAAGAAATCTCCAAGCTCATTAAGGAGCAAATCAAAAATTACGAAAACCGCATCACCCAGGCGGATACCGGCACCATCATCATGATCGGCGACGGCATCGCCCGGGTGTCCGGCCTGGACCAGTGCATGGCCAACGAACTGGTCCGGTTTTCCAACGGGGAATACGGCATGGCGCTCAACCTGGAGGAAAACTCGGTGGCCGTGGTCATGCTGGGCTCGGACGAGGGCATCAAGGAGGGCGACGTGGTGGAACGCACGGGCCGGGTGGTTTCCGTGCCCGTGGGGGAGGGGCTCATCGGCCGCGTGGTCAACGCCCTGGGCCAGCCCATTGACGGCAAAGGCCCGGTGGAGAGCCATGAGACCCGGCCCATCGAGCGCAATGCCCCGGGCATTATCCAGCGCAAGTCCGTTTCCGTGCCGCTGCAGACGGGCATCAAGGCCATTGACAGCATGATCCCCATCGGCCGCGGCCAGCGCGAGCTCATTATCGGCGACCGGCAGACGGGCAAAACGGTCATCGCCCTGGACACCATCATCAACCAAAAGGGCAAGGACTGCCTGTGCATTTACGTGGCCATCGGCCAGAAGTGCTCTACCGTGGCCCAATTGGTGGACACCCTGACCGCTGCCGGGGCCATGGATTACACCATCGTGGTCAGCGCCACGGCGTCGGAGCTGGCCCCGCTGCAGTACATCGCCCCCTATTCCGGCTGCGCTATGGCGGAATATTTCATGGATCAGGGGAAGGACGTGCTCATCGTCTATGACGATTTGAGCAAGCACGCGGTGGCCTACCGCGCCCTGTCCCTGCTGATCCGCCGCCCGCCGGGACGCGAGGCGTATCCCGGCGACGTGTTCTACCTTCACAGCCGGCTGCTGGAGCGTTCCGCCCGGGTGGACCCCGCTTACGGCGGCGGCTCCATTACCGCCCTGCCCATTATCGAGACCCAGGCGGGCGACGTTTCCGCCTATATTCCCACCAACGTTATTTCCATTACCGACGGGCAGATTTTCCTGGAGACCGAGCTTTTCCACTCCGGCATCATGCCCGCCGTGAACCCGGGCATTTCGGTGAGCCGCGTGGGCGGCAATGCCCAGATCAAGGCCATGAAGAAGGTGGCCGGCAGTTTGAAGCTGCTCTACAGCCAGTACCGCGAGCTCCAGGGCTTCGCCCAGTTCGGCTCCGACCTGGACGCCGACACCAAGGCCCGCTTGGCCCAGGGCGAACGCATTGTGGCCGTGCTCAAGCAGAACCGCAGCCATCCCGTGGCCGTGGAGGATCAGGTGTGCATCTTCTACGCCGTCACCCACGATTTCCTGAAAGAAGTGGCTGTTTCCGACGTGCCCGAGTACGAGGAGGGCCTCTATGCCCGCATGGCCGCCCAGCATCAGGGCGTGCTGGACGCCATCCGCGACACCGGCGCCCTGTCAGACGACACCGAGGCCGCCCTCAAGACTGCCCTGGAAGCGTACACCCAGGACTTCCTGAAGACGAAGGGGTAAACGTCGGGAGTTTTGTGAACCTTATAAAGCGCAACAGCGGCACATTGTGTGCAGGAGGGTAAACTCCGTTCCGCAGGTGTGGGGTCCAGGGGAATCATTCCCCTGGTCGGGTTTGGGGCGAAGCCCCAAAAAGGAGGGATTTTATGGCGGGTGCGTCCATGAAGGACATCAAGCTGCGCATCAAGAGCGTGGAAAGCACCATGCAGATCACCAAGGCCATGCAGCTGGTGGCCACCTCCAAGCTGCGGCGGGCCAAGGAACGCATGGAGAGCAGCAAGCCTTACGCCGCCATTTCCCATGAGGCCATGGCCGCCGCCGTGCGGAGCTGCCAGGGGGAGGATATTCCCTTTGCCGCGGTCCGGCCGGTGAAGCGCCGGTGCTATGTCATCATCGCGGGGGAGCGTGGCCTGGCCGGGGGCTACAACAACAACGTGTTCAAGGGTGTGGCCGCCCACAGCGAAGGAACGCCCTGGTGCGCGCTGCCTATCGGCCGGAAGGCCATTGAAAAGTATCACCGGCTGGGCGTGGAACTGCTCAGCGACGAGTTTGTCAAGGTGGAGGGCCTGTCGGTGAGCCTGTGTTACAGGATCGCCCGGCGGCTCATCGACGGGTACGAAAAAGAGGAATATGACGAAATTTTCCTTTGCTACACCTCTTTCCGTTCCATGATGGCCCAGGAAGTTGCTATCGAACAGCTGCTGCCCATTCAGCCCGCCGGGCATGAAGCGGATGAAAAGCCCGTGGACACCGTTTACGAGCCCGACCCCGCCGAAACCCTCCGCCGGGTGCTGCCTGATTTTCTGGCTGGGCGGCTGTACAGCGCCCTGTGCGATTCCTTTGCCAGCGAGGTGGCCGCCCGCCGCAACGCCATGGACAGCGCCACCAAGAACGCGGGCACCATGATCAGCGACCTGCACCTGAAATTCAACCGTGCCCGCCAGGGCGCGATTACCCAGGAAATCACCGAAATCGTTGCCGGTGCCGAGCAGTAAGCATCGGGAAAGGAGCAACCGAACGTGAGCGAAAAGAACGTGGGCAAGGTCGTCCAGGTCATCGGGCCCGTGCTGGACATCCGGTTTGAGGACGGCCATCTGCCCGAGCTTTTGACGGCCATCGAAATCCAGAACGGCGACAAAAAGATTGTGGCAGAGGTGGCCCAGCATGTGGGCGACAACGTGGCCCGCTGCATCTCCATGAACGCGACGGACGGCATGGTGCGCGGCATGGACGCGGTGGATACGGGCGGGCCTATTACGGTGCCGGTGGGCAACCAGTGCCTGGGCCGCATTTTCAACCTGCTGGGCCAGGCCATTGACGATATGCCCGACCCCGAGAGCCCGGAGCGCTGGCCCATTCATCGCGCTGCCCCTACCTATGAGGAGCAGGAAACCTCCACCGAAATCCTGGAAACGGGCATCAAGGTGGTGGATTTGATCGCCCCTTACGCCAAGGGCGGCAAGATTGGCCTGTTCGGCGGCGCGGGCGTGGGCAAAACCGTGCTGATTATGGAGCTGATCAACAACGTGGCCAAGCAGCACGGCGGCCTTTCGGTGTTCGCCGGCGTGGGCGAACGTACCCGCGAGGGCAACGACCTGTACAACGAAATGAAGGAAAGCGGCGTCATCAACAAGACCGCCCTGGTCTACGGCCAGATGAACGAGCCCCCGGGAGCCCGTATGCGGGTGGCCCTGTCCGGGCTCACCATGGCCGAATATTTCCGCGACCGGGAAAACCAGGACGTGCTGCTCTTTATCGACAACATTTTCCGCTTCACCCAGGCGGGTTCCGAGGTGTCGGCCCTCCTTGGCCGGATGCCCAGCGCCGTGGGTTATCAGCCCACGCTGGCCACCGAAATGGGCGCGCTGCAGGAAAGAATCACCTCCACAAGGAAGGGGTCCATTACCTCCGTGCAGGCGGTGTACGTCCCCGCCGACGACCTGACCGACCCGGCTCCGGCCACCACCTTCGCCCATCTGGACGCCACCACGGTGCTCAGCCGCGCCATTTCCTCCCTGGGCATTTATCCCGCCGTTGATCCCCTGGATTCTACCAGCCGCATTCTCTCCCCCGAAATCGTGGGGCAGGAGCATTACGAGGTGGCCCGCCAGGTGCAGAGCATTCTGCAGCGCTATAAGGAGCTGCAGGATATCATCGCCATCATGGGCATGGATGAACTGAGCGACGAGGATAAGCTGATCGTGGCCCGGGCCCGCAAGGTGCAGCGGTTCCTCAGCCAGCCCTTCTCCGTGGCCGAGCAGTTCACCGGCATGGAGGGCAAATACGTGCCCCTCAAGGAAACCATCCGCGGCTTCAAAGAAATCATCGAAGGCAAGCATGACGACCTGCCCGAGAGCGCCTTCCTCTTTGTGGGCACTATCGACGAAGCGGTGGCCAAGGCCAAGAAGGGTGAATAACCATGGCGGCCTTTCATTTGCAGATTGTGACGCCCGACCGGATGGTGTTTGACGGCCTGGCGGAAAAAATCATCCTGCGCACGGTAAACGGGGATGTGTGCATCCTGGCCCGGCACATCGATTACGCCGCGCCCCTTGGCATCGGCGAAGCCCGGGTGACGGACGAAAACGGCAATACCCGCGCCGCCGCCTGCAACGGCGGGCTGCTCAGCGTGAGCGGGGGCAATGTGCGGGTGCTGGCCACCACCTTTGAGTGGCGGGAGGACATCGACGTGGCCCGGGCCGAAAGGGCACAGCAGCACGCCGAGGAGCAGCTTCGCGCCCTGCAGCACGACGACCGGAATTACGCCATCGTCGAGGCCAAGCTCAAACGCGCCCTGACCCGCATTCATGTGGGACGGTAATTCACGACACAAACAAACGCACGGATCGTTCAAGGCGAACGCCGTGCGTTTTTTTGTTGAGCGAACGGGAAAGAAGGGCTACCTTGCGCCGCCGGGAGAGGGAAGCGTATGGGGCAAATGGTAGAGCGAACGGTATTGCGAGGGCGTCATGCCCCGGATATCCTTGTAAATCCGATTGAATGTGGCAATGGAATTGAAGCCCGTGCGCATGGCAATCTGGGAAATGCTGAAATCCGAAAGGCGCATCAGGTTTTCCGCCATGGCAATCCGTTTCTGGCACAGGTAGTGATAGAAGGTATCGCCTGTCAGCTTCTTGAAAAGGCGCAGAAAGTGATACTTTGAAAACCCGGCCTCCGTTGCGATGGCGTCCAGCGTGATATCTTCCATATAATGCTGATCCACGTATTCGATCACATGCTGCAAAAGTTCCCAATATTCCTTTCGTTTTCCAAGCGGCAGGCGCGTCCCCTCGGCGGAGGAAAGAAGGTATTCGTCCCCGAGAATGGTGTATATTTCCAACAGCAGCGTATACATAACCATATTTTTCAGGGGGTGGTCGGTATGATATTCCTCAATGATCCGGTTCAGCAGCGCCCGGACGGAATCAATGGAAGCGAAAGAGGCTGTCAGATAGATGGGGGAGGCCAGCATGGGGTTGAGCAGCAAAAAATCCCGGATAGAAAGAAGGCAGTCCATTTCAAATAGAAACAGGTGTCTTTCGCTGTTCTCGCCCATGGTGAGGCTGTGGGGCATCACGGAAGGAATAAACAGGATTTCGCCGGGCATAACGGCGAATTCCTTTTGCGGCACCTTGATTTGTACGGAACCCCGCACCCCCATGATGACCTCCACCGCGGAATGATGATGCGTGTCGTAATGATCGCTTTCCGTAGCGGAATTCCAGATCCTGATGGAGGAATTCGAAGGATAACTTACAAATTCGTAGGTGTCCTGCATAATCCGGTAGCCATACCGAAGCAGGGAAGCGTCCTTTTCGTTAATCAGGGTTCGGTTGTTCACCGGCTGAAAAACCCGCTCTTCATCCATAAGACCGATCACCTCGGTTTGCATTTTCTGCACGCATACGGCGTACACAAAGCGGCCATAAGCGGAAAAAACTACAAAATCATCTAAAAAAAAACAGAAATAAATGTCTCATTCCATACGAATTATAATACAAAATGGTCGATATTTCAAGCAAAATTTGAATCAAACAGAGCAATATTTGAGTAGCATTTGCATCGCAAAAACTGTATCATACCCTTATGAAATGGTTTGTTTGCGCGCGCAAAAGTACAGGTTGGCAGAAAAGTGCTTTGAAAAGGAGTCAGCTGGCGTTATGAAACGGATCTGGAGTAAACGATGGGTCAAGTGGTTAGCGGCATTGGTCATCATCATTGGCGCTGTGGTTGCCATCAGCCTGACCAGCGGTACCGAAAGCTATGCCGACAAATACGCCGGGGCGGATTTGTCCGTCGGCATTGAAGGAATCGGCCGGGAGAATACCTATGCCAATTACCTGGCTGACCATGCCGCGGCCAATGATGCAAAGTCCACCATCGAAGTGGACGTTTCCTCCGTTCTGCCCGCGGATGGAGTGGAGATGCAGGAGGAAGGCCTGTATATGGCCAGCGGATCCAAAGCCGAATGGAAGGTTGAAGCGCCCGAAAGCGGCTTTTATTTCATCAGCCTCAATTACAAAACGGTCCCTTCCCGCGGCGTGGATATGGAGCGAGCGCTTTATATCAACGGCGCTGTTCCTTTTACGGGGGCGGATACCCTTACCTTCACCCGCATGTGGGGGAACGGCGGCGAGGTGCGCACGGATAACCAGGGCAACGAAATCCGCCCGACGCAGACCGAAGTGTTCGATTGGCAGAGCGCTTACTGCAAGGATTCCCGCGGCTACAATACCGAGCCTTACCGCTTCTATCTCGAAAAGGGCGAAAATACCCTGACACTGGAAGCGACGAGCGAACCGATGATCCTGGGTTCGCTCACGCTGGAGGCGCCTTTTAAACGCCTTTCTTATGACGGATATCTCGCGACAAAGCCGACGGGCGGCATGTCTCCCGCCGCCCAAGGGTATGTGGAGGACGTGCAGGGAGAGGATTCCACCGTTCGCTCTTCGCCCTCCCTTTATCCCCGGTATGACCGGTCTTCTCCCGCCACGGAGCCCTACGATGTATATCATACCGTCCTCAACTATATCGGCGGCGATGCCTGGCGCAATGCCGGCCAGTGGATTGAATGGGAATTTTCCGTGCCGGAGGACGGCTTCTACAACATCACCATCAAAGCCCGGCAGAATTATTCCCGCGGCAGCCTTTCCTGCCGTTCCCTCTATCTGGACGGGGAGATCCCCTTCGCCGAGATGGAAAATATCGTGTTTGCCTATGCCAATGCCTGGAATTCCATGACGCTTTCCGATCAGGAGGGGACGCCCTATCAGTTCTATCTGACAAAGGGCACTCACACGGTGCGCCTGGAAGCCACCATGGGGGATATGGGCGGCATTCTTTCCGCTATGGATGAGAGCATTTACCGTCTCAATCAGGTTTACCGCAAGATCCTGGTACTCACCGGCGTGACGCCCGACCGTTTCCGGGATTATAAACTGAAGGATGTATATCCCGATGTCATCGACGCGATGGCGCTGGAAAGCAAGATCCTTTATAAGCTGGTGGACGACGCCGTGCGCATCACCGGCCAGAAGTCCGACCGCGTGGCCGTCGCCCAGACCCTCGCCGTTCAGCTGGAAGACTTTGTGGACGATCCGGACAAGATCACTCAGGTCTTCACGAACTTCAAGGACAATATCACCTCCCTTGGTACGGCTATGCAGTCCATGAGCGAGACAAAGCTGGATATAGACAAGATTGTGATTTCGGGCACGAACGCCAAGGTCAACGTCAAGCGTGAAAATATGTTCACCACGCTGCTGCACGAAATCCGTTCCTGCGTGGCTTCCTACCAGGTGGACTATAACGCCCTGGGCGACGTTTACACGGGCACGGAATCCGCGGACAACACGATTGAAATCTGGATCCTGACCGGGCGCGACCAGAGCACCATCCTGAAAACCATGGTGGACGATACCTTCACGCCCCAGACGGGCATCAAGGTGAACGTGAAGCTGGTTGACCCGGGCGCGCTGCTCAGCGCCGTGGTGGCGGGAAACGGCCCGGACGTTGTGGTGTCCACCGATTCGTGGAACCCCGTCAACTATGCTCTGCGCCACTCCGCGGAGGACCTGCGGCAGTTTGAAGGCGTGGATGAAGTGCTGGCGGACTTCTACCCCAGCGCGTATGCGGCCTTCGAGTTTGAAGGCGGCCTGTATGCCCTTCCCGAAACGCAGCTTTGCAACGTGCTGTTCTATCGTTCGGATATTCTGGAAGAGTACGGCCTCCCGGTGCCCGAGACCTGGGAAGAGCTGATTGCCATGCTGCCCACACTGCAGGGCGCGAACATGGCCATCGGTATTCCCTATCCGGATATCGTCAACCCCAATCTGGCCACCTATTACGCCATGCTCTACCAGAACGGCGGCACGATTTACGATGAACGCGCCCTCAAGACTACGGTCGGCACGGAGGCGGGCGTCAAGGCCTTCGAAATGTATACCTCCCTTTACAACGACTATGGCCTGCCGACGGTCTTCGACTTCGTAAGCCGTTTCCGTTCGGGCGAAATGCCGATGGGCATCTTCGACTATACCACCTTCAACACCCTGACTGTGTCCGCCCCGGAAATCCGCGGCCTGTGGAATATCGCCATTTTGCCGGGCACCGAGAGGACGGACGAGAACGGCGTCACCTATATCGATCATTCCGGCCACAGCCAGGGCGCCTGCTGCATGATGATCGCAACGGACAACGAAACGATCAAAAAGAACTGCTGGGAGTTCATGAAGTGGTGGGTATCCACGGACGCCCAGGTGCGTTTCGGCCGCGAAATCGAATCCGTGCTGGGTTCCTCCGCCCGTTACGCCACGGCTAACCGCGCCGCTATCGAGCAGCTCGCCTGGAGCGAAAAACAGCTGCAGGTCATCCGCGAGCAGATGAAGTGGGCCGTGGGCTTCCGCGAGGTCGCGGGCGGCTACTACACCAACCGCCACCTGACCAACGCCATCCGCAAGGTCGTCAACGAACGGACGGACCAGCGCGAAACAATTCTCGATTACGCCCGCACGATTAATGAAGAGATTATCAAAAAGCGTCAGGAATTCGGCCTGCCGCTGGAATAACAAGGGAGGAGGGAAGAAGCAATGAGCCAGTTTATCAGCAAGTACGCGGCCCTGAAAAGACGTAACGCCGAAATTGCATGGGACAAGGCGAAGCACATGAAAGTCTGCTATTTGTTCCTGCTGCCCTATGCGATTCTGTTCGTGGCGTTTTACATCCTGCCGATGCTTACGTCCATCTTCTACAGCTTCACCTACTACAACATTCTGGAACCCGCGAAATTCATCGGCGTCCAGAATTATGTCAATCTGATTCTGCAGGATGACGTGTTCCTCAAGGCCGTTACAAATACCTTTGTAATTGCCGTCATTACCGGCCCGCTGGGCTACATCCTCTCCTTTGCCTTCGCCTGGTTCATCAACGAGCTTCCCAGGTGGATCCGCACGGCGGCCGTGGTAGTGTTTTACGCGCCTTCCATCGCGGGAAATGCCTACTACATTTTCTCCATCATTTTCCGCGGCGATGCTTACGGCTATATGAATTCCATCCTGATGAATCTGGGGTTCATCGATCAGCCGATCCTGTGGCTGCTCAGCCCGGAATACATCATGCCGGTTATCATCGTGGTCATTCTGTGGATGAGCATGGGCTCGGGCTTCCTGGCCTTCGTGGCCGGCCTGCAGGGCGTGGACCGCGCCCAGTACGAGGCCGGCTATGTGGACGGCATCCGCAACCGTTGGCAGGAATTGTATTACATCACGCTTCCGAACATGAAGCCCATGCTTCTGTTCGGCGCGGTCATGGCCATTACCCAGGCGTTCGGCGTATGCGACGTGCCCATGGCGCTGGCCGGCTACCCCAGCACGGACTATGCTGCCCGCACGGTGGTTACCCACCTGTTCGACTACGGCTACACCCGTTTTGACATGGGTTACGCGTCGGCCATTGCCACGCTGCTGTTCCTGGTCATGATCTTCTGCAACAAGGCGATTCAGAACGCGCTGAGGAGGGTTGGAACATGAGTCAGAACAAGATCGTTGTTCCCGCCAAGGTTGCCAAGCTGCAAAACGCAGGCAAAAAAACCAACCGGCGCCGTCAGCCCAACCGTTCCCGCATCGGCGATTTCGGTATCTATCTGCTGCTGCTGATTGTGGCGCTGATGATGGCGTTCCCGCTGGTTTTCTCGGTGTGCAGCGCGCTCAAGCCCCTGGATGAGCTCTTCCGCTTCCCGCCCACGCTTTTCCCGCGGCATCCCACCCTGGATAACTTCTCCGACCTCGTGGTGACGCTGGGGCAGAGCTGGGTGCCCTTCTCCCGGTATATTTCCAACACCGTTATGATTACGGTGCTCGGCACGGTGGGGCATCTGCTGATTGCGTCCATGGCCGCCTTTGTGCTGGCCAAGTACGATTTTCCGGGCGGAAAAACGTTCTTCAACGTGGTTGTGGTGGCCCTGATGTTCAACGGTTACGTGACGGCCATCCCCAATTACCTGTTGATGAGCCGGCTGGGCATGATCGACACCTACTGGGCCATTATCCTTCCCGCGTTCGCTTCGCCCATGGGGCTGTTCCTGATGAAGCAGTTTATGGAGGGCCTGCCCACGGCGCTGCTGGAATCGGCCAAAATCGACGGCGCGAAGGAATTCCGAATTTTCTGGACCATCGTGATGCCCAACGTGAAGCCCGCCTGGCTGACGCTGATCATCTTCTCCGTTCAGAACCTGTGGAACACCAAGGCCTCCACGGTGGTGTATTCCGAGGCGAAGAAGACGCTGGTGTACGCGCTCCAGCAGATTCAGTCCGGCGGCATTGCCCGCACCGGTCAGGCGGCGGCCGTTACGGTGGTCGTGATGCTGGTGCCCATCGTTACCTTCATTCTCTCCCAAAGCCAGATTCTTGAAACCATGGCCACTTCGGGCCTGAAGGATTAACGCACAGAAAGGAAGACCGCGATGAAAAAAGCATTCAAGCGCCTGATGGTTTGCCTGCTGGCGGTTTGTCTTCTGGCCGGCCCGATTGCCGCCCAGGCCCTGGACGGCGTGGAAGTAAGCTATACATACACTTACGATTACTGGGGCGATATTCTCCATTCGCCGGACGCTTACCGCCCGGAAACCGTGCTGACCTCCAGTTCCCTTGGGCTGGAAACGCCCATGCGCAATCCTCAGGGCCTGTTCGTGCAGGGGGATAAAATCTACATTTGCGATACGGGCAACAACCGCATTCTGGAGGTCAAACGCGATGGCCTGCAGTATTCCCTCGTTCGGATCATCGATTCCTTCGCGGGGGAGGGCGAGCCCAATACCTTTTCCGGTCCCCAGGATATTTTCGTGGCTGAAAACGGCGATATGTTCATTGCCGATACCAACAATCACCGCATCGTGAAAACGGATAAGGACTGCAACGTGCTCCTCATTTTCGTGCGCCCGGAGGACGCCACCTTTGATCAGACCCAGGAATATCTGCCCTCCAAGCTGGTGGCGGATACGTCGGGCCGCCTGTATGTGCAGGGCAAGAACGTCAACAAGGGCCTGATCAAATACGAAATGGACGGCACCTTCTCCGGCTTCATCGGCGCCAGCGAGGTTCGGGTGGTTTGGTACGAATATATCTGGAAGCTCCTTTCCACGAAGGAGCAGCGCGCGCAGCAGGAATCCTTTGTGCCCACCGAATACGACAACGTGGCGATCGACGAGAAGGGCTTCTTCTACGTCGTTACCAAAACCTTTGACGAAAACGAGCTCAAGGGCGGCCAGGCAAAGCCCATCCGCCGCCTGAACGGCGTGGGCAGCAACATCCTGGTGGAAAACGGCATTGCCACCCTGCCCATCGGCGACCAGCAGTGGGCCGCCGGCAACCTCAATATTACCAATTCCGGCCCCAGCAGGTTTGTGGATATCACGGCGCTGCAGAACGAAATCTATGTGGCCCTGGATTCCACCCACAACCGGCTTTTCGGCTATGACCAGCAGGGCAACCTGCTTTGGGCTTTCGGCGGCATCGGCAATATGGACGGCTATTTCATCCGGCCCGTGGCGCTGGAGCACATGAATACCGACCTGCTGGTGCTGGACGCCCAGGAATGCGCCGTAACAATCATGACGCCTACCAATTACGGCACCCTCATCTATGAGGCCACCGACCTGTACCGCAAGGGCGAATATGACGCTTCCGCCGATGTGTGGCAGCAGGTGCTGCAGCAAAACAGCAACCTGGATGTGGCCTACGTGGGTGTGGGCCGGGCGCTGCTCCAGCAGGAGCAATACGAAGAGGCCCAGGACTACTTCCGCATCGCCCGGGATACGAAAAACTACTCCGAGGCCTGGAAATTCCACCGGAAAGAAATTGTGGAACAGAATATCGGCTGGATCTTTACCGTTGTGCTGCTTCTGCTTCTGCTTCCGCCTGTCATCAGGCGCATCAAGAAAGTTGTGCGGGAGGTGAATGAGGCATGAGTACGCTGGTTCGCAAAGTGATCAACAAGCAAGGCTGGGCCCGCTTTTTCTCCACTTTGAAGTACGCGCTCTATGTGATGACCCATCCCTTCGACGGCTTCTGGGACCTGATTCACGAAAAGCGCGGCTCCCTCGCGGCGGCCAATTTCCTGGTGTTTATGACGCTGGTAACGCGGCTCATGACGCTCCAGTATACCAACTTCATGTTCAACCACGTCTACTGGCCCGAGGTGAACATCCTGCAGCAGTGCCTGTCCATTCTGCTGCCGCTGGGCATCTTCTGTGTGTGCAACTGGGGCCTGACGACGCTCTTTGACGGCAAGGGTCGCCTGAAGGACGTCTATATGGCCACGGCGTACGCCCTGGCGCCTTACGTGATTCTCCAGCTCATCTCCATTCCCATCAGCAACGTGGTGACGGCGGATGAAAGCGTGTTTGTCACCGTTCTCAACGGTCTCGGCCTTATATGGAGCGGGATGCTCATCATCACCGGCATGATGATGATTCATGACTATTCCCTGGGCAAGACGCTGCTTTTCCTCTTCATCACGATTATCGGAATGGCTATTGTGATTTTCCTGCTTCTGCTGTTCTTCAGCCTTGTGGGCGACGGCGTGGGGTACTTCGCCTCCCTCTACAAGGAAGTCGTATTCAGGCTCTACTAAGAAAGGGAGGATGCAAGGATGAAAAAGCGGAAATGGCTTTGGCGCGTGATAATCCTGGTCATTCTCCTGGTCGCTGTTGTTCTTCTGACGCATTACGTCATTATCCCGCTGTTTGATACGTCGGGGGAAGGCCTGGGAGAAGAAGTGACGGTATACGGCTATACCGAAACGGATGAAGAATTCGTGCTGGAGAACGACGAACTGCGTTTCGAGCTGGATCCCGCGACGACGCATTTTACCGTAACCGATAAAGCGAGCGGCCAGGAATGGCATTCTTCGCCGCCCGACGCGGAAAGCGACCCCATTGCCCTGCCCGTGGAAAAGAACAGGCTGCAGTCCAACGTGACGGTGACCTATTCGGCCAACACCGGTATGCGGACGCTCTTCTCTTCCAACGAATATTCGGTGCAGAACGGCGTGTATCAGGTTACCCGGGAGGGCGACGCCATCCGCGTCGATTACTCCCTGGGCAAGATCAGCCGCACCTTCTATATTCCCGAGGCGATTACCGAAGAGCGGTTCAATCAGTTTGTCGATCAGATGCCCAGCAAGGCGCAAAAGAACGTGAAGGAATACTATCAGAAGAAGGATATCAACAAGCTCCGCAAGACCGATAATGATAATAAGGAAGAACTGCTTGCCAAATATCCCGAACTGGAAAACAGTATTCTCTACATCCTGCGGGACACCGTAAAGGACCATCTGAAGGGCGAAATAGAAGGGTACTTTGCCGAGGTCGGATACACCCAGGAAGAATGGGAATACGACATGGCAAACGTCAATTCGGGCGGCACCACGGCGTCGGCAGTGTTCAACGTGACGCTGCGTTATTCCCTGAGCGGAAACGACCTGCTGGTGGAAATGCCCATGAGCGAAATCGGTTATTATGCCGATTACCCCATTACCAACATCGCCGTGCTCCCGGCCTTCGGCGCGGGCGGCACGGATGAAACCGGGTTTATGCTGGTGCCCGACGGCGCCGGCGGCATCATCAACTTCAATAACGGCAAGACCACCCAGAACGCCTATTTCGCCAATCTGTACGGCTGGGACTGGGCTTCCATCCGCACCCAGGTGACCAACGAAACCCGCATCGATTACGGCGTGTTCGGCGTTTCCAAGGGCGACGCCTCCTTCCTCTGCTTCCTGGAGGACGGCTCCTCCTGGGCCGGGATTTCGGCGGATATCTCCGGGCGCAACGGCTCCTATAATACCATAAACGCTTCCTACACCATCGTTCATGGCGACGCCTACGACGTGTCGGACCGTACCAATAACGCCGTCTACATGTTTGAACAGCAGCTTCCCGATGTCAGCATCGTGCAGCGTTACCGCTTCCTTCAGGCCGGCGATTACGTATCCATGGGCAAGGCTTACGGCCAGTACCTGACGGAGAGGTATCCTGAATTGGCCGACCGCCGGACGGACGGAATGCCCGTGGTGGTGGAGGCCCTGGGGGCTATCGACAAGGTGCAGCAGCGCTTTGGCGTGCCCACCAATCTGCCCGTGAAGCTGAGCAGCTATTCCCAGGCCCAGGCCATGCTTGCCGATCTGCTGGAAAACGGCATGGAAAATGTCAGCTTTAAGCTGAGCGGCTGGATGAACGGCGGCCTGAACCAGCGCGTGCTCAACAAGGTCTCCCTGATCGGCGAATTGGGCGGCGCGAAGGAACTGGAAGCCCTGACGGCCTATGCGAAGGAAAAGGGCGTGCCTCTTTACCTGGACGGCCTGACCCAGTTCGGCCGCGACAGCGGCATTGCCCAGGGGTTCCTCGCTATCCGCGACGCGGCCAAGTTCACCACCCGGGAGGAAGCGGAAATTCCAGAATATTCCTCCATCTGGTACGGCGATCCCGATTGGCGGGACACCTTCTACCTCCTGCGCCCGAGCCTGATGGTCAACGGGGCAAAGGTGCTGCAGGATGCGGCCGGGAAGTATGACGCGGCGGGCGTGTCTTTCCGGGATATCGGCTACATGCTGTCCGCCGACTATGACGCGAAGGCGCTGGTGACCCGCGAGGAAAGCAAGGCCATGCAGGCCGATGCCCTCAAAAACGCCCAGGCCAGCGGCATGAAGACCATGATCCGCCACGGCAACGACTACGCTCTGCCCTATGCCGACATCGTTACCGATACGGATTTTGACAGCGTCGGCTACGGCATTGTGGATCAGTACGTTCCCTTCTGGCCCATCGCGGTGCACGGCAAGGTGGCCTACACGGGCACTTCGTTGAATAATGAGCCCGATTTTGAGGAAGAGCTGCTTCGTTCCGCCGAAATGGGCGCCGGGCTGTACTTCACTGTGTTTGCCGAAGATGCGGAAAGCATCCGTGAAAGCTGGTTCACCGAATACTTCGGCTCCAACTTCGATTTTGCCCGGGACCGTATCCTGAGCACCTATCAGGATTATGCCGGCAAGCTGGGCGGCACCTTCTCCCAGGCCATGGTGGATCATGTGCGCGATGGGAATGTGAGCGTTACCACCTATGAGGACGGCACCAAGGTATATGTGAACTTCGGTTATAGCGATATCGAGACGGACGGTGTGGCCGTTCCCGCCCGCAGCTTCGCCGTAAAGGAGGGCGCACAATGAAAGGCAAGCATCTGACCATCAGGACCCGCCGCGCCATATCGGGGTATCTGTTCATTATGCCCTTCATTCTGGGGTTCCTGTGCTTCCTGCTGTATCCTTTGATAAATTCCTTCTGGATGAGCCTGTGTGACGTGGGGATCAGCCCGCAGGGCTACAGCAACACCTTCGCCGGCCTCGCCAATTATAAGCGGGCGCTGACCATCGACCCCCAGTTCAACCAGATGCTGCTTACGGAAATCGGCCGCATGGCCAGTCACGCCATCGCCATTCTGGTGGTCAGCTTCATGATTGCGCTGCTGCTGAACCAGGAATTCAAGGGCCGCGCCCTGGTCCGCGCCATCTTCTTCCTGCCCGTGATTCTGTCCAGCGGCGTGCTGGTGGGCCTGGAAACGAACAACACCCTGATGTCCGGCCTGCAGGACATGATTTCCGAATCTTCTCCCTTCCGCCTGAGCGACGGGCTGATGGATATCCTGCGGCTTACGGGCATCGGCGGCGGCGTGCTGGATGTGGTGTTCGATCTGGTGGGCGAGGTGACGGACATCGTCATGGCCTCCGGTATCCAGATCGTGATCTTCCTGACCGGCCTGCAGAATATCCCCGTCAGCCTGTATGAAGCGGCGGACGTGGAGGGCTGCACCAAGTGGGAATCCTTCTGGAAAATCACCTTCCCCATGATCAGCCCCCTGATGCTGGTGAATATCATCTACACCATCATCGACTTCTTCATGAAGACGGACAGTGACGTGATTACGAAGATCCACGATACCATGGTGCTTCAGATGAATTACGGCTTCGCGTCCGCCATGTCCTGGATTTACTTCGCGGTGGCTGTGGCCATGATCGGCGTGAGCGCCCTCATCATTTCCAAAGGGGTGGTGCAGTCCTATGAGTAATCAGCCGTCTCCCGCTTTCAAGCATCAGGGCTTCTGGGCCCGGAACAAAAAATCCGGGGGCTATCTGATGCGCAAACAGGCGCGGAAAGGGGCCTATTCCTTCTTTCGGTTCCTGCTGCTCTTCGCCCTGTGCTTCATGATTCTGCAGCCGATTCTGGATAAGATTTCGGTCAGCTTCATGCAGCAGCGCGATCTGTACGATTCCACCGTCGTCACCATCCCGCGCCACCTCACGACGGAGAATTACCAAACCGCTTCCGACCTGATGCAGTACCCGGCCGCCTTTCTGAATACCCTGTGGATTTCGGTGCTGGTCTCCCTGCTGCAGGTGGCGGCCTGCACGCTGGTGGGCTACGGCTTCGCCCGGTTTGAGTTCCCGCTGAAAAAGTTCTGGTTCGCGTGCGTGGTCGTGGCGATTATCGTGCCGCCTCAGACCATTTCCACCTCCCTGTATCTGCACTTCCGTTACTTTGACGTGCTGGGTATCATCAAGCTGTTCAACGGGGGAGAGGCCATTAACCTGCGCGGTTCTTCCCTTCCCTATTACATGCTCTGCCTTACCTGCATGGGCCTGAAGGACGGGCTGTATATCTACATGATCCGCCAGTTCTTCATCGGCGTGCCCCAATCGCTGGAAGAAGCGGCCTATGTGGATGGCTGCGGCACCTTCAAGACCTTCTGGCGGGTTATCCTGCCGGACGCGCTGCCCATCCTGGTCAGCTGCTTCCTGTTCGCCTTTGTGTGGCAGTGGACGGATACCTTCTATTCCGGCCTCTTCCTGGGCGGAAATAACCTGCTGTCCATGCAGATTTCGGGTATTGCCGACCGGCTGAACAGTAAGACGGTGGGCGGTGCTTCCGTTGGCTATCAGCAGCAGATCGTTTCCACGGCGACCCTGATGCTGGTCGGCCCGCTGCTCCTCCTTTACCTGTTTGCCCAGCGCAGCTTCGTGGAGAGCATCAGCGCTTCGGGTATCAAGATGTAATCCCTGATTCTATCGCACCAAAAGCGCGTGTGAATAGGCCGAAAGCATGTTTCGGCTTCGTTCCCAAATTCATTTTAAGGAGGTAACCCCATGAAAAAGACTCTGGCTCTCATCCTTGCCGCGTTGATGCTGCTCAGCGTGGTCCCCGCGATGGCGGAAGACGTCGAGAATCCCTACGAGGAATATGGCGTTGAAATCCAGCGGGACGAAAACGGCAACGTCATCGACCTTGGCGGCATGGAAATCATCGTGGCCGACTGGTGGTCTTCGGACTGGCACGACAGTGAACCCGAAACCGCTTCCGCGGAAGCCACCTACGACTACCGTACCTGGCTGGAAGAAACCTACAACTTCACCATCAGGACCCTGGCCGTTCCCACCTGGAGCAGCAGCCCGGAAGACTTCCAGGCCCTGGCTACCGGCAACGGCGACGACAGCAAGAACTACATTTGGGTTCTCCGTCCCGGCGTTCAGCTGGCTCCTTTCCAGACTGGCCTGTACTATGACCTGAGCACCCTGGACTGCCTGGATTTCACCGAGGAAAAGTGGAATCCCACCACGGCCTCCCTGTTCACCAAGGACGGCGACGTGTACGCTATGCGCGCCATGGCGGCCGAACCCCGCAAGGGCATCTTCTTCAACAAGCGTTTGCTGAAGGAAGCCAACATCGAGCCCGATTCCATCTACGACATGCAGAAGGACGGCACCTGGACCTGGGAAGCCTTTGAAGAACTCTGCGAAAAGCTGACCAAGGATACCGACAACGATGGCGTGACCGATAAGTATGCCATGATGAGCTTCAGCCCCCACCTCATCCAGGCCGCCGTTACCTCCAATGGCGTCGGCTTCGTCATGAAGGACGAAAACGGTAAGTACTACAATGCCGCCGAAACGGACGCCTTCCTGGAAGCCGCCAACTGGATCGTCGAAATGATTGAAAAGTACGAAATGCCCGCTCCCGAAGGCGCGGAATGGAACTATTGCTACACCGCCTTCATCAACGGCGAAGTGGCCCTTAGCTGCCATGAAGAATATGCCGCTGGTCAGGACTACGCGGACATGGAAGACGAGATCGGCTTCGTCATGTTCCCCAAGGGACCCCGCGCCGAGACTTATCTCTTCAACCCCCAGGACAACATCTACGTGATCCCCGCCAACTATGACGCCGACCGCGCCTGGAAGATCGCCTTCGCTTACAACCTCTTCACCGATCCCACGCCCGGTTACGGCGATACCGATGACTGGAAGCTGGATTACAAGGGCAAGAACTATTCCGATGAACGTGCCATTGACGAAACGCTTGCCATGATGCGGGAGCCCGAGCATCAGCTCGTGTGGTACTCCGATATGGTCACCGGTTATGACCTTGGCAACGATTACATCTACGGCGTCTATGGCCGGACCGATACGCCCGCTGCACGCGCCGAAGCGATGCGCAACACCTGGCAGTCCTACATCGACGTGGCCAACGGTGACGCTGTTGCGCCCACCGAAGCGCCTGCCGAAGAAGCGCCTGCCGAGTAACAGCGGCCGCCTTTCAGGGCGGGAGGACGGGAAACCGTCTTCCCGACCTTTTTCTGTGTATTGCGCTGTTCCGCACGGTATGTTCTTCCGCAAGGGTGTTCTTTCCAGGCTTGGCTTCCGGTTCAGGCAGCGCCTGAATTCTTATGAGGAACGCTCAGGAAACGCCCGCTTTTCCGGAACCCCTTTTTCCGGTATACTGACAGCGAAAGGAGGAAATGCACATGGATCTTCAGGTGATCGGAAATTATCTGCAGCGGCTGCGCCGGGAAAAAGGGCTGACCCAGGCGGAACTGGGTGAACGGATGGGGGTATCGCCCCAATCGGTATCCGGCTGGGAGCGGGCCGAATCGCTGCCGGACACTGCCCTTTTGCCCGAGCTGGCGCTTTTGTACGGGGTGTCGGTGGACGAAATTCTAGGCGGCGGCACGGGCGCGTGGCGGTTTCGCCGCAAAGTGACGGTGGCGCAGATGGGAGAGGCCCTTTCCTGCATTGAGCGGATGGGCATGCTCCTGGGGCACGACCACTTTATGTACCGTACCATGGTGGACGCCCTGAACCGGCGCATGAACAGCGACCTGGAGCCTGCCTTCATTCATCCCGCCGTGTGGGACGCCTATGTGGCGGAAGCGCTGATCGAATGCGTGCGGCAGGGGGACTATGTGGAGCCGGCCGACGTTTCGGCCAATATCCGCGCGGAAAAGCCCCGGGAATGGCTGCTTCGCTGGCTTCGGGAGCAGGACCGCTGACGATCTTTTCGCATGGCCGCAGATAACAACCCGCCGGTCTTCATTGCAAAGGCCGGCGGGTTTGCTTATGATTTTATGCGGCGTTGTCCAGCGCTTCCGCGGTGTCCAGCATCCATTCGATGTAAATGCCGTAGCCCTGGGTGGGGTCGTCCACAAAGACGTGGGTCACCGCGCCGATAATGTGCCCGTTCTGCAGAATGGGGCTGCCCGACATGCCCTGTACGATGCCGCCCGTTTTTTCCAGCAGTTCCGGATCGGTTACCCGGAGAATCATGCTCTTCGGGCTGGGGGACGATTGCCGGGCTGCCTGCACGATTTCCACGCTGTAGGCCCGGATGCCGTTGCCGTCGATGGTGGAAAGAATGGTGGCGGGCCCGGGCTTCACGGATTCCTGATAGCCCACGGGAACGCCGTCCGGGTAAAGGGGATTGACGATATCGCTCTTCATCACGCCGTATATGCCAAGCTCGGTGTTTTGCTCAATGGTGCCCAGCATCTGCTGATTCCGCAGGAAGGAGCCCCGCAGCTCGCCCGGCGTGCCTTTTTGCCCCCGGCGCACATCCACGATTTCGGCCCGCATCAGGGATCCCAGCCGCACGGGCAGCAGCTTGCCCGTGTCCCCGTCGTTGATGGCGTGACCCAGGGCGCCGTATGTTTTGCTTTCCGGGTCATAATAGGAGAGGGTGCCCACTCCCGCCGTGCTGTCCCGCACCCAGGCGCCCATGCGCCAGGCCCCGGTGGCCGCGTCCTGCAAGGGGCGCAGGGACACGGAGCGGCTCGCGCCGTTGCGGGAAAAGGTCAGGGTCAGGGGCGCGCCCCCCGAGGCGGCGATGGCGTCGGTCAATTGCTGGCTGGATTCCAGGGGCTTGCCGTCGATCTGCTCGATCAGGTCACCTGCCCGGAGGCCCGCGTCCTGGGCCGGGCTCTTGCCCGCCACGTCGGAAACGCCCACCACCAGCACGCCCTTGGTGGCCAGCGCCACGCCCACCGCCTGGCCGCCCGGAATGACCCGGCGTTCCTCGCCCGCGTTCACCCGCATCCTGCCGATGGGGAAGAGGCCGAACAAATCGATGCTGACCTCCGTTTCCCCGGTTTCGGCGGCGTACAGCGTGTTTTCCTTGGACGACAGCCGCTCGTCCTGGGAGGACAGCACCGCCGCCCCGGTTTCCAGCCGCACCGGCTGCCCCACCGTCAGCCGGTACGTATCCGGCAGCGCCCGCACGGCCTGGGCCGTGGGGGAAAAAATCATCCACACGGTCATGGCCAGCAGCAGCACGCCCGCCGTTTTCTTTATCCATCCTGCCTTCCGCATTTTTCATGCCCCCAAATTTCGTCATTTCCCTTGCAATATGGCGCTTTTTCCGCGGGCTTATGCTGGAAATGGGAGCGGAAATATGCGAAAAATGCCAGAAAAAAATCCCCGCGAACCCTTTTGGGCCCGCGGGGAAAGATCGGCCGTTGGCGTTTTATTCCTTGACGGCGCCGATATTGATGCCCTTGACGAAATACTTTTGCAGGAAAGGATACAGGATCATGAAGGGCAGAATGGCGATGATGATGGCCGCGTTGCGAACGGTGTTTTCCGTCGCGCCGCTGACGGCGTTGGGCAGATCGGAGCCCTGCATCATGCCGCGCAGCTTCATCTGGAAGTTGTACAGCTGTTCTTTGTTGATGTACAGCTTATAGTTGGTGTAGTCGTTCCAGTAGGAGACGGCGAACATCAGGCCGATGGAGGCCAGGGCCGCCTTGGACAGGGGCAGCGCCACCTTGTAGAAGGTCTGCATGGGGGTGCAGCCGTCCAGCGTGGCCGATTCAAAGAGGGAGTTGGGAATGCCCTCGAAGAAGTTGCGCATCAGCACCAGGTTGTACACATTGATGGCCGGCATCAGAATGACGGACCAGAGGGTGTTCGTCATATGCAGGTTGCGCATGACCAGGTAAGTGGGGATCATGCCGCCGGAAAACACCATGGTAATCAGCAGCAGCACGCCCAGGAACCCGCGGCCCGGCATATCCCACTGAATCAGCACGTAAGCGCCCAGCGTGGAAAGCAGCAGGCCCAGCAGCGTGCCGGCCACGGTGGTAATCACGCTGATTGTCAGCGGGCGCAGCAGGGTGGGGTTGGAGAGCACGGTCTTGTACCCGGCCAGGCCGAATTTTTCGGGCAGCAGCTTCATGCCATAGCCCGTCGTCAGGTCCAGCGAGTCAATGAGCACCTTCCACAGGGGCACCAGAATGATGAGGCAGACGAGGACGAAAATCAGGCCGTTCACCACGGCGAAAACGCTCCATTTGCTCTTCGGCGTCCGGGGGGTGGGAGCGGTTTTGTTCACATTGTTTTCCATCTTCCGTTCCTCCCTTCCTCACATGATGCCGCGGCCGCGGACTTTATGGCTGGCAAAGTTGCAGATCAGCATCAGCGTCATGCCCACGATGGAACGGAACAGGCCGATGGCCGTGGTAAAGCCGTAATCGGGGATTGCGCCGCTGTTGAAGGTCTGGTAGTACACATAGGTTTGCAGCACCTGGGAGGTCTCCATCACGGCGTCGTTCTGAAGAACGAATACGCTCTCGAACAGGTTCATGATTTTGGCCAGGTTCAGGATGAGCACCGTGATGATGGTATTGGCCAGGGCGGGCAGGGTGATGTACCACATCTTCTGCCAGCGGCCCGCGCCGTCGATGGAGCCGGCCTCGTAAATACCGGGATCGATGCCGGTCAGCGTCGCCATAAAGATGATGGTGCCCCAGCCGGTATCATGCCAGACGTTGATCAGGTAATATGAGAAACGCCACCATTCGCTCTTGCCCAGGAAATAAATGCCCTGATCGACGATGCCCAGATTGATCAGGATTGAATTGACCAGGCCGATGTTGGTGGGCGAAAGAATCAATTGGAAAACCGATGCGGTAACCACCCAGGACAGGAAGTGCGGCACGTAAATGATGGTCTGCGCCAGCTTCTTGCCCTTGGTGGAAATCATTTCGTTCAGCAGCAGAGAAATGACAACCGAAAGGAAGGTGGTCAGCAGGAGCTTTGTCACGCTCAGCTCAATGGTGTTGCGGAAAGCGTTCCAAAAGTTGTTCATGCCGAACAGCTTCCTGAATTGATCCAGGCCGACAAAGACAGGGGCCTTGATCAGCTTATACTGGGTGAAGGCATACCGGATGCCGAACATCGGCATATAATGGAAAACGATGACGAATGCCAGCACAGGAATGAACATGAGGTAGAAGCCCCAGTATTTCTTCATGCGCTGGAGCACACGGCGGTTCTTCTTGGGAACCGCTGGAACAGTACCGGTCATGCGCCGACCTCCTTTAATTTGATTTCTCTAAATTAACCCTGGGGCAGGAGCGATGCTGCCACCGCTCCTGCCCGCTTTTCTCCAGATGATTTTTTGTCGGCGCAGGTAACGCGCCGGGAGGCATATGCCCCCGCCGGCTTACTTAGCCAGGGCGTTCAGGCTGTCCACGATCTGCTTGGACCAGTCCGCGCCGCCGTCTTTCTCAAACTTTTCCATGGCCTGCTCATAGGTCAGTTCGCCCATGGTCACGTTGGCAATCAGGGTGTTCTTGAGGGTGGTCAGGTCAGCGTTGTAGTTGGACATGGCTTCCGTGGTGGGAACCAGCTGCGCCGCACGGCTGTACTGCTGGAACAGCTCTTCGGAGGCAATGGATTCGGGCTGCACGACGTCGGCACGATGGTCATAGGAAGGATCGGCGAAATCGGCCAGGCTCAGAACGGGGTCGATGTGGTTGGCGGGATAGAGGGTGCCGGGGCTGTTGGGGTTCTCCAGCATATGGAACTGGCCTTCTTCATAGGTCACGCCCAGCACGGTCTCGGCCTTGGTATCCCAATGCCAGCCCTGCGCGCCGTAGGTCCAGAGCAGCTGGAAGTCGCCGCCGTCCAGCATGGTGTCGATGAAGACCTTGAAGATGCCTTCGGGATTATCCGCAGCTTCGGTGATGCACCAGGCGGGAGGCATACGGTCGAAGTAGGGCTCCGCTTCGGCCAGCGGGGGAATGGGGATGAGCTCGCCGTCATGGCCGTTGGACTCCAGATTGGTCTTCAGGTTGGTGGCCCACTTGGCGGCCCAATAGGTGAACACGCCCAGGGTGTCATCGTAGAACTTGTTGCGCACGTCGGAGGTGCCGTTGGTCAGAGTGGTGGGATCGAGCCACTTCTTCTCGTAGCCCTCATGCAGCCGCTCCAGGGCGCCCTTCATGGCTTCTTCGGTGAAGCCGTCGTGCCACACGCCCTCATCATCCTTATAGAAGGAAGGATAGGCGTCCCAGTAGAATTCGGGCAGGTAGTTGACATAGGGGGCCTCGGGGCCGATGAAGCCAGCGGCGGACAGGCCGTAGGTGTCGTTCTGGCCATCGCCGTCCGGGTCATTGTTGACGAAAGCATCCAGCATCGCGGTGTATTCCGCCCAATTGGTGGGAACCTTTTCGATGCCCACGGCGTCCAGCCAGGCCTTCTTGATGTAGGTGACGGAGCCGTTGCCGATGGCGGGAGAGAAGCCATAGAGGCGGCCGTCGATCTTGAGCATTTCGATGGTGTTATCGCCATGGAAACGGCCGGAATTCTTGGTTTCGGAGGCTTCCCACGCATCCGTCATATCCCACAGCGCGCCTTCGGCGGCATAAGCGGAATAGTAGGTGGTGGGCATGATGCACACATCGGGCCAGGTCTCGGGATCGGCAAAGGCCTGCTGCAGGTTATCGAAGTAGGCGGCATGGTCGGGCTGGGTGATGACCAGATCGACATGCTTGCCAAACCGCTGCTCGGCCAGCTCTTCCCAGCGCTTTTCGAAATCGGCCTGGCCGTTTTCGGCAGTCACCACCGTGCCGTCGATGAAGATGGAGATTTTATCGGGAATCTCTACATCTTCCGCGAAGGCCGGAATGGCCGTCATGGACAGTGCCAGCGCGAGAACCAGCACCAGGGCAAGGAACTTTTTCATTTGAAAACCCTTCCTTCTTTTAAAATACCACGACACAGAAATTTGCGTCGCGAGTTTGTTTAAATTATACTACATATTGACCGGAAAATGCAAGTACTTTTTTATAAAAAGAAATAATTTGTGAAATGTGCTTTGCAATGCTTTCGCTTGACAGAAAAAACCCCCTGTGCGATAATGAAAACAACGGATTGTGTTTTACGGAAAGAAATCTGCCGCAAATGGGAAAGGAGCGAGGAATTGTGGATATCACTGCCTACACCAAAACATACCTTGAAGCCTATACGCCTTATAAAAGCTACTGGAATTACGAGGACGGCTGCGTCCTGAAGGGCTGCATCGACGTGTACCGCGCACTCGGGGACAGAACCTATCGCGATTTTGTGCTTCGCTATCTGGAAACGTACGTAACGCCGGAAGGAGATATTCCCAATTACGAAAGCCGGAAATTCAATATTGACAGCATCAACAGCGGCAAGGCTCTGTTCTTCGGTCTGGAGGAAACGGGGGACGGCCGTTACCGCAAGGCGATCGAATATCATATGCAGCGGCTTGATCAGCATCCCCGCTGTGTGTGCGGCAATTTCTGGCACAAGGAAAACTACCCCTGCCAGGTCTGGCTGGACGGGCTGTATATGGCGCAGCCGTTTTATATGGAATATGAAGTGAAATTCGACGGGATGAAACGGGTGCAGGATATTATCGGCCAGTTTTCCGTCGTGCGCGAACATCTGTATAATGAAGAAAAGGGGCTCAATTATCACGCCTGGGACGAGGCAAAAAAGCAGCCCTGGTGCGATCCGAAAACGGGCCTGTCCCCGAATTTCTGGCTGCGGTCCACCGGCTGGTATCTGATGGCGCTGGTGGACTGCATCGCCCTCCACGATGACGCCCGGCATACCCTGGCCGGCATTTTCCGTGAAAGTATGGATGGGCTGCTTCGCTACCAGGACGCGGAGACGGGCCTTTTCTATCAGGTCATCGATCATGGGGAAACGCCGGGCAATTATACCGAAACCTCGGGTTCTGCCATGGCTGCTTACGCGCTGCTCAAGGGCGTAAGGATCGGCGTGCTGGACAAGGCGAAATACCTGCCCATCGGTCTGCGCATTTTCGATTCCCTGACAGAAAACAAGCTGAAGAAAAACGCGGCGGGGAAAACCGAACTGACCGATATCTGCTGGGTGGCCGGCCTTGGTCCCGGGGAAAAGCGGGACGGATCGGTGGCGTATTATCTGAGCGAGCCCCGGGTCAGCGACGACAGCAAGGGCGTGGGGCCCTTTATGATGGCCTGGGCGGAATCCCTCCTGGCCCGGAAAGAATAAAGAGACAATAAAAACGCACGGAGGGGAATTGCCTCCTTTGCAGCAAAACGACAGAGCGCGGCGCCGTTTTTCGGCGCCGCGCCTGTATCTTTATCCGTCGGATGAATTCTTTTCGCCCTGTCCGGCGGCTGCCAGAGCGGCGGAGCGGTATTCGCTGGGGGTGACACCCATGTATTTTTTGAACAGGCGGCGGAAGGTGATGTCGCTGGCGTAACCTACGGCGGCGGCCAGGTCGTTTACCGATGTTTCCGTCTGCCGCAGCAGCATGGCAGCCTGTTCGATGCGCTTCTGATTGACGTAATCCAGGAAATTCTGTCCCGTCAGCCCCTTGATTCTCCGGCTGACCACGCTTTCGGAAAGGGCGAAGCGGTTGGAAAGCAGGGTCAGGGAAAGATCCACATCGAAAAGATGCTCGTCCAGGAAGGCCAGCAGCGCAAGTTCTTCCTGCTCCTGACGCCGGCTTTGCAATGCCTCCACGGCATCCTGAAGCGTCCGGCAGACGTCCAGCACGATGTCCTTCAGGGCCTGCGCGGCGTCCCGGTCGTCCGGCGACCAGCGGCGCAGCGGCCCATCGTCACAGCAGACGCCGTATTCACCGTGCAGCCTGTCCAGGCAGAAGCCCATGGATTCCTGCATGAATTGCAGATGCGCCTTGGCCGCAAAGCCGTTCACAATGATACGGTCGAAATAATCCAGGATCGTTTCCCGGGCCTCCGCCGCCCTGCCCACCGCGAAGGTGGGGAACAGGTTTCGCAGGCTGTCCGGCCGGGAACGCTGCATCACGCCGCTGTCTTCCAGCGCCGGCCAGTCGCAGCCCTTGGGGCCCTGGCCGGGCACTGCGTAATCCAGAATTTTCCGGGCGTGAAGGTTTGCCTGTTCGAGGAAATCCGGGGAATCCATGATTTCGCTGGCGCCCCATTCCCGCACGGCAGCGGCGTCATCCAGGCGCGATTCCAGCATGGCGGCGGCTTCCCGGCAGGTTTCTTCGCTGTCCGCATTCAAAAGGAAAATGCAGGAACGGCTGCTGTAAGTGGCGGCGTAACAGGCACAGCGTTCGGGAACGCGAAGCTCCTGGGCCAGCGCCAACATGGCCGTCTGGCTGAGATTGACGCCCAGTACGGAAACGCATTGCAGATAGGGAAAGGGAATCGAAACGTCCAGCGTCCGCAGGGCGCTGAGCGTTTCTTCTTTATTCTGCGCACCGTTCAGAAGCTCCATCAGCAGGCTGTTGATCAGAAGGGGCCGATAGATCAGGAACTGTTCCTCGAAGTTCTTTTTGCCGGCAATGATGCCTGTGACGGCGGCGAGCAGCGCCTCATACTCGATTTCCTGGGAGGTTGCGTCGTCCTGATGGGGAGAGATACAATAGGCCAGCGCCTGAATGGGCGCATAGTTTTTTGCGCAGAGGAAGAGCGTCAGCGGAATGCCCGCCAGCAGCAGCGCGCCCAGTACGGCCAGAACCACGAAAAAACCGTGCCACAGCTGCCGGTACAGATTGGAAACGGGAACGCCGGTCACCACGCTCCATTTGCTGAAGGTGCTTACCGGAACGGTAACGGGCCTTTCGCCCGCCGCCTGCAGCATTTTCAGGCGCGTTTCCAGCGGCAGGAACTGGCTGTCGCTGCTGAACATGGCCTCGCCGCTGGCGTCGTAAACGGAATAATAGACGTCCTCCCCGGCGGCAGCGGCCAGGGCGGCGGCGGTGGAACGGCTGTTCCAGAAGATGAATAAATTGCCGAACTGCTTGCCGTTCCGGTCAATCACGGACGTGACGAAAACCGGGGCGGCGGGGGCCATATTGCCCACGGCACCCTGGCGGATGAAGAGGAAGCGCCCGGGGGAAAGGGACTGGAGATACTCGGATTGGGGATCGGCCTGCGCCGCGAACAGGCTTTGATAAAACCGGTCGAGCCCCAGGGTGCCGGTATCGGTGACGACGTATTTGCGGTCGTAGAAATAAACGCCCAGATGGGAAATATCCATATCCACGGCACAGGCGGCCACCAGCGCGTGCTGGGCCGAAGAAAGCAGCACCGCGTCCAGGGAGGAAAAGTCCATTTCCGCGGTTTCGTGGGCAGCCAGCTGCAGCAGTTCGTCAATCTGTCCCGCGCTGACGGACATTTTCTGGCTGTCGCTCAGCCAGCGGTCGGTAATCTCGGCCAGGGAAGCGGCCGCGCGGGACGCGGCATCGGCATATTTTTCTTCGGCGTTATAACGCATCCACACAGCCAGGCCGACGGAGAAAACCAGGACGATGGCGGCGTATACCAGATAACTGCGCTGGAACATTCGGCGGAACATTTTCGGCATACGGCCCAAATGAAGCCAACGGGACACGCTTTCCCCCCTCTCTCTCACGACGGCGTATTTCCCGGATGGGATATTAAAATCATTATATCAAAGAATAATCCAAATTGCAAAGAAAAACTCCCGGACGTCTTTCCGGCTTCCGGGAGCAGGGCGTTTCGGGCATTTGGGCGCGTTCGTTATGCCCAGTCCCCGAACCATACGATTTTTTCCGGCACAATCTGCGCGGCGGAATCCCTGTCCACAAACAGGTCGAAGGCGGGGTGGGCCTTGAGCAGCGTGGCGGGAATCATGGGGTCGACCCGGCTGCTGTGGAGCGTGTCGGCTACGGCCTTTGCCTTGACCCCGTGGGGAACGCTGGAAATAATGTGGCGGCACTGCATGATCTGGTACGCGGTCATGGAAACGGCCTGTTTCGGCACGTCCTCCACCCCGGCGAACCATCCTTCACCCACCTGCTGCCGTTTGCAGCGGTCGTTGAGGTTCACGATGATGTAGGCTTCCTTCGTGTCCAGATCGGCGGGGGGATCGTTGAAAGCGATGTGAGCGTTTTCGCCGATGCCGATAAGCCCGACGTCAATGGGGGCTTCCCGCAGGGCCTTTGTCAGGGCGGGGATGGACGCGGGGTCGCCGTCCACCAGGTACGCCTGGCGGAGGGGTACCTTGGAGATAAAGCGTTCCTTCAGATATTTGCGGAAGCTGGCGGGATGGCTCTCGGGCAGGGCGACGTATTCGTCCAGATGGAACATGGTTACCTTCTTCCAGTCCACGTCCTCCCGCACCAGGGCGTCGAGGGTTTCAAACTGGGAGCTGCCGGTGGAAAGCACCAGCCGTGCGGCGCCCCGCTTTTCAATGGCGTCCCGCAGAAGAGAGGCGGTCAGCGCGGCGGCTGCCCTGCCGAGGGAAGCGGCGTCCTGATGAATGTGCAGATTCATAGCGCATTTCTCCTTCATCAAATATTGTAAAACCAATCAGACTGATTGACGGAAACGTCCTTCAATCATGCATATATAATAGTAAGAAATTGGGCCGGCCAACGCAACAAACAGTTTTTTCAGAGGATATAAATTATGTAAATTGGGCGGTAAATGGCCGGATTTTGCAAGAAATATATGCCAATCAAGAATCAAATGTTGTTTTTCTCCGTTTAGATTGATAAAATGAGGCCAAACAAAGGCCCGGCGTACAGGGCCGTGAAAAACAAAAAGGAGGAAACCTTTCATGAAGAACCGTAACCTGACCAGGCGTCTGGCCGCAGCGGCGATGATCCTCATGCTGGCCGCGACGATGATTCCCGCCGGTGCGTTTGCCGAATCCAGCGGGAAGATCACCTTCCCGCTCCCCGAGCAGGTGGAGCTGACCATCGCCACCTCGGACAGCAGCGTCGCCAGCCTGGCGGACAATCTGCCCGTGTGGCAGGAAATCCAGAAGCGGACCAACGTCAAAATCAACTGGGACGTCACCGCTTCCGCCCAGTATGCTGAGGTCATGAAGCTGCGCGTGCGCGCCGGCGCCACCAACCTGCCGGACATCATGCTGCTGCCCAACGGCCTGAACCTGGCCGAGCTCGGCAAGGAAAACACCATCCTGCCTCTGGAGAGCTACATCGAAGCGGGCGCCGAGAATATCCTTTCCATTTATGAGAACTACCCCAACATCCGGCCCCTCACTTCCGCCGACGGCCACATCTATTCCATCAACACCGTGATCGAGTCGGCCTACTTCTCTCCCTATGCTTTCATCATCCGCAAGGACTGGCTGGATCGTCTGGGCCTCTCCGTGCCCACCACCATTGACGAGTGGATGACCGTGCTGGAAGCCTTCCGGGATCAGGATGCCAACGGCAACGGCGATCCCTACGACGAAATTCCCTTCACCGCGGGCGGCCATGCCTGGTACACCACCTACTGGGCCAATGCCTGGGGGCTGCACCTGTTCCAGTCTGATGGCTGGTATCCGGATGAAAACGATCAGATGCAGTATGAATTTATCAGCGATCATGCCAAGGAATTCTACATCTGGCTCCATAACTTCTATGAGGAAGGGCTGCTGGATCCCGAATTCCTGACGCTGGGCAGCGAATCGGCCATGTACGAAAAGGTGGCCCGCAACACCATCGGCGCGTTCACGGCCTATGCTTCCCGGATCCCCATGCTGGAGCAGGTGTTGGAAGCCAACGGCGTGGAAGGCGCGGAGCTGATCCCGCTCGTTCCGCCCAAGGGCCCCTATGCCCAGCAGGTGGAAGTGGTGGGCGATATGAGCGTGAACGGCTATGTCGTCACCTCCGAATGCAAGCATCCCGATGTGGCCGTGGCCTTCCTGGATTATCTGCTCAGCGAAGAGGGCACCGAACTGATGAACTTCGGCATTGAGGGCGAAACCTATACCAAGGATGCCGACGGCAACTATACCCTGACCGAACTTGTCACCAATAACCCCGACGGCCTTTCCGCCCGCGAGGTGCTCGATAAGTACGGCTGCCAGGTCGGCGGGCCCTTCGTCCGTTCCGAAAAGCGCGAAGAAGCCATGCTCTTCAGCTATGACGAGGACTTCCGCGATCTGATGGTTCAGGTCAGCGACGATACCCGGCCCTACGCCGTGGCCGGCCTGACCCTGCCACCCGCCACGGAGGAAGAAAGCGCCACCATTGCCGGCCTGTCCGGCGACCTGTCCACCTATATCTGGGAGATGACCGGCCGCTTTACGGTAGGCAGCGACGACGTTGAAGCCGAGTGGGACAACTTCGTGAAGCATGTCAAGGAGCTGGGCGTGGACCAGATCCTTGCGGTCAAGCAGGCGCAGTATGACCGCCTGACGACCGAACGCTGACGGTTTCGCAGCGGGCCTGCCGGAAAAAACCATTCCGGCAGGCCTTTCCAATATTTTCAGAAACGAGGTGCTTGCCATGGCGCAACAGGCGATTAACGCGCCGTCGTCTCCCAAGCCCACGCTGAATGAACGCATCCGGTTGTGGGGGAGACGGCTGCTCAAGGATATAAAGCGGGATAAGGCGCTGCTGCTGATTATCCTGCCCGTGGTTATCCATTATCTTATCTTCGTGTACTATCCCATGTACGGCAATATCATTGCCTTCAAGCACTATTCTCCCGTGCGGGGCATTACCGGCAGCCCGTGGGAGGAGGACCTGTTTGTCAACTTCAAGCGTTTCTTCAATTCGCCCTACTTTGTGCGCGTCTTGCGCAACACGCTGCTCATCAGCATTTACAGCATTCTCTGGGGTTTTCCCGTTCCGATCGTGTTCGCGCTCATGATCCATGACCTGAAGCAGGGCGCGTTCAAGCGCGTGGTTCAGTCCGTCAGCTACATCCCGTACTTTATCTCCACCGTGATCGTCTGCGGCATGCTGACGAACTTCCTTTCGCCCAGCAACGGCATCGTCAATACCATCATCAAAGCCTTCGGAGGCCGGCCCATCAATTTCCTGAT
>CANQKI010000003.1 GCA_947624355.1 uncultured Clostridia bacterium | reverse complement strand
GCTTTTGCAGCCGTTCTTCGCAGTCAATACGCGCAAGGGCAGCGCCCGCCGTCGGGTCTGCGTATCCTTCGCTATTTGGATATTTCATGTTTTCCTCCGGTTATAGCCGTAAGTATTCAAAATCCCGGCGAACTGCTGCGCTGTAATAGCTGTCACAGGTCGCCGGGGCGTTAAACAGGGTTGCAATCAGGTATTGCTTGATATTCCGAATGTCGCTGCCGCATTTGTGCATACATTCCAGGACGTATTGGACGGTGTGGTAGGTGATCTGGCTGTAACGCTGATGAACCAGTTCCGCGGGGGACTGCTTGCCGGAAATCGAAAAATATTCGCACCGGGTGGACATCACCTCGACCATGATTGAAACGATGTTGTCGATTTCATCCCTGCGCCCGTTTTCAATCAAAGCCTGATAATCAATCTGATCCCTGATCTTTTCCGTCAGTTCCTTGCAGGATAGCCGCCGACGCATACCGTGGACGGAAGACGGTTCGCTCTGGTACTTCTGCTGCTCCGACAATGCTTCCGTTTGCTGTCGAATGGGAATTCCGTCAGGTTCGGTCTGCGGCGATTCATCGGCGGCTGTATCCGGAAGGGATGGATAGACATTTGATGGATGAGGATAAGATACGTTAGGTATATTTCTATCTTTCTTTGGATACGTATTTAATATATCTTTATTTAATTGCGTGCAGTTTTCCAACGCAGGGTTTTCCAACGTAGGATTATCCAACGTAGGGTTTTCCAACGTAGGATTATCCAACATAGGGTTTTCCAACGTAGGATTATCCAATGTAGGGTTTTCCAGCATCGGGTTTTCCAATGCAGGGAAATTGCACACAGGCTCCGAGGGGGCAGGAGCGGCCGCCGATTCCGAAGCAGACGCTTGCTGAGGAGCTTCTTCCTGCTTTTCCTCGGGCTTCTCATTCTGGGGAAACTCGTAGATCGTATAGGCTGTGTCCCCAAGCTGACCGGCCTGATTCCGAAGACGGGTGCGGATGATATACCCGTTCTCCTCCAACTCCTGAACCGCCGCCCGGATCGCGCCGATGCCCTCCCTGCTGATGCAGGCAAGTCCCGCCAGGGTGAAATCCCATTCGGGCGGCAGTGAAATCATCACGGACAGCAACCCCTTCGCCTTCAAAGAAAGCCGCTTGTCCCGAAGGTGATGGTTTGCCATGACGGTATAGTTATTGTTCTTTTCAACACGCATGATTGCCATGCTTTTTTCCTCCAATCATTTTGATTTGATTACAACGAAAGACACGGCAACCGGCCGTGTCTTTTGACAACGCTGTTCAGTCCAAAACTGAAAAAGGCGACCAGAATTTCTTATTGTTCTGATCACCTTGTCAGGCTGTAAAGGTCATTACAGCAGATTATGGAATTTTAAGTTTAGGAGCTTATGCAAAGCAAAAAACCCGGGTCTCCGAGCCGCATATGCAAGCATGATGACAAACATGGAAAGTGACGTCTGCTCCAGAATGGAGGACGTCACCAATCGCGGCCATGCGCCGTCAGAAAGGGGGAGACTTTTTGTTTCCGGTTTTACATCACCCCTCCCGACCTTGTTCGCTGCTGCCTTCATTTTCGTGGAAAAGGAGCTGAAGTTCTTTACCGACCCAGATAACCGCCATGCGGGCCGGTTGTCCGAGTATTATGCTCTAATGGCATTATTTTATTTCCTTTGCAAGAATCTCCTCGACCATTTCCTGGCTCATCTTCAAGCATTGGGCAATAAAATCGCTGGAAAGTCCCTGAGCCGCCATACCCTTGACGGCATTCTGCATACCAAGTTCGATCCCTTCATTCCTGGCATTGTACAGGGCCGATGCCTGATCCCGTTTAGCACTCATTTCAAGATCATAGATTCGTTTCAAATCAGGATCGGTCAGAGAAATCCCGTACTTTTCAGCAAACGCCCGCATCTCGTCTGTCATTATTTTGTGCCTCTGAGTTCAAAGTCTGTTATTTTCCCTTTGCAAGAATCTCCTCGACCATTTCCTGGCTCATTTTCAAGCATTGGGCAATAAAATCGCTGGAAAGGCCCTGGGTCGCCATACCCTTGACGGCAATCGCTTCGACCTCCGCCCGGCCTTTATTTAGCCCAAGTGCTTCGCCTTCGGCGAGGCCCTTCTTAAGCCCAAGTGCTTCGCCTTCGGCGAGGCCCTTCTTAAGCCCAAGTGCTTCGCCTTCGGCGAGGCCCTTCTTAAGCCCAAGTGCTTCGCCTTCAGCAAGGCCCTTCTGCATACCAAGTTCGATCCCTTCATTCTTGGCATTGTACAGGGCCGATGCCTGATCCCGTTTAGCACTCATTTCAAGATCATAGATTCGTTTCAAATCAGGATCGGTCAAAGAAATCCTGTATTTTTCGGCAAACGCCTGCATCCCTTCTGTCATTTTGCCAAGCACCTCCAATTCCCGGTCGTTTTCATAGCCTTTATCCAACATATACAGCCAACGCTTCAGCGGATCATTCTTCACGCTTTCCAGCGTGGGATTTTCTGCCCGGTATTTGGGCAGTTCGATATTGTAGATGCGGAAAGCATCTGTGGCCTCCGCTGATTTCTTTACGTACATCAGCTTGATGGGCTGCAGATAATCCGGGTGTTCCTTCCGCAGAGTAAAGTCCAGCAGGTTGATAATGCGGACTTTGGGCACCTGATTGTAGGGCATACCTTCGTGAAATTCCGCCCCCATGATGCCGCTTCCATAGAACCAGGAGCGGGCATTCATGGCGGGTTCTGTGCTGAGCTGCACTTCAATGTCGAACAGCGTTCCGTCTTCCGTCTTTGCCCGCACATCCACCCTTCCGCCATGGGAACCGAAACCGCGCCGCTTCACATCATACTGGGTGGCAATCTCCTGTACCTCACCGATTTCAGTATCGCCCGCATCCCGCAGGACGGAGTTGATGATTTCCCGCATGGACCCCTTCAGAGCCTGGTCGGAAAACATATAATTGAATACAGAATCGGATAAGGGATCAAGCCGTCTGTTTTCTTCGCTCATGACACATCTCACCTTCCATTCGTATTATAACTGATTGAAGCAGGAAAAGCAACAGATTTTCCGATGCGGCAGCAGGCCATCTTCTGGATGAACCCGTTCTCCTGCCGGATGCTTCCACTTTGAAAAGCACTTCGTTTACTTCCTTGAATTGTCCTGTGAAACATATCTCTGTTGGCTGATTCTTTGAAAGGCATGGCAGCCAGCCGGGCCTTCTTTTCCTTTTATTCCTGGTTTTTCTGAAAAAGATGAGCGGTCAGAACTTGCTTTCTGATCGCCCATAAGTTCCAATGAAGCTCAATGATTATTTGGCTGCTGCTTCAAATGGGAGAACTTACTCTTTTTCTTCGAGTTTTTGTATTTCATTCATTTGGTGAAACGCAACGGCTGAATTGAGTAATTTCCAATGCTTCTCTGATCTCAATTTGACGTTCCGAAACGTTTTAGAAAGCATAAACTCATATAAGGAAAGTTTGGGTACTAAGATCGCACGGTTTACTTTGATGGAAAACAGTTGTTTATCACTGCACCATTTCATGATTCGTTTGTAGGAGTAACCAATGACACCAATCACTTGTTGAACAGATAAGACATCCTGGCAATCCTCCACAGCTTCCTTACAGGCCAGCTTGTAATCATTATCCGTCAACAAAGCCAGAAGACTTTCGCTGGGCCTTTCACATGATGGCTTATGGCGACGGTTTCTGTTTCTGCTGCGGATTGACACGGCGTATTTTTCTGGATGTTTTTCCCTGTCCCGTAGATAGAGGATCATGTCAGTTGTTGAGATGAGATACTTGTGTGTTCTTTGCGGTCGAATTTTGCAGGGGACGCGGCCGGATTCCAGAAGAAATGTTGCTGTCCTTGGGCTGACATGGCATACTTTTCGGAATACTTCTTTGCTGAGGCCATCTGGGTACTGGATTAGTAACAATCGGGCTTCTTTATCAGAAAGCATGACGGGTTCCTCCTCGTTTTTATTTGCCAATCAGCGAAGCGGCTACCCAGTTTTCTGTTTCTAATTCTAAGCCTCTGAAATCCAGGCTGCGTACACGATTTTTGGTTCCATGGTCAGAAATTGTTCTTACCCAATGCTGTTTTGCCCCTCAAATTGCTGCTTTGTATGCTCCAACACCCCTCATTTTCTCTCCTGTTTCTCTCCAATCTGCTTTTTTCTCTCCTAAAACATGATTTTTGGAGGAAGAAGTTCTAACTCCTTATGACATAAGGTTTTTCTCTTCATTTTTCTCTCTTGAAATCCGATTCTGCTTGTGTTACAATGGGTTCCGGAACTTCCGTTAACTTCGGATTTTTTCTGGCAGGCGCGATCAAGTGCCGAGAAGCGGGAAAAACTCGAAATCAGGTGACGGGCAACCGTCCGTGGGTTCGAATCCCACCCGCTCCGCCACCAACCCGCCTGGAATGTGAATTGCAGGCGGGTTTTTGCTTGCCTCCGGATCATTGGAGAGGGATCATTCCGTTCAGAGCGATTCAACCTCAGTTGCTTTCAGTCCAAGTCCCGTCAGCATCGCTTCCGCAGAAGACACCTTCACTGATTGGCAAGGACAAAATACCATCCTTGCCGGATCAGCGCAAAGATTTTTTGTCTGCGAAAAAAATGACAGCAGATGATTCTCTCATCCGGCAAAAAACCACGCCGATGAATTCATTTTTGTGCATATTTGTGGTATACTTGTTTATGTATATGAATACTGGCAGAGAGCGGTGAACGCGTGAAGAACCGGTATGTACGCAATGGGGATCGGTATGCCGGAACGGCACGGTGGGCAGCGGCCCGTCATCGTGACGCGGCGCTGGGGATATCATCCGATGAAGGTCAGAGAAAACGGTTATTTCTTTGCGTGAATAGCGGACGAAACCATTTTGGAAATGAGGAAAAAATCCGCTGTTTTTCAGGCACGGTCTGCGTTTTAAACCGGCGCTGCGCCGGAAAGATGCATGAACAAAGAATGATGTGCGGATGAGGAGGATGAACATGAACCGTATTCTGTATGGCTGCGCCTATTACGATGAATATATGCCGGAGGAACGCCTGGAAAAGGATATGGAAATGATCCGCGCCGCGGGCATGAATGTGATCCGTATCGCGGAATCCACCTGGGCGACGGAAGAGCCGCAGGAAGGCGTATTCGATTTTTCGCATGTCACACGCACGATTGAGGCGGCTGCGCGGCATCAGATTTCCGTCATCGTCGGAACGCCTACGTATGCCATTCCGCCATGGCTTGCGGCCAGGCATCCGGAGGTGATCGCTGTCACCGAACAGGGAAAAGGCAAATACGGCCCAAGGCAGAATATGGATATCACGGATCCGCACTATCTGTTTTACGCAGAGCGGATCATTCGCAAACTGCTGGAGGCTGTGCGCCCGTATCAGAATGTGATCGGTTTTCAGCTGGATAACGAGACCAAGCATTATCACGTTGCCGGAGAGCGTGTGCAGCAGCGGTTCTTTACGTACCTGCGGGAAAAATTCGGCACAGTGGAAGCGATGAATCAGGCTTTCGGTTTCGCATATTGGTCCAACCGTGTGGATAGCTGGGATCATTTGCCGGATGTGACCGGAACGATCAACGGAAGCTACCTTGCCGCTTTTGAGGCTTTCCGACGTCAGCTCGTGACGGATTTTCTGCTGTGGCAGCGGAAAATCGTGGATGAATACCGCCGCCCCGACCAGTTTGTTACCCATAATTTCGATTTTGCCTGGCACGGTTTTTCTTACGGCGTTCAGCCTGATGTGGATCACCCCAGGGCGGCGGAAGCGCTGACCATTGCCGGATGCGATATTTATCACCCCACGCAGGATGATTTGACCGGCAAAGAAATCGCGTTTTGCGGGAACCTGACGCGCTGCCTGAAACGGGACAATTACCTGGTGCTGGAAACGGAAGCGCAGGGTTTCCCGGAATGGACGCCGTATGACGGCCAGCTTCGCCTGCAGGCCTTCAGTCATTTGTCCAGCGGCGCGGACGGCGTGATGTACTGGCATTGGCATTCCCTTCATAACGGATGCGAAACCTACTGGAAAGGGCTGCTGAGCCACGACCTGAAGGAAAACAGGCTGTACCGGGAGGCCCGGACAATCGGCCGGGATCTGGAAAGAATCGGGGAAAAGCTCCTTCACCTTCACAAGCGAAACCGCGCTGCCATCCTGGTTTCCAATCAGGCGCTTACGGCCATGGGGCCGTGGCCGCTTTTCGGTTTTCCCGGAAACAGACGGGATTATAACGATGTGGTGCGGGCATACGCGGACGCTTTGTTTGAACTGAATGTTGAATATGATGTGATCTTTCCTGAGACGGCGGATTTCTCTGCGTACGATTTGCTGATCGTACCGGCGCTGTACAGCGCATCGGATGAATTGCTCCAAAAACTGCGCCAATATGCGGAAAACGGCGGGGTGCTGCTGGGAGCTGTTAAGTGCGGATTTACAGATGAACATGTGAAAGTCCGCCATGTTGAACAGCCGGCATTCCTGCACGATTGCTTTGGAATCACGTATCAGGAATTCACGGTTCCAAGGAAAACAGCGTTGCATGCGGATCCGGATGATTTCACGGAGGCAAAGGGCCTGGATGAAGAAAACAGTATCCATACCTGGATGGAGCTGCTGCAGGCCGGAGAAGCCGACGTGCTGGCGCACTACGTGCATCCTTCATGGGGAAAATATGCCGCCGTGACGCAGAACCGCTTTGGCAAAGGCACCGCGATCTATTCCGGATGCCTGATGCATGAAACGTGGACGAAAGCGCTGTGCCTGCACGCGCTGAAAGAAGCAAAAATCAAAGCAGAGGACAGCGATCTGTACCCGGTGGTCGTCAAGTGCGGCGTCAATCAGCAGGGCCGGATGATCCGGTTTTACCTGAATTACAGCGAAAAGGTACAGAATGTGCCTTACCGTTATCCCGACGGGGAGGAACTGCTGACGGACAAACAGATCAGGCGTCAGGATGTCATTGCTTTGCCGCCCTGGGGCGTACGTATCATCGAAGCCGGGCAATAATGCGGGCATTTTAAGGAGAGGAATACCATGCTGCTTCAGAATCCCATTCTGCCGGGTTTTCACGCTGACCCCTGCATCTGCCGGAAAGAAAATGATTATTATATTGCCGTTTCCAGCTTTGAATGGTTCCCGGGCATTCCGGTATATCATTCCAGGGATATGAAGCATTGGGAGCTTTATACCCATGTCCTGACGGATGAAAAAACCTGTGATCTGAAGGGGCTGCCCTCCGCGAAAGGCATTTGGGCGCCGTGTCTTACCTATTGCGAGGATGAGGATTTGTTTTATGTCGTGTATGGGATCATGCATTCCATGAACGCACGCTATTTCGACATCGACAATTATCTCATCACGGCCAAAGATATTTGCGGGCCATGGAGCGAGCCTGTTTATCTGCATTCCTCCGGCTTTGACGCTTCCCTGTTTCACGACCGGGACGGGCGGAAATGGGTGGTGGCCCTCGATTGGGAAACGAGATCGGGCTATGAAAAGCCCGGACAAATCTGCATCGCGGAATACGATCCGCAGGAAAAAAGAATCAGGGGAAATCCCCGGCGTATCTGGCGGGGCGGCACGGACAGGGGATGTCTGGAAGCGCCGCATCTGACCCGGCACGGAGAATACTATTATCTCATGTGCGCAGAGGGCGGCACGGGCTACTATCACTGCGTGACAATGGCCCGGGCCCGGAACCCTTTCGGGCCTTATGAAAGCGACCCAATGAATCCCATCGTCACGGCGACGCCGGAAGAAAGAAATGAGCGGCAGGATGTGGATCACTTAAAGCCGCATTACTATAACCCGGCGAGTTATCTGCAAAAATGCGGCCATGGCAGCTATGTGGAAACGAGCCTGGGGGAAGTCTATCTGGTGCATTTGTGCGCCAGGCCCTTTACCCCGGAGCTGCGCTGCACTTTGGGGCGGGAAACGGCCATCCAGAAAATGAAATGGACGGAGGACGGATGGCTTCGCCTGGCGTCCGGCGGAAGGATGGCGGAAACCTTTGTGGAAGGAAGCGGGCTGCCCGACTGGAAACCGGCGCAAATTCCGGACAGGGACGATTTTGACTGCGGCTGTTTGGGCATTCAGTATTACGCGCCCCGAATCGCCCCAGGCAGCTTTTGCGATTTATCGGCCCGTCCCGGCTGGCTTCGTATGCGGGGGCAGGAATCCGGCTGTTCCCTGCACCGGGTGAGCCTGCTGGCCCGTAAGCTGCGCAGCGTACACGCAAAAGTCATGACCCGGATGGAATTTGAGCCCGAGGTTTATCAGCAGAGCGCGGGGCTTATCCTGTATTACGATAACATGAATTTCGCTTTCCTGCGGAAGTATTACAGCGATACGCTGGGCCGGCCGGCTTTATCCGTGCTCAGAATCAGAAACGGCGAACGGACCGAACATGAACGTATCCCTGCACCAAGCGGTTCGGTCTGGATGAAACTGATGATCGAAGGCCGCAAATCGTTTTTCAGTTATTCCGATGACGGAAAGCGATGGAAAACCATTGGGCCTGTTTTTGATACCAGCGAATTTTCCGATGAGTATTCCCGGTTCGGCGAATTCACGGGATGCTTCGTCGGCCTGACCTGCGCGGACCGGCTGCTGCATCAAAAATACGCTGACTTTGATTTCTTTTTGTATCAGGATCTGCTCCCGGAGCTTTTGCCGTCCGCGGACACGGAAAATGCGGGGACAGCGTCCATGCGGAAACAAAACGAAGAAATCAGAAAAAAAGTGCAGTCCTTTACGGCTGATTTACAGGAAAGCGAAAGAAGCCATAATTCCTACCTGCAGGAGCAGCGGGAACAGGAGTGCATCCGAACCGGGAATCTGGAGGGCCTGCTGAAAGTTTTTGATGAGCTGGAAATGGATAAGGTCGGCACCGTTTCAAAGGATGCAGTACGAAACCTGAAAGATATTGCCATCGTGGTTACCGGCATTTCTTCCCGTACTGCGATACGCGGCGGCGTCCCCTCGGAAGTGGCCTTTTCTATGAGCGACGTGTTTATCCAGCAGATCGAAGCGCAGGAGGACTGGGAAAAGATCGGTGCCCTGCTTCGAAACGCGCAGGCGGAATACTGTTTGGCGGTGAGAAAGTATAATAATGTTAAGACAGAAAACCCGTTGGTGATTCGATGCAGGGAATTGATCGTCAAGCGAATTGCCGCCAAACTGACCGTCAAAGAAATCGCTGCCGCCATGAACATTAACCCTGAATACCTCTCTCAGCTGTTTTCAAGGGAGACGGGGATGACGGTCATCGACTATATCAGCCGGGAGAAGGCGCGCGCGGCGGCTCATGAACTGATTTTCAGCGCCAAATCCCTTGACGATATTGCGGCATCCCTTTCTTTTTCTTCCCAGAGCCATATGGGCAAGGTTTTCAAAAAATGGACCGGCATGACGCCAAAGCAGTACAGAGCATTATACGGGGACCGGAAGGAAAAGTAGAAACGAACAACAAAACTAATAAATATGATAAAATGCTCGGATTTATGGTATAAACCGGGCGCTTTTTTTTGCTATTGTTATATTGGAATGAATTCCACCACATTTGACATTTTTTCGCTGAAGCGCGGGCATAAAACAAGTCCAGGAAAGAAAGTGATGGATTGAAGATCAAGGGCGTTAATCTCGGCAACTGGCTGGTGCTGGAAAAGTGGATGAGTCCCGCTCTGTTTTATAACACCGATGCGCAGGACGAATACGATCTTCCCCGGATGCTGCCAAAGGAAGTCTATGAAGCGCGTATCCGGGTGCACCGGTCAGAATACATTTCGGAAGGCGATTTTATCCGTATCCGCGCCATGGGCCTGAATACCGTCCGCATCCCGATTCCCTATTTTATTTTCGGAGACGTGGCGCCCTATATCGGCTGCATCGAAGAACTGGACAAAGCCTTTTCCTGGGCCAAACGGTATGGGCTGAAAATCCTGATCGATCTGCATACGGTGCCGGGCGGCCAGAACGGATTTGACAACAGCGGCATCAGCGGCGTGTGCAAATGGGCGCAAAGCCAGGAAAAGATTGATTTTGTGCTCAATCTGCTGGAAAAGCTGGCGGAGCGGTACGGCCGGCACGAAAGCCTTTTTGGCATCCAGCCCATCAACGAACCCATGAACGAATGGCTGTGGAGCGTCGCCCATGTGCAGGACCGCTACAAGCCCCGGGATCCCCAAGTGGCTGAAGGCAGCGCCGGCATTTCCTTTGGTTTCCTGCGGTGGTTCTATGTGGAAGCCTATTGGAAGCTTCGCAAGCATATGCCGGAAGAGAAAGCCGTCGTGCTGCATGACGCCTTTGACCTGACGGCCTGGAAGGATTTCATGCGGGAGGATTGCTACAAAAACGTCTGGCTGGACACCCATCAGTACCTGATGAACGCCGAAGGCATGGGCTGCGAGCAAAGCGCGCCCGGCTACGTGCGCTATATCATGGACAATTACTATCGGCTGGTCGAAGAAATGGAACAGTATTTCCCGGTGATCTGCGGTGAATGGTGCCTGTTCAATTCTTTGGCCACAGGGCGTGACACCAAGGGCGGTCAAACGGTGCTGAACGGTATGGAGGGGTCGTCCCGGGAGTGCATGGGCGACGAAGAAAAGAAGGATTTGTACAGGGCGATCGCGGCAGCGCAGCTGGCAGCCTGGAACCGCGGCCACGGATATATCTTCTGGAGCTACAAGCTGCTCACCGATACGGTCAACACAGCCGGCTGGGTGGGCTGGGACGCCTGGGATTTGGGCCGCTGCCACGACTTGGGATGGTTTCCGGATCAAACGGAAAGATGACGGAAGGAGGCGGTGGGAATGAAGCTGCGGGGCGTGAACCTGGGCAACTGGCTTTCGCTTGAAAAATGGATGCAGCCAGCATTGTTCGAGGGGATCGACGGCGAGGATGAGCTGGACTTTTTCTCGCAGCTCCCTGAACAGGAAGCCTGCAGACGGCTGCGGAAGCACTACGAAAGCTATATTACGGAAGACGATTTTTCCTTTATGGCGTATGCGGGCGTCAATATGGTGCGCATTCCCATTCCGTATTATATCTATGGCGAACCGGGGCGCCCGGCCTCGATCGACTGTCTGGACAAGGCTTTCCAATGGGCGGAAAAATACGGTATCAAGGTGCTGATCGATCTGCATTCCGTGCGCGGCGGCCAGAACGGATTTGACAACAGCGGCGCATGCGGCCTGTGCACCTGGCACAAGCACCCGGAGTATGTGGAAGAAAGCCTGCAGCTGCTGGAAAAACTGGCAAAACGATACGCCGCCAGCCCCGCGCTGTTCGGCATCGGGCCGATCAACGAGCCCGCCAGCGATCACATTATGGCGATGAACGCATTTTTGTTCAAGGACCGTTATCCTGAACGCGTTGCGCAGTCTGAAGCTGTCCCGGATACTTTTTTAAAGCAATTCTATTTGGATGTGTACCGGCGCATCAAGCCCTTATTGCCCAAGGATGCCGTGATTGTCCTGTCGGATCAGTTCGATCTTTCCCGCTGGGCGGACTTCATGCCAAAGGAAGAATATCCCGGCGTCTGGCTGGATGCGCACAAATACCTGACCTTCTCTGAAGGCATGTTTGCCTATAACGGCCTGCCCTCCGCATACGCTTACCAGGCAAACGGCGGGGAGATCCATGGCGGGCTGATTATGGAAAACTATTTGAAGCTGATTCGGGAAATCTTTCTGAAAGATGTTTTGCAGGCCGCGGAGCACCATCCTGTCATGGTGGGCGAATGGTGCCTGGTGCAGAATATGGAAGATATTAAGAACGCCGAAAATGATGAAAAAGCCCGGGCCTTATACCGTCAGCTGGCCGACGCGCATATGGAAGCCTGGGATCAGGTGGAGGGCGGCGCGTACTGGAGCTATAAAGTGACAGAGGATCGGCCTGACGCCTGGGACTTTCGCAAGTGCATTCAGCATGGCTGGCTGAAATACCGCTGAGTTTAAGGAATACCGGCTTGGAAAAGCGGGATTCCTTAAAATAGAAGGTTATTCCCTGAACAAAACATCATTGCGACCGTATCAATTTCAGACAGGATGTGAGGAAGAACATGAGCAACGAAGTCGTCATCGAGGTCAGGAACGTGGTCAAAAACTTTGGCCCGACCCGTGCGCTGCGCGGCGTGGATATGAAATTCTACGCCGGCCAGATTCGGGGGCTGGTGGGAGAAAACGGCAGTGGGAAATCCACCATCACTTCCATTATCTCCGGCATGCAGAAGGCAACCAGCGGGGAAATGTTCTATCACGGGCAGCCCTGGAACCCCTCCACCATGGTGGAAGCCCAGGAAAAGGGCATCAGCATGGTACTGCAGGAAGCCAATACGATTCCAGACTGCACCGTAGCGGAAAACATCTTTGCCGGGCAGTTTGATGAATTCTCGAAATTCAGAATCGTCAACATGAAGAAAGTGACGGAAGCGGCCCAGAAAATGCTGGACGATTTCGGCATTTCCCACATCAAGGCGGCGGACAGCATCAACAAGTACGGTTTCGAGGACCGCAAGCTGATTGAGATCGTGCGGTGCGTATCCGACGACACGCAGGTGTTCGTGGTGGACGAAACCACCACGGCCCTGTCGCTGGAAGGCCGCAACATTCTCTACAAGCTGATCCACAAAATGAAGGATGAAGGGAAATCGGTCATTTTCATTTCTCACGATATGGATGAGATTCTGGAACAGTGCACCGATTTGACCGTGCTGCGGGACGGCGAAATCATCGGCCACCTGGACCGTGCCGAAATGGACGCGCCGGACGCCGTGCAGCGCATCCGTTACATGATGGTGGGCCGTGAAATCGGCGAAGCCTACTATCGGGAAGATTACGATACGTCGCACTTGCCAGAGGTGGCGCTGGAACTGCAGGATATCACGTTCGGCCCCATCGAGCATTTCTCCCTGAAGCTGCATAAAGGAGAAATCATCGGCTTCGGCGGCCTCAGCGGCTGCGGCATGCACGAGATCGGCCGCGCCGCGTTCGGCCTGGAAAAGCTGGCGGGCGGAAAAGTGCTGCGCAACGGCAAGGAGATTACAAACTGCTATCAGGCCATCAAAGAAGGGATCGGCTATATCTCCAAGAACCGCGACAAAGAAGCGCTGATCCTGGAAGCGGCGATCGGGGAAAACATCGTGCTTCCTTCCCTGCCCGCCCTGTCGCACGCCACGTTCATTAGCCCAGCGGCAGAAAAGAAAATGGCCAAAAAGGAAATCGACTCCTTCCGCATCAAATGCAATAACGGCAAACAATGGGTCAATACACTGTCCGGCGGAAACAAGCAGAAGGTTTCCTTCGGCAAATGGACGGCCAAGGGGTCCGACGTGCTGATTATGGACTGTCCTACACGCGGCGTGGATATCGGCGTGAAGCAGGCCATGTATGCTTTGATCGGTGAAATGAAGAAGCAGGGAAAGGCTATCCTGCTCATCAGCGAAGAAATGGCTGAGCTCATCGGCATGGCGGACCGCATCATCGTGATGAAGGATTTCAAGGTATCCGGAGAATTGGAACGCAGTCCCGAACTGTCCGAAACGGACATGATCGAATACGTGATTTAATGAAGGAGGGAGACAAAATGAGCACGAAAACCAATCCGGCGGAAAAGCAAAACTCCTTCCTGGCGTTTCTGGGAAAGCACGTCTATGATATCGCCGCGTACGCCGGCCTGGCGGTCACCTTGATTTTGTTCCTGATTTTCGGCGGCAAACGTCTTTCCTATAATGCCCAGACGGTCCTGCAGACCAGCGCGCCGACCATCATCATCGCCCTGGGCGCCGTGTTCGTCTATTCCATGGGCTATATGGACGTCAGCGTCGGCCAGCAGGTGGGCGTATATGCCATTCTGATGATCATGATTATCAACGCCGTGGGCGGTGTTCTGGGCGTGATCCTGGGCTTCCTGGCGGTACTGGCGCTGGCGTTGCTGTGCGGCGCATTCAACGGCGCAGTCGCCGTGTGGCTGAAGCTGCCTTCCATCGTCACTTCTCTGTTCCTCATGTTCTTCTTTACCGGCGCGCAGCTGTTGCTGATGGAAAGCACCGGCACAAACTCCATTTCCGTTCCCACCTCCCTGCTGCGTCCCGCCAACCGAAGCGCTTATAATCTGGTGCTCGTTCTGATCATTGTGGCCGTTACGCTGGCGGTTACGTACTTTTCCCGTTTCACAAAACTGGGCAAGTACACGCGCGGCATCGGCGCCAACGAAACGGCCACCGCGCAAAGCGGCGTGAACACGACCAAATGGAAGGTCATCGCGTATATGGCCTTCGGCGTGTGCGTGGCCATCGGCTCTTATGTGATGCTGATGCGCACCGGCAGCGCGGGCAAGGGCACTGGCACCGGCTATGCCATGGATATCATGATTTGCCTGATTCTGGGCGGCATGCCCCTGTCCGGCGGCATGAAATCCAAGGTTTCCAGCGCTTTGGTGGGTACGCTGACCTATGTTCTTCTGACCAATGACCTGACGACCATGGGCGTGGACCTGAACATGATCAACTTTGTAAAGGCCGCCATTTTCATCGTCATTATCCTGATCACCTGCCGCAAACACGGCGGCGTGCTTCCCCGCTGATCCTGATTCGGATTTTACCGGCCCGGCGGTAAAACATAGATGGCACCTTGGCGTCGCTCCGGAGCGTAAATTCCAAAACATTTAAAGGAGGAACCTACTCATGAAACAGTTCACCAAGTCTCTCGTCGCTTTGATGCTGGTGTTCGTCATGGCGCTGGGCTGCATGTCCGTTGCCAGCGCTGAACCCAAGCATGCCAAAATCGGCGTAGCCTTCTATCAGGATACCGGCTATGCCGTCACTGCCACCAAGGCTTATCTGGAATCCCTGTCCGATGCGCTGAACGTGGAATTCGTTTATGCCGTGCTGACCCAGACCGACGAATCCGCCAACCTGTCCACCATCCAGAACCTGATTTCCGCCAATGTGGACGGCATCATCTGCACCATGGATCTGGGCACCAATTCCATCATCGAGGAATGCGAGATGGCGGGCGTGTATCTGGCCGGCTACCTGTGCGACTATGACACCTCCTACACCCAGAACTATGACCGCGTGTTCAAGAGCGAATACTTCCTGGGCACCGCGACCGACGGTCAGAATCCTGACGACACCACCATCGGCACCACCATGTTCAACAGCCTGCTCGAATACAACGCCCGTGCCGAAAAGCCCCTGACCCATGTGTCTATGGCAATCTTCCCCGTCTGGGCCTTCCCGTCCCAGATGACCGGCGCGCAGCAGTTTGTGGAAGCCGTCGAGGAATACAATAAGACGGCCGAAACGCCCATCACCGTGGATCCCCTGGATGAGGAAGTGGACGTGCTGATGTTCTCTCCCATGGACACCACGTACTTCGCCAAGCATCCCGGTATCGAAGGCATCATCTCCTTCGCGGCCGGCACCAGCTTTGTCTATCCCGTGATGGTGCAGGCCGGCGTGGATAAGGACATCAAGCTCTTCACCACCGGCTTTGAGGGCGGCGAAGAAAACAACTTCGGCACCAAGGGCACCCAGACCTTCCAGCAGAACATGGTATCCGCTGTGGAATCCGTCACCTATCCGCTGGTTCTGATCCTGAACAAGATCAACGGCGTGGACTTCCCCGACATGCCCGAAGCTGCCGAGCGCATCAGCACCAGCCAGTTCTGCATCAACAGCGATGAAGACCTGGACGTGTTCGTTCACAGCATTTACTACACCGGCAATGCCGCCGACGCCATGTTTACGCCCGATCAGGTGCTGAACATGACCGCCTTTGGCAATCCCGATGCCACCTATGCCGGCCTGCGCGACATCCTGGCCCATATGACCATCGAAGATATCGCCAAGTAACAGGGATTATCCGCACGGTATGCGCTGCCCGGCCAAGCGCGGCGCATACCGCGCGCCTCTCCCGATCCACAAGAAACGAGGTGCCATTCATGAAAATCATCAAAAAGACCCTGCTGACGCTTCTGTTCCCGGCATTGATGTTTGTCGTTATGCTGGCAATCACTGCGTCCAACGACAAATGCTATGTCAACGGTCAGCTCATCTTTCTGCAGAGCGATATGCCGCGCCAGGTGCTGATCAATGCCTGCATGACGGTCTGCGTGGCGCTGGCAATCTGGCTCCAGCTGAAAAACGGACGGTTTGACTTTTCCGCCGGCGCAAACATGATTCTTTCTGCAATCGTTGCCGGCAACGTGGGCTTGCAGACCAACAGCCCCATCCTTGCGATGCTGGCGGCCGTGGCCACTTCCGTGGCCCTGAGCGCTTTTACCGCGTCCATGTATATCTTCGGGCGCGTCCCCATCATTATCAGTACCATCGGCGCGACCCTGCTCTTTGAATCGCTCACCTATCTGGTGTTCGGGGGCAACGGCGTGCGCGCTTTCTATTCCACTGCCAATCTGGCCGTATTCGGCCGTTTGCCGGGCATTTTCCTGCCTACGTGCATTGCGATTGCCGCCTTTGTGATTTTCGTATATTTCACCACGCAGGGCCGCAAAGGAAAGATTCTTGCCAATAACCAGACGGCGGGTGTAAACATCGGCATCAACGAGAAGAGCAACATTGGCGCTTCTTATATCTTTACCGGTATCATCCTGGGGATGGCCGCCATCATTTACGTTTCTCAAAATACGGTGACGCCGCAATCCGGCCTGTCCACCTCCGGCATCATGTTCTCCTACATTGTGCCGGTGTTCATGGGGATGTTTATCGGCCTGGCTTCCTGCGATGTCGTCGGCATCATCATCGCCGCCATCGGCATGGAAATCCTCAACTATGGCCTGAATTGCCTGAACCTGGGCGCGGGCGGCTGGCAGCAGATCATCATGGGCGTGTTCGTGCTGGGGTTCTATGCTTTCTCCGGCCAGCTGGGCAACATCCAGGCGCTGCTGGCAAAAATGAAGCAAAAGAAGGCTCATGCCTGAAGGAGACGAACGATGATGAATCTGAAAGCCAAGCCGTTTTGCCTGACGGATGAGCAGATAAAGTGGGTTCAGGATACGCTTTCCTCCATGTCCGAGGATGAAAAGGTGGGCCAGCTTTTTTGCCCCATCGGCTTTTCGGCGGACGAAAATTACCTGCGGTATGAATTCCTGCAATACCATGTGGGCGGATTGCTGTTCAAAACCAGCCCGTCCGGGGAAGTGCGCCGCGCGCTGCGATTCATGCAGGAGAACAGCCGCATTCCGCTGCTCTGCGCCGCCAACCTGGAATTCGGCTCCACCGGCTACCTGGAGGACGGCACGTTTTTCGGCCAGCAGCTGGGGATCGGGGCCACGGACGATCCGAAGCACGCCTACCGTATGGGGTATGTTTCCTGCAGGGAGGCGGCGGCTGCCGGCTGCAATTTCGCCTTCGCTCCGGTGAGCGATCTGGATCTCAACTGGCGCAATCCCATTATCAACGTGCGCTCCTACGGGAAAGACCCGGAGAAGGTGCTCGCTTTCTGCAAGGCCTACAAGCGCGGCGCGGATGAAAACCGTGTGGCGGTATCCGTCAAGCACTTTCCCGGCGACGGCGTGGACGAGGTGGATCAGCATTTGCTGGTCAGCGTCAACACCATGTCCGTCGACGAATGGGAAGCAACCTACGGCAAGGTATATCGCGGCCTGATCGAGGATGGGGCCATGAGCTTTATGGTGGGCCATATCGACCATCCCGCCTGGCGGCACGCGCTGAATCCCGATCTGCCCGAGGGCACCGTGCCCGCAACGCTCTCGAAAGAGCTGATGACCGGCCTTCTGCGGGAACACCTGGGCTTCAATGGCCTGATCATCACCGACGCCACGCCCATGGTGGGCTTCAATTGCTCCATGAAGCGGGCGGACGCCGTGCCCGCCTCCATCGCCGCGGGCGCGGATATGTTCCTGTTCAATAAAAGCCTGCCGGAAGATGTGGCCTACATGAAGGACGGCATCCGCCGGGGCCTGCTCACCTGGGAGCGGGTGGATGAAGCGGTCACCCGCATCCTGGCCATGAAGGCAGCCCTGGGCCTTATGGAAAAGCGCATGCCCGATGAAGCGGATATGGCCTGCATCGGCTGTGCGCAGCACCATGCCTGGGCCCGGGAAATGGCGGACGAGGCCATCACGCTGGTGAAGGATACCGAAAACAATCTGCCGCTGAACCCGCGCAAGACCAGGCGTCTGCTGCTGGAGGTGCTGGGCGGCTGCCCCTCTGAAGGGCGTATCGCCGCCTATATGAAGGAAAAGCTGACAGCGGAAGGCTTTGAAGTGACCCTCTATCAGCCCGAGGATTTCGACACCTACCAGTTCGGCGTCAAGCCCTTTACCGATCAGTTCGACGCGGTGCTGTATCTGGGCAACATCGAGAACGCCAGCAACAAAACCACCAACCGCATCAACTGGTACACCTTCTGGGGCCATGGAAACAACGTGCCCTGGTTCGTCCATGAGGTGCCCACGGTGTTCTGCTCCCTGGCGAATCCCTATCATCTGGTGGATGTTCCGATGATCAAAACCTACGTCAACTGCTATTCCAACAATAATGAAACCCTTGACGCCCTCGTGGAAAAGCTGATGGGCCGGGACACTTTCAGGGGTTCATCGCCAACCGATCCCTACTGCGGGAAGGATTGGCTGAAATTCTGATCTGATTGCTCCGCTCCTTTGGAGATCGGAGCATTTTTCAAAAGAAAGGATGAACGGGAATGCCTTTTCCGAAGGATTTTCTCTGGGGCGCTTCCTCCGCGGCCTATCAGGTAGAGGGCGCTTACCTGGAGGACGGGAAAAAAGAAAGCATCTGGGATCATTTTTCCCATGAACCGGGCCGTATCGTGCATGGAGAAACGGGCGACATCGCCTGCGATCACTATCACCGCTGGCGGGAAGACGTGGCGCTGATGAAAAAAATCGGGCTGAAAAGCTATCGTTTTTCCATCAGCTGGGCGCGTGTGCTGCCGGATGGGATTGGCCGGGTGAACGAAAAAGGATTACAGTTTTATTCCGATCTGGTGGATGCGCTGCTGGAAGCGGGCATTGAACCGATGGTGACGCTTTATCACTGGGATCTTCCGCAGGCGCTCTATGAACAGGGCGGCTGGAAGAACCCCGATTCGCCCAAGTGGTTTGAAGCGTATGCCCGGGTCGTGGCGAGGCGTCTGTCCGATCGGGTGAAGCGCTGGATCACATTCAATGAACCCCAGATGTTTATTGGATTGGGATTGCAAATCGGCGCCATGGCCCCCTTTGAGCAGAACGATGAGGATACGGTCCTTCGCATCAGCAGACATTTTTATCTGGCCCATGGCCGTGCGGTTTCCGCGCTTCGCCAGGAGGGAAAACAGCCGCTGATGATCGGCATGGCGCCGACAGGCGACGTGCCCCTTCCCCGGAGCAATTCCCCGGAAGACGTCGAGGCCGCGCGCAAGGCATCCTTTGCCGTGCTGCCGGGGGCCTATACGCTGGGCAACAGCTGGTGGGCCGATCCCATTTTTCTGGGGCGGTTCAGCAGCGAAGCGGAAGCATTGTTCGGAAACAGGCTGCCCCGTTTTACCCGGGAAGAATGGGATATGATTGCCCAGCCGCTTGACTTTTACGGGTTCAATGTATATCAGGGTGCCGTAAGTTACCCTGCGCCGCAGGACGGGTATCAGGAGGATGCTTATCAGGGCAGCCCGAAAACCACGCTGGATTGGAATGTGACCCCGGAAGTTATGTACTATGCCCCCAAGTTTTTCTATGAACGGTACGGAAAGCCCATCATGATTACCGAAAACGGCATGGCCGGCATGGACTGGGTTTCCCTTGACGGGCATGTGCACGATATGCAGCGGATCGATTTTCTGCATCGCTACCTGCTGTCCCTTGGAAAAGCCATAGAAGACGGCGTGCCGGTCCTGGGATATCACCATTGGTCCATTATGGACAACCTGGAATGGAGCCGGGGCTACGATCCGCGCTTTGGCCTGATTTATGTGGATTACCGCACGCAAAAAAGAACCCTGAAGGATTCGGCCGCCTGGTATGCCCGGGTCATCCAAACCAATGGGGAAAACCTGTATGCGCATGAACACGATGAATGAAGGAGGAATGGAGATGCCGTTTCGTATGATTACCCCGAAAAAGCCCATTTCCTGCCCCAGGCTGTGGAAGGACTTTGCCGTTCGTGAAGCACAAAAGGCGGAGCTTCGGATTACCGGCCTGGGCCTTTACCGGGCTTTTCTGAACGGCAAGCGGATCGGGCGGGATTACCTGACGCCCGGATTTAACGATTACGACGCTTATCTGCGGGTTCAGACCTATGACGTGACAAATCTGCTGCAATCCCAAAACCGGCTGGAGGTCTGGCTGGGAAACGGCTGGTATAAAGGGCGTTTGGGCTTTGACGGCGGGAAAACCAACCGCTGGGGAGAACGGTACCTGCTGGCGGTTCAATTGGAAATCACTCTGACAGGCGGCGAAACGGTGACCGTCGAAACCGACGAAAGCTGGCTGGCGTCTTCCTCTCCCATTGTGGACGGGGGCATTTATGACGGGGAAATCCGGGACGACACCCGCGGAACGGGCGAAGCCGTTCCCTGCGTGATCGCGGAAAATGATTACAGGCCGGAGCCCCAGTTTTCCCCCTGCATCCGGGTGAAGGAGGAGCGAAAGGGAAAGCTGATTCTTACCCCCGCCGGAGAGCAGGTGATCGACTTTGGGCAGAATATGGCGGGCGTCATTCGCTTTGTGAACCGTCTGCCCAGGGGAAAGCAAATGCGCATCCAGACCGGGGAAGTGCTGCAAAACGGCAATTTCTACCGGGACAATCTGCGCACGGCCAGGAGCGAATTTGTTTATACCTCCGATGGGACGGAAAAAGAGGTGGAGCCCCTGTTCACCTTTTTCGGCTTCCGTTACGCCAAGATCGAGGGCGTTGAAACGGTAAATCCGGATGATTTCACCGCCCTGTGCCTGTCCAGCGATCTGAAAGAAACCCTGCAGGCGGAAACCAGCCACGAAAAGCTGAACCGGCTGATGCAAAACAGCCTGTGGGGGCAGCGCAGCAATTTCCTGGACGTGCCCACCGATTGCCCGCAGCGGGATGAACGCCTGGGCTGGACGGCGGATACCCAGGTGTTCGTCAACACCGCCTGCTACCAGATGGACTGCAAGGATTTTTACCGCAAGTATATGCGGGATCTGCGCGCCGATCAGCAGCTGTATTACGGGGGGAATATTCCCGCTTTCAGCCCGTCCCTCAAGGGCGAGGCCGTTCATGGCGGGGCCGTCTGGGCAGACGCGGGCACCATCATTCCCTGGAACGTATATATGAATTATGGGGACAAGGCGCTGCTTCTGGAAAACTACCCCATGATGCGGGATTATGCCGAATATCTGATAACGGCGGATGAACAGGCGGGCGGCGCCCATCTCGTTTTTCATTCCTTTACCTTCGGCGACTGGCTTGCCCAGGACGGCATGGGCCCCCAAAGCCTGAAGGGCGGCACGGACGATGCCTTTATTCAGGGAATATATTACCTGAACAGCATTGAATTGACCGCCAAAGCGGCCGGGGAACTGGGCGAAACGGCGGATGCAGAAAAATACGGCGCATTGGCAAGCGATATCCGGGGCGCGCTGCTGGACGAATATGTGTCCCCGGGCGGAAATCTGACGGTGGATACCCAGACCGGCTATGTGCTCGCGCTGAAGCATGGAATCTATCGTGAGAAAGAAAAGATGCTCCGGGGTTTCCGCCGCCGCATCGAACGGGATTTCTACCGGATCACCTGCGGCTTTACCGGCGCGCCGCTGATGCTGCCCGTGCTGCTGGATAACGATATGACGGATATTGCCTATCGGATGCTGCTGACGGAGGAATTTCCCGGCTGGCTCTATGCCGTGAACCTGGGGGCCACGACCATCTGGGAGCGGTGGAACAGCCTGGAAGCGGACGGAACCATCAGCGGAACGGGCATGAACAGCCTGAATCACTATGCCTACGGTTCAGTATGCGAAGCAATTTACAGCCGGATCATGGGGCTTCAAAATGCTGCCCCGGGGTGGAAAAAGGCGCTGATCGCCCCGAAAATTGACGGGCGAATCAGGCACGCTTCCATTGCCTATGATTCTCCGGCGGGCACATGGAAGGTGGCCTGGAGCATTGCAGATCACGGCGAAGTGACCGTGCAGGCGGAAGTGCCCGAAGGGGCGGAAGCGCGGGTGGTCCTGCCCGATTATCCGGGCAAATCTCATGCCGAAGAAGTGAAGGGCGGCGTCTATTGCTGGCGTTGGCAGCCCACGAAGGATTATCTGCATCCCCTCTCCATCGATTCCCGCATGATGGATCTGTTGGATAACGCTGATGCCGCCGCAATCATCCGGCAGCGCGTTCCCGCGCTGTATTATGCCTGCCAGGGCCGCGATAACGAACTGCGGGTCATGCCGCCCATGCAGGTGGCCAATGCGATGCCGCTGGACCGGGACGCGATCCGCGAAATGGATGCCTTGCTTCGGCAGGTTGCGATTTAAGAGGAGGGTCATCAAATGAAGTACAAAGGGATTATCTTTGATTTGGACGGCGTGATCTGCTCCACCGACGAATACCATTATCTGGCCTGGAAAGCCCTGGCGGACCGGCTGGGGATTCCTTTCGACCGGGAGAGGAACAACCTGCTCCGGGGCGTCAGCCGCATGGCCAGCCTGGAGATTATTCTGGAAAAAAGCGATAAAACCTATACGGAAGAAGAAAAAGCCGCCTTTGCCGAAGAAAAGAACACACGGTACCGGGAACTTCTGGGGCGGATGTCGCCCGCCGATCTGTCGGACGATGTGAAAACAACTCTGGAAGCGCTGCGAAAGACAGATCTGAAGCTGGCCATCGGCTCTTCCAGCAAAAACACGCCCTTCATTCTGGAGCGGATCGGCCTCAGGGATTTCTTTGATGCCGTGGCGGACGGCAACTGCATTACCCATTCCAAACCGCATCCTGAGGTTTTCCTGAAAGCTGCCGGCATGATCGGCCTCTGCCCGCAGGATTGTCTGGTGGTGGAGGACGCCCACGCGGGCGTGGAGGCGGCGAAGGCGGGCGGCTTCGATTGCGCCGCCATGGGCGACGCCAGGGACGATGAACGGGCTGACCGGCATCTGGAAAAATTCTCTGATTTGCTGAAAATATAATCGTTCCCGCTTCATCCCCGAATGACTGCTAAGCAATTCCGGCGCAGCGTATGGGCGTCAGCTTTTGCGTGCGCTTTCAAAACCCGCCGCGGCGGCGTTTTGTCGCCCGCTGACGGACGGGCGGCGGCAATGCTTCCGCGGGAGAAAAACATGGAAAAAACGGGAAAAAAAGATTGTATTTTTATTGTACATGGAAAATGTATAATCTGGCAATTAATTCGACAAATCAGAAGAAAGACAAGGGAAAATGCATTTCAGAACCTATAAAAATGCAAAAATATAGCAAAGGAGGGGCTGAATGGCCGCAAAATGGCTATTGACAACACGAATAAATTGAAATAAAATAGGCCCAAGACATGGCGCTGAGCTATGGCGGCTGCATTTTTGAAGGGCGGAAATTGCAAGTTCCGCCCGTATGCGACTATTTTCCGCCCGAGAGGGCGTGGAAGATAGAAAAACCTTTAAGAGGAGGAAAACCTATGAAGAAGCTGTTGGCAATGCTTCTCGCGGCGATGATGCTCCTGTCCACCGCGACCTGCTTCGCCGAAGAAGCCGCTTCCACGCCCAAGACCCTGGTGGGCAAGGAGTGGCAGAAGGACTACATTTCCCTGTACGACAAGTACGGCAAGGAAACTTCCATCGCGGACGTGACGGAAGATCCTTCCACCGGCTTTGCCTACATCGAAAAGGATGGCAAGCAGTATGAACTGGGCCTGGACTTCCTGACCATGGCTATGGTGTACAACACCCAGGTGCCCGAAGGCGGCATGTGGGAAACCGAAGACGATGTGTACGCCACCTGGTGGAAGCTGTACATCCAGCGCTGGAATGCCCTGCTGCCCGAAATCCCCCTGTACTCCAACGAGTACTACGATCTCTACAATGCCCAGATCAAGGGCGTTGAAGAGCATCCCACCAACCCCTACTGGACCCCTGCCTATGCCGTGATCGACTGGACCAGCGAGAAGCCCGACGACAACATCATCCTGGGCAACTCCACTGAACTGTCCGGCCGTCTCCGTTTCCCCTCCTTTGGCGTTTCCTCTCCCGGCGGCGGCGACAGTGATGTTCAAAGCCTGATCACCGGCCTGGAGACCGTTTCTTCCACCAAGGAAGGCGGCTACGTGTGGAACCCCACCGTTGTCAAGGAGCATACCGAAACGGACAACGAGGATGGCAGCCGCACCTACACCATCACCATCTATGACGACCTGAAGTTCTCCGACGGCAGCGCCATCACCGCCAAGAACTACCTTGCCGACCTGCCCATGAGCGCCACTCCCGTGGGCGTCCAGGCGGGCGGCAGCGGCAACGGCGGCATGAACTATGTGGGCCACGAAGCCTTCTGGGCCTATGACGGCACCAACGATGGCGTGGAGACCGAAGACGGGGTGGTCGCTTCCAAGTATTTCTCCGGCTTCCATCTGATCGACGATTACACCTTCTCCGCGACCGTCGAAGCGGACTATGCGTCCTACTTCTACGCCATCCTTTATGGCGGCTTCAATCCTCAGCCTCTGGGCATGTGCCTGGGCGAGGGCGTGGACATCATGGATGACGGCCAGGGCATCTACCTGTCCGACGAGTTCTACGCCAAGGACGGCGATTCCTACACCCACGCGAAAGCCATCAATGACGCCGTCTGGAACAAGGACAACAGCTATCCCTATTCCGGCCCCTACACTATCGAGAGCTGGGACGAAGCCGGCCATGTGGTGACCCTGGCTCTGAACCCCGAATTCAAGGGCAACTATGAGGGCACCAAGCCCCAGATCGGCCACATCGTGTATCGCCGCATCATCAGCGAGACCCAGCTGGCTGACTTCATCAGCGGCGGCGTGGACGTCCTGTCCGGCATCACCGGCGGCAAGGAAACCGACGAAGCCATCGCTCTGGCCGATGATCCCGCCAACGAAGGTAAGTATGTGTACACCCACTATGCCCGCGCCGGCTACGGCAAGCTGGGCTTCCGGGCCGACCTGGGCCCCGTGCAGTTCGCTGCTGTCCGTGAGGCCATTGCTTACTGCATGGATCGCGCCCAGTTCGCCCTTGACTTCACCGGCGGCTACGGCGGCGTCACTGACGGCCCGTACTACACCGGTTCCTGGATGTATCAGGCCGCGATGAACCAGGGCATGGTGCTCAACACCTATCCCACCTCTGTGGACAGCGCCATCGCTGTGCTGGAGGCCGACGGCTGGGTGTACGACGCCGAGGGCAACGATTACGTGGAAGGCGTGCGCTACAAGAAGATTCCCGCCGACGAAATGTACGAAGGCGACAAGACCTACGCTTCCAAGGACGGCGCGTACAAGGTGGTCGACATGGGCGATTATTACCTCATGCCTCTGGCCCTCAACTGGTACGGCACTGCCGACAACGTATTCACCGATCAGCTGGTGACCGGCTTCATGGAGAACGACAACATCAAGGCTGCCGGCTTCGTGGTGCAGAACACCATCGGCGACTTCAACCCCATGCTGGACGAGCTGACCCAGGGCGGCTACGGCGTGAGCTACAACGGAACGCCCACCTACAACTGCTTCAACTTCGCTACCAGCTTCAGCTCTGCTGCGTATGACTTCGCCTTTAACATGACCATCGATCCTTCCATGTACGACATTTACAGCTCGTACTACATCAAGGATATGGCGGACGTGTACTGGCTGACCGACGCCGAATAAGGCGCGAACAACCTGTAACAAGGGCGGCGCGCCCCAAAAAGGCGCGCCGCTTCTCCATTCAGATAAGGATGGAGTTGGCTATGTGGTAAGATTTTCCTTACCTTGACTCAAACGATTGGAAAGACCAGTTTCGGAAGGCGACACCAAAAGCCGTCCGCAGGACTGAAATCGTATCGACCGGCTTTGCCGGTCGGGCGGGGAATTTTCCGTAGCAAAATGAAATTTTGCGGAGGAAAATATTCCGCAGCAAGGATCGAAAAAGCGGCGAAGCCACTTTTTCGATAACGTGCAGGGTGGGGATTCCCTCCCCACCCTGCTCTTATTAGAAGGAACTTTTCCAGATAATTCATCCCGCAAAACCACGGTGCGCTTTCGCAGGGCGCGCTGCTGCGAATCCCCAGCCCGGAAGGGGCAAGCTGCGAACCAGGAAAGGAGGAAGGAATTTTGGGAAGATACGTTCTCAAGCGCGTGGGCTACATGCTGGTGGTGCTGGTGCTGTTGTCCATCATCCTGTTCATGATTTATAACCTGGTTCCGGCTAACCGCGCGTATACCGATGCCAAGGCGGAAGTCACCGCCCTGAAAAATTCGATTCCCGCGGGGGAAACGGAAGCCTATTTTGAAAAGATCTATCTGAAATATCAGCAGATGTACGGCACGGATACGAATAATATGCTCATCCGCTATCTGCGCTGGGTGGGCCTCTATCCCCTGTACAACGGCAAGCTGGACGGCCTGCTGCAGGGCAATTTCGGCTATTCCTACGATTACAAAAAGCCCGTGGTGGATATTGTGGCGCAGCCCATGATCAACACCATCAAGATCAACATCGTGTCCACCATTCTGGCCCTGGGCATCACCATCCCCCTGGGTATTTACTGCGCCGTCAAGCGGGGCGGCAAGTTTGACCAGGCGGTGCAGGTGATCACTATCGTGGGGTACAGCCTGCCCGTCTTCCTGTTTGCCATCATCTTCATTTGGCTGTTCTGCTCCAAGCTGGGCTGGTTCCCGGCCAGCGGCATGAGCACCCCCGGCGTAACCTACACCGGGTGGCGCAAATTTGCCGACGAGCTTTACTATATGGCCCTGCCCCTCATCGTGATGACGTTCACGTCCCTGGGCGGCATGACGCGCTATGTGCGCGCTTCCATGTCCGACGCCCTGACGCTGGACTGCATCAAGACCGCCCGGGCCAAGGGCCTCAAGGAAAAGGTGGTTATCTATTCCCACGCCTGGCGCAACGCCCTGATTCCGGTGGTGTCGCTGGTGGTGGGCTGGTTCCTGGGCATTTTCGGCGGCTCCCTGATGGTGGAAAACATGTTCGCCTACAACGGCATGGGCCGCATCATGCTTACCGCCCTGCGCTCCAGCGACTATGACGTGGTGATGCTGATGCAGGTGTTCTACATCGCCCTGTCGCTGTTTGGCAACCTGATTATCGACATTATCTACGGCATGGTCGACCCGCGCGTGCGCGTCAACAAGTGAGGAGGCAGGAGAAATGAGCGACAAGAAAAAAACGAATGCTTCCAAAAAGGGCTCCACGCTGGGCAACTGGTTCGGCCGGCTGTTTTACGGCGGGGCCAATCACCTGGCCAAGGAAGTGGAAGGCGACGATTGGGCCCGGGCCCAGGCGGGGGACGCGGAAGAGATTATCAGCCCCACCCGGCAGATCATCCGCGGCTTCATGGAGCGGAAGCTGGCCGTGGGGGCGCTGCTGGTGCTGATCGTCATGTTTATTATCATGTTCATCGGCCCCCTGTTCATGCCCAAGTATTACGACGCTTACACCGAGGTGACCCAGCAGAACATGGCGCCCAATATGCGCCTCATGTCCATGCCCAAGGAGCTTCGGCAGGACCTGAAGATGGTGGACGGCTTTGGCTCCTTCACGGTGGGCCTGTCCAACGCGGGCAAGGTGTACGTGTGGGGCTCCACGCAGCTGGGCACCACGGGCATTGACATCGGCAAAATCCCCGAAGAGGTGCAGAATGCCAAGATCGCCCTGGTGGCCGCCGGCATCGACCATATCGTGGCCATCGGCGAGGACGGCAAGGTGTACGCCTGGGGCGCCAAAACCCTGGGCCAGTACGGCACCAAGGCCGAGGCCGAAGCCAAGAACGACGTGAACCCCAACATCGCCTACATGCCCCAGGAACTGGTGGACAACGGCGTGGACGTGGCCAACATCAAGAAAATCACCTGCGGCTATCAGGCCACCGCCATTCTGATGAACGACGGCTCCTGCTACCTGTGGGGCAACAAAAAGACCTATTCCAACATGGACCGGTTCCTGAACATGTCGAACCTGGACGATATTGACTTTACCCTCAGCTACATCGTGGGCATCAACGGGCCCAGGAAAACAGTGTACACCGGCTCCCGCGACCTGTACAGCCAGGTACGCGGCAACGTGGGCGATAAGGCCGTGCCCATCAACGCCTACCTGGGCGACCGCACCATCGAGGCCCTCACCGCCACGGGCACCAGCATTGCCCTGCTGCTGAGCGACGGCTCGGTGTGCTTCACGGGCGACTTTTCCCTGAACGCCGTGCCCGCGCCCGAACTGCAGGAAGGGGAAAAATACGTGCAGATCGTGGGCGGCACCCACCATTACAGCGGGCTTACCAACCTGGGCAACGTGTATTCCTGGGGCCGCAATGAAAACGACCAGACCGAAGTGCCCGCCGATATCGGCAAAAAGGGCGTGACGCGTTTGTTCGCCGGCTCCTTCCAGACCTATGCCGCCGACGACGATGAAGTGGTGGCCAGCTGGGGCCTCAAGGGCTATCCCTTCGGCACCGACACCCGGGGCGCGAACATCTTCCAGCGCATCATCCAGGGCGGCAAGATGACCATGACCATCGGCGCGGTGGCCGTCATCATCGAGGCCATCATCGGCATCATCATCGGCTGTATTTCGGGCTATTTCGGCGGCAAGGTGGATATTTTCCTCATGCGCGTGGCCGAAATTTTCTCCGCCATTCCTTTCCTGCCCTTCGCCATGATCCTCTCCGCCGTCATGGGCCATTACGTCATCAGCGAGACCATGCGCATCTTCATCATCATGTGCATCCTGGGCGTGCTCAGCTGGCCCGGCCTGGCGCACCTGGTGCGCGGCCAGGTGCTGGTGGCCCGCGAAAGCGAATACGTGACGGCGGCCAAGGCCATGGGCGTGAAGGAAAGCACCATCGCCTTCAAGCACATCCTGCCCAACGTCATGTCCGTGGTGCTGGTGAGCCTGATGCTCAGCTTCGGCACCTGCATGCTGACGGAATCGTCCCTGAGCTACCTGGGCTTCGGCGTGGCCTATCCCCGGCCCACCTGGGGCAATATGCTCAACGGCGCCAATAACGCCACCATCATCAACGCCTTCTGGTGGGAGTGGGTGTTCACGGCCCTGTTCCTGGCCATCACTACCATCTGCATCAACATCGTGGGCGACACCCTGCGCGACGTGATGGACCCCAAGTCCAACCGGGAAAGGTAAGGAGGGAAAGACATGCCACTGCTTGAAGTGAAAAACCTGCGCACCTTTTTCAAAACGAAAAGGGGCATCGTCAAGGCGGTCAACGACGTGTCCTATTCCCTGGAGGCGGGCAAAACCATCGGCATCGTGGGGGAGAGCGGCTCGGGCAAATCGGTTTCGGCCATGAGCATTCTGCGGCTGCTGGATTCCAACGGTTACATCGATTCGGGGGAAATCCTCTTTGAGGGCAAGGACTTGACCAAGGTTTCCACCGACGAAATGTACAGCCTGCGGGGCAACGCCATTTCGGTCATTTTCCAGGAGCCCATGACCAGCCTGAACCCCGTCTTTTCCGTGGACCGGCAGCTGAGCGAGCCTTTCATGATTCACCAGAATATGAACAAGGCCCAGGCCCATGAAAGCGCCCTGAAAATGCTCTATGACGTGCAGATCCCCAACCCGGAAGCCGTCATCCGCCAGTATCCCCACCAGCTGTCCGGCGGCATGCGCCAGCGCGTGATGATCGCCATGGCCCTGGCCTGCCGGCCCAAGATCCTGATTGCCGACGAGCCCACCACCGCCCTGGACGTGACCATTCAGGCCCAGATCCTGCGCCTGATGAACGACCTGCAGAAGGAAAAGGGCACCGCCATCATCTTCATTACCCACGACCTGGGCGTCATCAACGAAATGGCCGACGATGTGGCGGTCATGTACTGCGGCCAGGTGGTGGAAAAGGCATCGGCCCACACCATTTTCTCCAACTGCAAAATGAGCCATCCTTACACGGAGGGGCTGATGTTCTCCATCCCCCGGCTGGACGCCGTCCATCAGAAGATCGAGCCGATTCCCGGCGTGGTGCCCCATCCGCTGGCCCTGCCCAAGGGCTGCAAGTTCGGCCCCCGGTGCAAGTACTGCACAAAGAAGTGCATGGAGGAAGAGCCGCCGCTGATCGCCACGGGCGACAATCAGCTGATCCGGTGCTTCTATCCCGAAAAGGAGGTGCGGTGCAGTGCAGAGCACAAAAAAATTACTGTCAATCAGTAATCTGAAAAAATACTTCCCGGTTGCGAAGTCCTCCATTTTCCAGAAGGAGCAGCTGTATGTCCGCGCCAACGAGGATATTTCCCTCGATATTTACGAGGGCGAAACCATCGGCGTGGTGGGCGAGAGCGGCTGCGGGAAATCGACGCTGGGCCGCGTGCTGCTGCAGCTTTACCCCCAGACGGCGGGCAACACCATGTATTACGGCGCGACCCTGGACGAAACGACGCCCCATTACATTGCAGACACCCTGTCCCATCTGGACAAATACAAGGCCAAGCTGCAGAAGGCCTCCCATAAGGCGGCCGAGCTGAAAAGCCGGATCGATCAAGTGGGCGGCGAAGAAAAGGCCGATTTCAACCTGCTGCAGGAATACAACCTGGCTTCCTGCGACGAACAGACCTGCCTGAACGCCATCGTCAAGATTCTGGGCGGCTTCTTCGCCGTGGACGAGGGCGGCAAAGGCTGCGCCCTGCTCAAGAAGGTGTACGACGCCAACGTGAAGCGGAACAAGCTGGTTCGCCGGCGCGACGCTTTGCAGGTGGAGCACGACGGCCTGGCGCGGATGGGCAAGGGTAAGGCCAAGGTGAACCGGCTGGAAGGCAAGCTGGGCGAACTGAACGCCCAAATTGCCGCCTGCGACAAGGAAACGGCGGAATGCCAGGCGGAGCTCGACGCACTGCGGGCGAAAAACGCCGGCAACGCGGAGTTTGCCAAGTACGAAGCCATGCGGGACAGCGGCATCGACCTGGCCCGGCTCAAGTACAACGAAATGCGCGTGCTGCGCAAGGATCTGCAGATCATCTTCCAGGATCCGTATTCCAGCCTGAACCCCCGCATGACCATCGGCCAGATCATTGAAGAGGGCGTGGCCACCCACGGGTTCTACAAATACGGCTCTCCCCAAATGCGCGAGCATATCGTGCGCACCATGACGGAATGCGGCCTGCAGGAATACATGCTGCACCGGTATCCCCACCAGTTCTCCGGCGGCCAGCGGCAGCGCGTGGCCATTGCCCGGGCCCTGGCGGTCAACCCCAAATTCGTGGTGTGCGACGAGTGCGTGTCCGCCCTGGACGTGTCCATCCAGTCCCAGATCATCAACCTGCTTCAGGAACTGAAGGAAAAGCAGAAGCTGACCTACATGTTCATTTCCCACGACTTGTCGGTGGTGCGGTACATTTCGGACCGTATCTGCGTCATGTACCTGGGCAATGTGGTGGAGCTGGCTTCGGCCGAAACGATTTTCTCCGATCCGCGGCATCCCTACACCATCGCCCTGCTTTCCTCCATCCCCACCACGGATGTGGACAGCCTGAAGAAGGAGCGCATCCTGCTGGAAGGCAATATCCCCAGCCCCATCAAGCCCCCCTCCGGCTGCAAATTCCACACCCGCTGCTATATGGCGTGCGATAAGTGCAAGCGCGTTCCGCCGCCTCTGGTGGAAGTGGAGCCCGATCATTTCCTGGCTTGCCATTTCCCGCAGAAGAAAATGGACGAAAACGGCAATTACCTGTTTGAGCTGCCCAAAATGGCCCGGCATGCCGACCGCGCGGCCGAGGAAGTGGATGCGGAGGCAGTCGCTCCATGATCTGGAAGCGGCTGAGGAAGCCTGATCCAAACGACGCGCAGGCCCTCTCCGATCGGTTTGAGGAGGCGAAGGTGGGCTGGAAAGATCGGTTTGCCATGGTCGTTTCGGCATACCTGGTGCTGCTTGTGCCGTGCCTGCTGCTGCTTACGGGGCTCAGCCTGCTCATGCTGTGGATTTTCGGCGTGCTTTGAATCATGAATTGAAGCAGAAAAGCCTTCCGGCGAAAAGTCGGAGGGCTTTTTTGCATGCATATTTTGTATTTTCCGCGAATAGGCATGATGCAGGCGCGATAGGAGGGAAATGCGAAATGGAATGGCAAGCGATTCATGATCATATGGAAACGGAACAGGTATTGTCCGCCAAGCCCACGCAGGTGACGGTGGAGGCCGAGGTGGCGCTGCCCGGGGGTCTGCGGGAGGAAGCCAGGGTATACTATGCCGATGCCATGGCGGCAGTGAACGGGGGCGAGCTTTCGGGCAGCCGGGTGAGCACGGACGGCAAGGTGACCTTCCATGTGCTGTACGCCCAGGGGGACCTGAGCAAAATTTCCGCCCTGGAAACCACGGCGGATTTCACCCAGGCCCTGCCCCTTCGGGAGGAAAACACCAATTCCGCCGCCGTGCGGCTGCAGCCCCGGGCCGAGGTGCAGCATGTAAGCGCCAAGGCCTTCAATGGCCGGCTGCTGCTGCGGGCCATCGTGTACCTGACTGCTGAGGCGGCCCTGCCCCGGAGCGTGGCCTTCGTGAAGGATATTTCGGGGGACGTGGAAAAAAAGACCCAGGTGCTCTCCATCCAGCGGGCGGTGGGGGAAGGCGCGGCCCAGACGCTGCTGCGGGAGGAATTCGAGCTTTCCGACGTTTTGCAGGTAAAGGGCACCCTGTACGCCACGGGCTCGGCCCAGGTGGAGGATATTATGGGCGGGGCGGACGGCCGCGCCACGGTGACGGGCACCATCCAGATCGAGGCGTACCACACCTCCGATATGCCGGGCCGCCCCCTCATTTACACCCGGCATTCCATGCCTTATGAGCAGCAGGTCAATCTGTCCGGGGCCCTGGGGGACGCCCTGGCCGCCCGGAGCGTGGTGAAGGATGTGGCCGTTCTCAGCCAGGATAACGGCGAGGGCGGAAAAATCATGCGGGCGGAGGTGCAGTTGTATACCGAGGTCACGGCCGTGGCGGATGAAAAAATGACCGTGCTCCAGGACGTTTTTACCACAGGCGGCGACGCCATTGAAGTAACCTCCCAGCACGTTATTTACCGCAGCGGCACCGTCAACGAGCAGGCCGCCGAAAGCGGCAAGACCGTGCTGCAGCTGCCCGAGGGTTCGCCCCGGGTGAAGACGGCGCTGCTGGGCTTTGTGCGGCCCGTGCCGGTGCAGTGCGAGCGGCAGAAGGATAAACTGCTGGTGGAAGGCATTCTGGAAACGGCCGTTGTATATCTCACCGACGACAGCGCCGTACCCGTCGCCATAGAGCAGGAGGAACCTTTCCGCATGGCCTTCGCCACCCAGGCGGGGCCGGACGACGCCGTTTCCCTGACGGCCACCCAGGTGGAGCCCAGCGCCGTCACGGGAGACCGGGTGGAGCTCAAGTACATCCTGCATCTGAGCGCCGAGGGCGTGCGGAAATCCGGCGCGGACGTGATTGCCGACGCGGCGGCGGCCCCCGCCCCCGAAACGGAAAAGGGCGTCGCCCTCTATTTCCTGCAGCCCGGGGAAACCACCTGGGACCTGGCCAAACGCTACCGCATGGCTGTGCATGACATTGTGGAAATGAACCCCAAGCTGCAGGAGACCTGCGTTCCCGGCACCCCTGTCATTACCTACCGGCGATAAAGATTAAGGCCAGCAAAGCCCACAGAATCATTCCGCCCGCTGCCGCCCGGGATTTTGACAAGGGCCAAAACAGCGATTGCCCGCACAGGACGCAGGCGGGAAAAACGCCCGTCATATAGCATAAGGCATCCAGCGCAGGATCGGCCAACAGGGCATTCAGGCATCTTTCCGTCAGAATCAGAACGAACGTCCCCGCGCTCCACGCAAAAAAGAGCCGTTGGGGGGCAAGGCCCCGGCGGCGGGGATAAGGATAACGGAAGGGCCCGCGGAGCATACTCAGCATCATGCAGCCGAGCAATCCTGCCGCCCCGCCGCCCGCACGCATCCCCAGCCCGGCGCAGCCAAGCAGCACCGGCGCACCAAGGAGGGCCCAGCGCCGCGTGCGGGCGGCTTCCGTCCTCATTTTGTGTAAACCTTGATCTGGCCTGCCAGCTCTTCCGCCTGGGTGCTCACGGCGCTGAGGGACGTGGCGCTCTCCAGCGTTTCGGCCAGGGACTCAATCTGCCGCACCAGCTTTTCATCGTCCGTCACGGCGACACCGGTCACGTTCTTGTTGACGGTCTGCACCCGGGTGAGCACCATGCCCTTCATCCGGTCGTCCACGCCGCCCTTGTACTGGGCGTCAAATTCCACGCCCACCACCGCCGTGTTGCCCACGGCCACCACGTACGCGTCGTCCACTTCGGAGAGCTTTTCGACGGCGTCTTCCATCTCTTCGGAATCCTTTTTCGCGTCCTCCACGGTGGCAATCCCCGCGCCCGTGCCCACGGCGGGCGCGTCGTTTGCGTCAGGGGCAGCGGTGACGCCGGGCAGCAGCCCGTCCATCATGCCGTCCGTTCCCACGGTGGCGCCGGGGGACGCCTGGGGCGTCATGTCGGTGGCGCCGGGGGTGGGGGTGGGCAGCGTGTCCGCGCTTCCGGAGCAGCCCGCCAGCACCAGGGCGGACAGGGTCAACAGCAGTAAGAGCATCCAAATTTTTTTCAAGATGATCGCCTCCTCGCGGCTATTGTGCGCAGGGAGGCGACGCTTTATCAAAGGGAAAGGCTGGACAAATTGCTAAAGAGGACGAAAGCCGTTTCTTCTTTTTTTATGTTCGATGATTTTTTGAATGGCCAGCCCTATTCCATGGCTGTCGGGCAAAAAACGCGCCTCGCGTCACTTTCTGTTTCATGCTTTTGTTACCCGGGTGCAGGCTGACCGTGCGCAGAAGCGCCGTCTAATTTTTTCAAATTACCGATTTTCCGGACGAGAAAAGGACGCTGAGTTTTTGCTCAGCGTCCGTCACTGGTTATATCCGCAGGCCGGCCGTTTCAGCTTCTGAGCACTGCGCCCGAATGGCGTTCGGCGGTGCGGACGGCCTTATCGGTGAGGCGGTTGATTTCATCCTCGGCGAGGGTATGGTCGGCGGCGCGGAAGGTGAGGGAGAAGGCCACGGACTTATTGCCCAGGCCGATCTGCACGCCCCGGAACACGTCGAACATGCGGATATCCTCCAGCAGGGGCCCGCAGCCGTGACGGATGGCATCCATGAGGGGGCCGACGGGGGTTTTCTCGGGCATGACCAGGGCGATATCCCGGGCGACGGCGGGGAACCGGGCGATGGGCTTTACTTCGCCCATGGGCGTGCTCAGGCGGAAGAGGGCGGGCAGATAGATGACTGCCACATACACCCGGCCGGTCAGGTCGAACCTTTCGGCGGCGTCAGGGTGCACTTCGCCCACCACGGCCAGGGTCTCGCCCCCGGAAACCAGGGCAGCCCGGCGGCCGGGATGCAGGTACGGTTCATTGCAATCGGCCAGCTGATACGCAACCCCCGCCCGGCGGCACAGGGCCTCGGCCACGCCGCGGACAGCATAGAAATCCGCCCCCGCGCCATACATGCCGACGGCCAGTTCGGGGCTTTCGGTGGGCAGGCCCTCCGCCGTTTTGTTCCGCGCGTCGAACACCGTGCCCATTTCGTAAATGCGCCCGTTTTCGTTGCCGTTTTTGATATTGGTTTCCAGGGTCCTGAACAGGCCGCAGAGCAGCGTTGTGCGCATGCAGGCGGTGTCCTCGCCTAAGGGATTGCGCACCATCAGGGGCTGGCTGCGTTTGTCCTCCTCGGGCCAGCCCAGCATGGCAATGACCTTGGGGGAAACGAAGGAGAAGGTCATGGTCTCATAAAAGCCCATGCCGGTCAGCCCCCGGCGCAGGGCCTCCTGCCGGGCCGCTTTGTCGTTCAGGCCGCCTGTGGTGGTTTCGCCCCGGAGCCGGGTGGTGGGAATCCGGTCATAGCCCGCATAGCGCAGCACTTCCTCGCAGATGTCGGCTTCCTGCTCGATATCCTGGCGGAAGGCGGGGGCGGTAACGGTGAGGGCGTCGCCGTCCCGGGTCACGACAAACTGCAGCTTTTTCAGAATCTCCACCATTTCCTCGGGCGCGATGTCCACACCCGCCCGTCTCGCCATGCGCCGGCAGGAAACCGTCAGCGTCACGGGGGATACGGGATGCGGATATTCGTCGATCACGCCGCCCACCACGTCGCCGGCGTCCAGCTCGTTCACCATCTGGCAGGCCCGGTTCAGGGCGTCCATGACGGTGGCGGGGGCCACGCCCCGCTCGAAGCGGCCGGAGGACTCCGTGCGGATGCCCAGGGCGCGGCTGGTCAGGCGGATGCTGGTGCGGTCAAAGGCCGCGCACTCAAAGAGAATGGTTTTCGTGTTCTCGGTGATTTCGCTTTCCTCGCCGCCCATAATGCCGGCCAGGCCCGTGGGGCCCATTTCATCGCAGATCATGAGGGCGGTTTGCGGCAGGTCATAGGTTTTGCCGTCCAGGGTGGTGAGGGATTCGCCCGCCTCTGCCCGGCGCACGATAATGTGCCGGCCCCGGACCTTGTCCAGGTCAAAGGCGTGCATGGGATGGCCCGTTTCCAGCATAATGAAGTTGGTAATGTCCACCACGTTGTTGATGGCGCGCATGCCGGCGGCGTGGAGGTATTGCCGCAGCCACAGGGGCGACGGAGCAATCCGTACGTTCTTGACCACCTTGGCGGCGTACCGGGGGCACAACTCCGCGTCCCGGACCTCTACCCGGGCGAAATCATGGATATCGCCCCCCGCTTCCTGCACCGTGATTTCGGGCAGCCGCAGTTCCGTGCCCATGGCGGCGGCCGTTTCCCGGGCCACGCCCCAGACGCACAGGCAGTCCGGCCGGTTGGCCAGAATTTCAAAATCGATGACGGTATCGTCGGCAAAGAAGATGCTTTTCACGTCCGTGCCCACGGGGTAATCCTCATTGAAGATCAGCAGCCCCGCCGCGCCCACGGAGGGGTACAGTTCCACCGGAACCCCCAGCTCCGTGGAGGAGCAGAGCATGCCTTCGCTTTCCACCCCGCGCATCTTGCTTTTCTTGATGGTTACGCCACCGGGCAGGTGCGCCCCGGGCAGGGCCACGGGCACCAGAATGCCCGCCTTCACGTTGGGCGCGCCGCAGACGATCTGCAAGGGTGCGTCCCCACCCACGTCCACCTCGCACACATGGAGATGGTCGCTGTTCTCATGGTCCCGGCAGGAAAGCACCCGGCCCACCACCACATGGTCGAATTCCGAGCCCAGCTTTTCCACGCCTTCCACGCCCGTGCCTGTCATAATCATGCGGTTCTCGTATTCCTCCGCCGTCATGGGGATATCGGCGTATTTTTTCAGCCAATTCATGGATACTTTCATTGTTTTCTTCCTCCCTTATCGGAACTGGCGCAGGAAGCGCAAATCGCCTTCATAGAGCAGCCGCATGTCCTGAATGCCGTAGCGCAGCATGGTGATGCGCTCCAAACCGATGCCGAACGCGAAGCCGGAATACACGTCCGGGTCGATGCCGCACATGGACAGCACTTTCGGGTTCACCATGCCGCAGCCCAGCACCTCGATCCAGCCCGTGCCCTTGCATACCCGGCAGCCCTTGCCGTGGCAGTTGAAGCAGGTCAGGTCCACCTCGGCGGAAGGCTCCGTAAAGGGGAAGAAGGAGGGGCGGAAGCGCACCTCGATATCCGGGCCGTACAGGCGCTTGGCGAACGCGTCCAGGGTGCCCTTGAGGTCGCCCATGGTCACGTCCTTGTCGATCACCAGGCCCTCGATCTGGTGGAACACGGGGCTGTGGGTGGCGTCCACCTCGTCGGCCCGAAAGACCCGGCCCGGGCATACAATGCGGATGGGGGGCTTGCGGGACAGCATGGTGCGGGCCTGCACGGGGGAGGTGTGGGTGCGCAGGACGGTATTGTCGTCAATATAGAAGGTGTCCTGGGCGTCTCGGGCGGGGTGGTTCTTGGGAATGTTCAGCAATTCGAAATTGTAGTGATCCAATTCCACCTCGGGCCCTTCCGCCACGTCAAAGCCCATGCTGGTAAAGCAGTCCAGCACCTGGTTCAGCACCAGGTTCATGGGATGCACGCAGCCAATCAGGGGCAGGTCCCGGGGCTCGGTCACGTCGATGGCCTCTTTCTTGAGCCGGGCTTCCTTTTCCCGTTCGGCCAGCTCTTTCTGCTTGTCTTCCAGCAGCCTTGTCATTTTTTCCCGGGCTTCGTTGATGAGCTGGCCCGCTTTGGGCCGCTCCTCCGGGGATAGTTGTCCCATGCCCCGCAGCAGCGCGGTCAGGCTGCCTTTCTTGCCCAGCACCCTGACCTTCAGGTTTTCCAGGGCCTGCAGGGCGTCCAGATCATGGAGCTCTTTTTCCAGTTCCTCGCCGATCCTGCTCAGGTTTTCCCGAATATCCATTCCTTTTCCCTCCAAATGAAAACGCCCACGGCATTCCTGCCATGGGGCGTGATTCACAACGCGGTACCACCCATTTTCGGCCGGGATTCCCCGGCCCTCCTTGCGCCCGTAACGGGGGCGGCCGGCGGCGCTTACTGCGCGCCCGTTTCGGGCGGGCCCGGTTCTGTGCCGCGGCTCCGGAGCGAATGCCCTCCCGTGTCCCGGACGGCTTCCAGCCCATGGCCGCCCTTCTCTTAGGGAACACGCGTCAACGAGGGGTTGCTCTCCATCATTGCCGATGGCCGTATTATAACATTTTGGGGGATTTTGTCAAGAGGGGAAATCCCGCTTGCAAAATGCCGGCGGACGGTTTATGATAGAAATACCATGAAGAAGGGGGCAGGCGGGCATGCGGATCCTGATCGCGGAAAAGGACGGGGCGGAGGAAATCGCCGCGGCGCTGCGGAAAAGCCGTTATGCGGCCGAGCTGGCCCGGAACGGCGAGGACGCTTTTGCCCGTCTGCAGACCGGCGCGTATGACGCCGCGGTGCTGGATGTGCTGCCTGCCGGGGCGGACGGCGTGGCCGTGGTCAAGCGCCTCCGGGCCGCGGGTAATCCTGTACCCGTGCTGCTGCTGGGCGTCCGCAGCGGCGTGGAGGATACCGTGCTGGGCCTGGACAGCGGGGCCAACGATTATATGACCAAACCCTTCGATATGCGGGAATTGCTGGCCCGCGTCCGCGCCATGCTGCGCGCTTCGGGCGCAGGGGAAAAGCCCGCTTTCGGCAATACCGTGCTGGACCTGAACGCCCGCACCCTGTCCACGCCGTCCGGGGCCGCGCGCCTGACCCGGCGGGAATTCTGCCTTATGGAAATCCTGATCACCCAGCCCCGCACCCTTTTTTCCACCGAACGGCTGTTGGAAAAAATCTGGGGCGCGGACGCGGCCGAAATCGGCGCCGTGTGGGTGAATATCGCGTCCCTGCGGAAAAAACTGGCCGCCCTCCATGCAGATATCCGCATCGCTTCTTTCCGGAACGCGGGTTATTGCCTGGAACAGACAACAAAAAACGCTGATTAAACTGACAGTTTCTATGCAAAAAAGCGGAGACAGGATCGCCTCCGTTTTTTTGCTGTGACATTTCTCCGATCGTATTGCTTATGCCATGGCGGCGAAGAAAACATCCGCCCCTGCTTCCCGCATTTCCCGGACGGCGGCGTGCATTTCCGCCACCGATACAGGTTCGGTGACAATGCGGGCCGTATCGCCGCAGAGGACGTATTCTTCCGGGGTGAAGCGGTCGGCCAAAGCGCGGGGGAGGCGCAGATAATAGCGGTGGCGTACCCGGCTGTTGTCCGCCGTGACTTTTACGCAGGCGGGAGACAGCATTTGCCGTCCGCCCAGCACGGCCCATTGCAGGTCGCGGATCACGCCGCCCGCCGTGGGATACCGCCCGGCCCCCTGCCCCAGCAGCGCCATGCGCCCCATCCGTTCGGCGTCGAACCGGGCCAGGTTGAAGTTATCCAGCACGGCGCATTCCTCCCGGTCGGGAGGCAGAAGCACGGGCTCTGCGTAGGCGGACACGGTATCGCCCACGGGTTCGCCGCTGACCAGCAGGCGGCAGGTGAGCCCACGGCGCTTGAAATCGGTCACGTCGGCGGCGGTGAGGCGGTCAATGCCCTCGCAGCACAGGCCGTCCGCGGGAAGGCGGTCAAAGGCCACGGCGCAGGCCAGCATGATTTTCCGCAGCGCGTCCAGGCCGGATACGTCAGCGGTGGGGTCGCACTCGGCATAGCCCAGGGCCTGGGCGTCCTTCAGCGCGTCGCAGTATTCCATATTCCGCCGCTGCATGGCGTCCAGAATATAATTGGTGGTGCTGTTGAGGATGCCGCTCACCCGCAGCACCCGGTCGCCGCGGTGGGCCAGGCACAGCTGCTGCAGATAGGGCAGCGCGCCGCCGCAGGCCGCGCCGAACAGGAATGCCAGGCCCCGTTCCCGGGCCAGGGCGCTCAGCTCAATGCCCCGGGCGGCCACAAGCGCCTTGTTGGCCGTGATGAAGTGCTTCCCGGCCCGGAGGACCCGCATGCCGTAGGAAAAGGCGGGTTCCACGCCGCCCATGGCCTCGGCCACGGCGTCAATGGAAGGGTCGGCCAGGATTTCGTCCAGGGTTTCCACCTTCCAGGGCGCATCCTTCTTTCCGGGACGCACCAGCACCGGCCCCTGCTCCAGATTTTCCGCCTGGCCCAGCATTTCCCAAATCCCGACGCCCACCACGCCAAAGCCCAATACCGCGACCTTCATTTCCGTTCCTCCGAAAAATTTGTGTCTTTCCAAAAAAGACACTTGTTTTTATCACAAAAACAGTGTATCATAATTACGGGGAAGGATCAAGCGGTTTTTTGCAAAAGAACCACGAAAGATACAATTTTCCCGAAGGGATGATCGCCATGCTGGAAAACTATCTGATTGTGCACAGGAGCATCCTGCCGCCGCACTTTGAGGCGGTGCTCAGGGCCCGGCGGCTGCTGGAGGAAGGCAAGGTGAAAGAGGTCAACCGGGCGGTGGAGCAGGCGGGCATCTCCCGCAGCACGTTCTATAAATACAAGGATTTTATTCTGGAGCCCAGCGCCCTGCCGGACGGGCGGAAGGCCGTATTTTCCCTGGTATTGGCCCATGAAACGGGGGTGCTGGGGGCGCTGCTGATGGAAATTTCAAAAAGTGGGTGCAGCGTGCTCACCATCACCCAAAGCCTGCCCATCCGGGGCCGGGCCAGCGTGACGGTATCCCTGGATATCAGCGGCATGGCGGAAGATATTTCCGGCCTGATCCGGCGGATGGAGCAGGTGGACGGCGTGGAAAACGCGCACCTGGTGGCCGTGGAATGAGGGAGGAAGAAAGCATGCTGATGTATCAAAGCACAAGGAGCGCCTGCGCCGTTTCGCCCGCCCAGGCCATTTTGCAGGGCCTGGCTCCGGACGGCGGATTATTCATCGATCCGGCGCTGGCATCCCGTCCTTTCGATTGGCGGGAATGCCTGAAAAAGGATTGGCTGGGCATGGCGGCCATGATTCTGCGTCACCTGCTGCCAGGCATCGATGGGATGGAAGAACTGGTGCAGCAGGCTTACCGGGGAAAGTTTGAGGGGGAGGACCTGACGCCCCTTGTGCCCGTGGGGGAGGATTACGTGCTGGAGCTCTTCCACGGGCCCACGGCGGCCTTCAAGGATGTGGCTCTTTCCATGCTGCCCCGGCTTCTTTCGGCCGCGAAAACACAGGAAGGCATCGGGGACGAAATCGTGATCCTGACAGCCACGTCGGGGGACACGGGCAAGGCGGCGCTGCACGGCTTCCGGGATGTTCCCGGCACACGGATCCTGGTGTTCTACCCGGCCGGCGGCGTGTCGCTCATTCAAGAGCGGCAGATGATCACCCAGGAGGGGGCCAACGTTGCCGTCTGCGCCGTGCGCGGCAATTTTGACGATTGCCAGCGGGCGGTGAAGGACGTGTTTGCCGGGCATCCGAACATGCCCGGGGCGCGGCTTTCCTCGGCCAATTCCATTAACATCGGCCGCCTGGCCCCCCAGGTCGTGTATTATTTTGACGCATACAAAAACCTGCTGGCCCATGGCGCGGTTTCCCTGGGGGAACCTGTGGATTTTTCCGTGCCCACGGGGAATTTCGGCGATATTCTTGCGGGATATTTCGCCAGGCTTATGGGTCTGCCCGTGGGCAGGCTCGTCTGCGCCTCCAACGCCAACCGGGTGCTCACCGATTTTCTGGAAACGGGGGTGTACGATCGCCGGCGGCCCTTCCTGAAAACCTCCTCGCCCTCCATGGATATTCTGGTGTCCTCCAACCTGGAAAGGCTTCTGTTCCTGGCTTTGCAGGGCGACACGGAAAAAACGGCCCGGTATATGGCGGAACTGCGGGAAAAGGGCATATACACCCTGGAGGCGGACGCCATGAACCGCATTCGGGAAAGCTTTGCGGCGGCCTGCTGCGATGAAGAAGAAACCCTGAAAACCATCGGCCTCGTCTGGCGGGAGCGGCGGTATCTTTGCGACCCGCACACGGCGGTGGCCTTCCATGGGGCCATGGCGTACAAAAAAAGCGGCGCTCCGAAGCGCCCGATGGTGATTCTGTCCACGGCTTCGCCCTACAAATTCCCGGGGCCCGTGCTGGCGGGAATCGGAGAAGAAATCCCCGGGGACGCATACACGCAAATGGATGCGCTGGAGAGGCTGTCCAACGTGCCTATGCCCCCGCATTTAAGGAATTTACGGGAAAAGCCCGTATTGCACAGGGACGTGATCGACCGGGCGGAAATCGCGGATTACGTGTTCCGGAAGCTGGAGGAAAAGTTATGAGCGTGCGGATTCGGGTGCCTGCCACGTCGGCCAACCTGGGGCCGGGGTTTGACTGCCTGGGGATGGCCTGGCAATTGTATAATGAAATGGAATTTGCCTTGGGCGGAGCGGAATTGCGGATTTCCGGCTGCCCGCAAAGGTGCGCCAACCGGGAAAACCTGGCGTATCAGGGGTACCTGGCCGCTTTGAAGGCGGCCGGGCTGCCGGAGGAATCGCTGGAAATCCGCTTCGTCCGGACGGATATCCCCATTTCCCGGGGACTGGGTTCCTCGGCGGCGCTGACCGTCGGGGGGATCGCGGCGGCGGACGCACTGCACGGCCTCGGCCTGTCCCGGCAGGATATGCTGGCCCTGGCGGCAGCGCTGGAAGGTCACCCGGACAACGCGGCCCCGGCCCTGCTGGGGGGCTTGACCGCCGCGGCCATGGAAGGGGAAAGACCGGTGACGGCGGCGTACCCCGTGCATCCCGCCTGGCGCTTTGCCGCCCTGATTCCGGATACGCCCCTGCCCACGAAAAAAGCCCGCCAGGCATTGCCGGAGCGGGTTTCCCGGGAAGACGCGGTGTTCAATCTGTCCCGCACGGCGCTGCTGCTTCGGGCTTTGTCGGACGGGGATGAGGAGCTGCTGCGCTTTGCCATGGCGGACCGGCTGCACCAGCCCTACCGCTTCCCCCTGATTCCGGGAGGCGAAAAGGCGCGGGCCTTTGCCCATGCCTGCGGCATCGAGGCCCTCTGCATTTCGGGGGCCGGGTCCACGCTCCTGTGCGCGGCCCGGGAAGAAGACCGCCTTGCCCGCCTCCAGAGCGCATTGAAAGCGGCGCTGCCCGCCTGGCAGTTTGTGCCGCTGCAGGTGGACGAAACGGGCGCGTGCGTTTTGTAAAAACGTCAAAAAAGCGCTTCTTCCGTCATGTCGTTTCATCTTATCTGATCAGTTTTGACAGCTGTTCCGTGTGTGCTTCTGGTAAAACGGTTTTCAAATGGGCAAGGATACGGTCCCGTGATTCTTCCGGTTTCCTGCAGTACGCCGAAGTGATAAAATCGTACCCAAACTGCGCCTCCGGTGTGGCATATTTTGCCACGCCCCAGCCGTAGGGCCGCCCGTATGGGTCCTGCATATAGACAAAATCCGCAACGCTGATGTAGGTTTGCATCTGAAGCCGGGTGATGATCGTATCGAAGCCCTTGTTCCCGCCCTTTCGGTAATTGCAGATGACCTTCAGCCGCCTGGACAGAAGCGCGCCGTGTTCCAAAACGGTATCATAAATGCCCTTATCCTTGTAGGAAGCGAGGCCGTCTGGACATACAGGCCAGGGACTGAACCGTACCGTCCCAACGCGCCCGCCAACGGTAAATGTAGGAACGATGCACGTTGTACTTTCTGCTCGCCTTCGACACCCCGTACTTCTGGGCGCAGCACAAAAGGGATGGACGGTACTTCATGCCCTGCGTTATACTGTTCATGGAAGGTTGACCGTCCTTTCGTAAGTGTTGTTTTAGCAGCTTTATCTTACCACACAGCCGGTCAACCTTCTATTCTTTTTTCCTCCTTTTCTTGCTTGATGTCCCATATGTATTGTAATCCAACAGTATTGTAATCCAACATATTTGTTTTCGCATTGCGACAGAAGCGGCTTGTGTGCTATAATTATACGGGTTTTTATGCCTATCATTGAGGTTGAAAGGGGTTAATCATGGCCGCGCCTAAGAATGTATTGAGTTTGTTTTCATCCGCTGGAATAGGTGAAGCCGGGATTGTTGCCTCTGGCATGAACATATTGGTTAGTAACGAATTACTGCAAAGCCGTTGCGCCTTGTATCGTGAAAATTATCCTGATGTGGAAGTGATAGAGGGCGATATTTGGCGCAAAGAGCAGGAAATAATAGAAGCCTGGGCAAAGCATTCGTCTGATTCACCATTTTTAATATATGCTACCCCGCCTTGTCAGGGAATGTCTTCTAATGGAGCGGGGAAACTACTGCATGAAGCAAGAAACGGTAAAAGAAAAGGTGAAGATCAAAGAAACCGCCTAATAATTCCTACATTGCACATTGTCCGTGCCTTAAGACCCTTGTGGTTGCTGCTTGAGAATGTGCCGACAATGGATAATACTGTCATTTTTGATGAAGAAGGAAACTATATCAACATCATTTCTTATATTGAAAAGGAATTAGGAAGTGATTATGTTGGCAAAGCAGAAGTTGTTAATTGCGCTGATTATGGAATACCACAGACGCGGCGCAGATTGATAACGATTTTCACGCGAAGCGAAAGAGGAAAAGAATTCTTTTCCAAACACCACACTTTTTTACCTGAAAAAACGCACAGCGAGGAACCCACCTTTTTTACATCGAAGTGGGTTTCTCTTCGTGATGCTATTGGTTCATTCCCGCCTATAAGTGCTGAAAAGGGCAAAAATACCAATTATTGCTTTAATGAATGGCACTTTGTCCCTGTTATGACAGAAGAAAAGTTTTGGTGGATGGATAGCACGCCGGAAGGGAATACTGCATATAACAATCAATGTACGAATCCACAATGCTTATATCAAGGGAATAGACTACACGGCAGTAACACTCAATCCGGGTTACATCAGTCCAATACTGACACACCTATCTACTGTGAAAAGTGTGGTCATCTACTCCCGCGACCAAACATTGTAGACAAAAAGACAGGACAACGCAGATTAATCAAAGGCTATGACACAGCTTACAGGCGTATGGAATGGGATAAGCCTGCGCCAACGTTGACCCAAAACTTCTTATTTGAAGCGTCAGATAAGAAGGTTCATCCTTCACAAACAAGAGTCCTTTCATTGTATGAAGCTATGGTTATTCAAACAATAAGTAGATACCCGTATAGAATGACTGTAGATGGAAACCTTATCTCAAAAAATATGTGTGCAGAAGTGATAGGTGAAAGCGTTCCCCCGCTGCTGATAGAGATCATATGTAAAAATATTCTGCATATAGAACAATAAAGCACTGCTTCACATGCCGTGTGCGAAAGTACACGGCCTTTATTAATTTGGGGATTGTTACTTATATCCCGTTGCTTTATTTTCATCTTTAAATAGACTTATCTGCAGGGGGTGAATGATGTGCAGGAAACGATTCTGCTGCGATTCGGCAAGCGCTTGAAAGTGCTACGCGAACGGCAAGGTGTTAGTCAAGAGAAGTTCGCTTTATCAATAGGCATGGACAGAACATATTATGCCTCGGTTGAAAATGGTAAACGAAATATATCACTTGAAAACATTAACAAAATTGCGAATGGATTTGGCGTTTCACTTAGCGAATTGTTTTTTGACCTATGATAGGAGCGAACACATGAGAAGATTTGAAGACAAGTACCTAATCCATCACAATTTTAAGTTTGATTTACCGAACTTGAAAATTACTGAAGAAATAATCAGGGGAAGTATTGTTCATTGCTATGACACACTTGATATGATAGATCAAAACCTAATAAGTCGTGGCGTGCCAAAGATGTCCCAGTTAGTTGAATTAGCGAACCTTTCTTCTATAATTGGTAATCTTTTAGGTGCTGGTTTTGCCGAAGCAAGCAACGGTTTCTATTTCCGCAATAAGCCCCACACATACCCTGATCTTGTGCCTACAAATCCTGATAATCCGGGCATTGAGATTAAAACTGCGCTTGTTAAGAATTCTCCGAAAGGGCATCAACCAAAGCCCGGATACTATTTAACATATCGTTACTGCCTAACAGATGAAAATGGTCTAAGAACTGACGTTATAGATTCTTTGACTACTGTAACGATATGGGAAGTAAAATTTGGCTATCTTAATAGCGAAGACTTTAGTTGCAGTAATACAGAGGGTGATTCTGGAAAAACCGCTGTAATAAGGACATCTGCCTTTAACGCAATGCCGTTATTGTATTTGGATACAGCTATTATCCCGTATAGACATACGCCCACAAATCCATATAAAGGTTTTAATTAAGTGCTGTATCTCATAATAATATCAAGTATTATTGTGCCTGTTTAAGCGACAAACAAGCGACAATTCAATAGCAAAATCGCTCGAAACCCATTGATTTATAGGGATTTTAGGCGGTTCGCATATTTACTTTTTCGGATACGCTGCTCATGTTCGTTTTCAATCCTTTTTCCAAAGTGGAAGCGGAGCCGATGCAGCCGGCCCCGCCATTATTTCGGTTACCTGTACGCGTTCCTGAAAATCGCCAGATAATCCTCATCGGAAAGCGGAAGCGGGTCCGCGGTGATATCGCCGCCGAGGACCTCGTGCACCTTTGCGGGATAGCGGTTCAGTTCTTCCTCGGTGATGCCCTCAGCGCTCATTTTCAGGTCAGCACAGCCGATGGAGGCGATCAGATCATCCAGCGCTTTGATAAAATCCTGTCCGGAGGCGGGATGTTCCACGCCCATCGCCTTCGCCATCTTTTTCATCGGTTCCTCGGCAGCCTTGCGGTCGGCGAAGAAGCCGTAGTAGGCGTGGGCAATCTCGATCAGTCCGGCGCCATGGATCAGATCGTCATGGAAGCTGCCCATCACATGTTCCATGGTATGGGCGGAGGTACACATCATGTAGTATCCGGCGAAGGTATTGGCATAGGCCATCATTTCCCGTGCCTCGCGGTCGTTTCCGTCCGCCACGGCGCGGGGCAGATACTTCGCCACCAGCTCAATGGTTTTCAGGGCGAACATCTCTCCCATGGGATGGACGTTTTTGTTGACCACCGTCTCCGAAGCGTGGAAGAAGGCGTCCATCCCTTGAAAAGCGGTCAGCTTTGCGGGGACGCTCATCATCAGGTCGCTGTCGACGACGGAAAGGGCGGGAAACATGGACGGGAAGAAAATGCCGGTCTTTTCCTGTGTTTTGTCATTGGTAATGACGGAGGCGATGTCCACTTCACTGGCAGTTCCGGCAGAGGTGGTGATGCAGACGATGGGAATGGCGGGATGGAGGGCCGTTTTCTTGCCGCCCGCCGCGCTCAGGGAGTAATCCCAAATGTCGCCGGGATTGGCCGCCATCAGAGCGATGCACTTGGAACAATCCATCACCGAGCCGCCGCCGAGAGCGACCACAAAGTCGCAGCCGTTCTCCTTCACAGCCCTTGCGCCGTCCATGACGTTAATGTCAGTGGGATTCGGGCGGATCTGATCAAACAGCACATGATCCACGCCCGCCGCCTCCAGTTCTTTTTCCACACGGGCAAGATAACCGTATTTCTTGGTAGAGGTACCGTTTGAGGTAACAATCAGCGCCTTCCTGCCCGGAAGCGTTTCCTTATGCAGATCGTTCAGTTTGCCAGGGCCGAAAAGAACTTTCACAGGATTGTAGTGCGTCCAGCTATACATAATTTCTTCCTCCTTATCAGGCCGCTTGAGCTGCCAACGGTCCGATTCTATTTCAAATTGACGGAAAAATCAGCGGCAAATCTTAAGAAACATCGTGACTTTTTTTAAGATTTTTGCTATAATCCTATCGGGGGGGAGGATGAACGGCATGCAGATTGAAGAAGCCATCCGGAAACTGGGGAATGATTTTCCGCATCTGAACTGGGCTTTTGTGCCGGAGACAATCCGGGAAAGCGACGAGGTCATGTCCTATTGGCCCGGGGAGCCGCAGGAGGATATCCTGGTCTGCGTGCTGAAAGCGCGTCAGGTGAACGAAGTGTTTCACCGGCAGGACTTTTTCTTTCTGAATTTTGCGTACCGCCGGGATTACCGGGCCCTCAGCGCCGCCTCGGACAACCTGCTGACCATCAAAGAAAACGACTGCTACATCGGGCAGCCGTTCAGCGGGTATGCCATTCGGGGAGAATCGGAAGAAGACATTGTGATCATCGGCGTGCTGATTCAAAGGGATACCTTTTTCAGGGAATATCTTTCGGCGCTGGCTGTGGATAACGCGCTGTTTCATTTTTTCCTCGATCCGCAGACAGACCGTTTTTCGGAAAACAGGATCCATCTGACATTCGGTGACGCGCATCCTGTGCGGAAAATTCTGGAACTGATGGTTCTTGAATATGCGGACAAAAAAGAAGATACGCAGGCAGTTTTGAAGCCCATGACCCTCGCGCTTCTCATGCACATTGCAAGAGCATACCGCAAGGAATCCGCAAAAACCGAAAGCCAGGCTTTATCCGACCGGATTATCCGCTATATCGGCGAATACCCGGACAAAGCGACTTTGGGAACGACTGCCGCGCATTTTTCCTATCATCCCAACTACATTTCCGCTCTGCTCCGGCAGAAAACCGGCAGGACCTTTTCCGAAATCCTGCTGGAGCAAAGGATGGACCGGGCATTGGCCCTGCTGAAAGGCACCAGCCTTTCCGTGGAAGAGGTGTCCGCCATGGTGGGCTATCAGGACGCCAGCAATTTCTACCGGGCTTTCCGGGCATATTACCATGTGTCGCCGAGAGAATATTTCAGGGTATAACCGGATTACGGTACAGGAACGTTTTTCGTTCCAGCATTGCAGAAAACCGAAAAACTTTTTCCGACATACAGAAACGCCCGGAAGTCAACCCGGGCGTTTCTGGTATGTATTATCCATTCCTTATTGGTAATAGCGGATGGTGGGCTTGAAGCCCTTGAACCGGCGGCGGGTGTGACGGGTTTTTCTTTTGTGCCGGCGACGGATCAGCCACACCAGGATCATCACCGCCAGAACGGGCAGAATCAGGAACCGGAAGACCAGCTCGAATGTGATACGGGGGAAGGGGTTGGGGTCCTCCATGGCGGCCTGGATGATCTGGTCGATGGAGGGGGCCAGCTGCTCCCGGGCGGCAATGCTTCGGGCGGCGACCAGCTCGTAGGTCACGGTGGACCCGCCGTCTTCCGGGGTAAAGGTCATGGTGCCCATGACCTCGCCCGCCGTGATGGGGGCGGTAAATTCCCGGGTAAAGTTGGTGACGGTGATGGTGTTGAGGTGCTGGGCCCAATAATCGATCTGGTCCTGGGAGGCCACAATCAGGTCGCTCAGGCGGCTGTCCACCTTGCGCAGGTTCAGCGTCAGGCGGCCCACCTCGGGGTCGTCCAGGTCGAAGCCCCGGATATCGATCACCCGGGGATTGCGGGCATAGATTTCGGTCAGGGTAATGCTCTGGAACTGGGAAAAGCCGTAATCCATCAGCTTGATGGTATCGGTATAGCGGTCGCCGTCCTGGGCGGCCCCCAGCACCACCGAAATCAGGCTGACCCCGTCCTTGACGGCCGAGCCGATAAAGCAGTTGCCCGCCGCGCTGGTGGTGCCCGTCTTGATGCCGGTGCTGTACTGGTAGTAGTATTTGGCGTTGTTTTCCGAATTGGTCAGGAAGCGGTTGCGGTTTTCGATGGTGCGGGAGCGGTAAATATTGTCCTTGGGCATGACATAGGACGTGCGGCCCACGATATCCCGGAACAGGGAATCCTCCATGGCCACCTGGGCCAGGATCGCCATATCCCGGGCGGTGGTGTAGTGGTTGTCGTCATGGAGGCCGTTGGCGTTCACGAAATGGGAGCCCGTGCACCCCAGGGCCACGGCCGCCCGGTTCATTTCATAGGCGAAGGCCTCCACCGAGCCGCTCAGCCCTTCGGCGATGGCAGTGGCGGCATCGTTGCCCGAAAGGAGCATGGCGGCGTACATCAGGTCGATGAGACGAACCTCTTCCCCCGCCGCCAGCTTGGCGCTGGATTCGTCTGCGGCCAGGTTCACCGCATTTTCGCTTACCGTGATTTTCTGGTAAAGCCCCGTGCCCTCCGCTTCGTTGGAATTGTCCTTGGTCATGTTGATGGCCAGCCACACGGTCAGAATCTTGGTGGTGGAGGCGGGGTACATGATGGCGTCGGCGTTCTTTTCAAAGATCACGTTGCCGGTATTGGCCTCGATCAGAATGGCCGAGGCGGCGGACAGGTCGTTGGCACGCAGGATTTCGGGATACAGCGGGTCGTATTCGCTGGCCAGGGCGGGAAGCGGAAGGCAGCACAACAATATCAGGACTGCCAGCAGCAGCCCCGCAAAGCGCGTTCCTTTTCCCTTCAGCATGCCTTCACCTCATGTGCTTCGTAAAAAAATCGAAACACATTAGCAATTATATCATAAGAATTAGCCCTTGTCAAAGCAGGCATAGGCCTGGGGTCCCGATTCGTACAGATTGCCGCCCACGCTGTCCATCAGCACGACGGCGGGGAATTTTTCCACCGTGAATTGATAAATCGCCTCGGCTCCCAGATCGGGATAGGCCACCACCCGGCTTTCTTTGATGCTGCGGGCAATGAGCGCCGCCGCGCCGCCCACGGCCCCCAGGTACACCGCGCCAAACTGCTTCATGGCGGCCCGGACTTCGGGGCTGCGCTGCCCTTTGCCGATCATGACCCGCAGCCCCAGGGCCAACAGGCGGGGGGTGTACGCATCCATGCGGTAGGACGTGGTGGGCCCGGCGGAACCCACGGCGTGGCCGGGGGAGGCAGGGGCGGGGCCCACGTAATAAATCGTCTGCCCCTGCAGATCGACGGGCAGGGGTTTGCCTTCATCCAGCAGGGCAATAAGGCGCTTGTGGGCGGCGTCCCGGCCGGTATACATGTCGCCCGTCAGTTCCACCGTGTCCCCGGCCCGGAGCATGCGTGCCTCGGCCTCAGTGATGGGCAGGCGCAGGGAGTAAAATGCCATGGCTTTCACCTCGTGATTCAGGCGTATCGGATGATGATCAGCAGCAGGGCCGCCAGTAGCGCCGCGCCAAGCACAATCCAAAACCCCATGGACGGACGTGCCGGCGGCGCGGGCGGCGATGGCGGAGGCAATTCTTGCACAGGCGCGGGTGCGGCCATGGGCGCTGGCTCCTTTTTGCGCGGCTCGGGCAGAGGCATGGAAAGGGGAGAGGCCGGACGGGATTCCGTTGGAACCTGGCCGTATCCCCGGATAAAAGGCAGAAATTGATCCCGAACCTGCCGCTCCAGGGGATGGCTGAAAAAGGCGTTCCGGGCGTTGAGCAGCTCCATTCTCTCCCCGCGCAGGGCCGCCGCTTTGGGCGGCAGGCCGCACAGGGCGGCAATTCGGCCCGGCCGGTCGATATGCATTTCATGCAGCACGCAGGCCGGGGCCAACAGCCGGATGGCGAAAATATCGGCGGCATAATCGCTGATGTCCAGGGGATCTTCGATCAGGTCGCCCGCGTTTTCATTGCTTCTGAATGCGCGGACGCCGGGGCGGACGGCCGTTTTTTCGTGCCCCAGGATGATGTGCCCCAATTCGTGGGCCAGGGCGAAGCGCCGCCTGTTTTCGTCCAGAGGCACAAGAAAATAAACGTGCCACGCCCGGCCCAGGAGCAGCGCGCGGCATACGGACGGGCCGGGCAGCCGCCCAAGAAGCGTCCGGGCGGGGTCGTCGGCCGGCAGGGGATGGGGATGCACCGCAATCCCCAGCTCCTTCGCAATCCGAAATACGTCGGCGGGCAGGGCGCGCACGGAAAACCGCAGCAGCGTGCGCCAGGCGGCGTCCCGGGCATCCTGATATTGCCGATAGGTATCCGAAGCGTTCATCTTTTGTGCCGGGAAACGTCAGGCCCCGGTCAGTTCGCCTGCAATGCGCTCCAGGTGCAGCCGGGCCTGCTCGGCGTTGTCGGGCTGGGTATTTTCCAGGGTGATCTGAATGCCGGGCTTCTTTTCCAGGGCGAAGCGCAGCAGCTTTTCGTACTGCATGCCGCCCAGGCCGCAGGCCGTGCTGCGCAGTTCGCTGTTTTCCGGGATGAAATCCTTCATGTGCATGATAACGATTTCGTCCTGCAGAATATCCATGGCTTCGTCCAGCACCTGTTCCCGACGGTCGAAATTATCCGCGTGAAGCAGGTTCACGGCATCGAAGATGATGCGCAGGGCGGGGGAATGGAAAGCGTCCAGCACCTTCCGGGCCCGCTTGGGGGTGGATACGATGTGGGCGTACACCGGCTCAATGGCCAGCACGGCCCCGGTTTTTTCCGCAATTTCCACCACGGGGGCAAGCCGGTCGATAAAAAGGTCGAGGGCGTCCTCCGTGTGGTTGAGGGCGAGGTCATAGCGGCGCTCGGGATCGATGTAATCCGTTTCGGTGCCCACTACCCCGGCGTTCAGCCAGCGGGCCATGGCCAGATGCGCCTGATACCGCTTCACTGCCTGCCGGTACACGCTGTGGTCGGGATGCGCCAGGTTCAGGTAGCACCCCAGCACGGCCACGTCCAGGCCGGCCAGGTCTTTTTTTACCTGCGCCGCCAGCCCCGGGGTGGCCACGCTGGGCTCCATATAGAGCGGCCCCAGCGCCTTGCTCAGGGCCAGATGAACGCAGGAAAAGCCCTGGGCCTTCGCAAACTCCGCCCGCTGGGCCAGGGTGCCGGGCGCGACGTCGTGCATGCGGATTCCGATATTCATCAAATCAACCTCCTGTTCTGTCAATACGCGGCATGAAATGTCATCTCTATGATAAGCCTTTTTGTTCAAAATGTCAAAGAAAAGGGTTGACAGAAGTGAAAATCAGGATTATAATAAAACATATGTTGCATAACATATGATTTAGAAAGAAGGGATTGCATGCCGCCAAAGTGCAGATTTACCCGGGAAGAGGTCATCGCCGCCGCCCTGGAGATGGTGCGGGAGCAGGGGATGGAGGCCGTCACGGCCCGGGCACTGGGGGAAAGGCTGGGGGCCTCCTCCCGGCCCATCTTCAGCCTGTTTGAAAGCATGGAGGAGGTGCGGCAGGCGGTCATTGCCGCGGCGGACGAACGGTATCAAATGTGCCTCCGCCTGGAAATGGAAGCGGGGCAGTATCCCCCCTACAAGGCCAGCGGCATGGGCTATATCCGCTTTGCCCGGGAGGAAAAGGAGCTGTTCCGCCTGCTTTTCATGCGGGACCGCACGGGGGAAAAAATCGGCCCCGGCCGGGAATGGGGGCAGATTGCGGAAATCATCAAGGGCAACACTGGCCTGACCGACGATGCTGCGGCGGTTTTCCACACGGAAATGTGGATGTTCGTCCACGGCATCGCCGTCACGCTGGCCACATCCTATCTGCCCTGGGACGAGGAAACGGTCAGCCGGATGCTGACGGACGCGTACCTGGGTCTCCGGGCCCGGTATGAAAAGGAGGATATCCATGGAAGCCGTTCAGACCATTGACCTGACCAAGCGCTACCGGGATACCGTCGCCGTGGACCGCCTGAACCTTTCCGTCCGGCAGGGGGAGCTGTTCGCCCTGCTGGGGGTCAACGGCGCGGGCAAGACCACGGCCATCCGCCTGCTTTCCTGCCTGGCCCGGCCGGATGCGGGGGACGCGCTGATCGAGGGCAAAAGCGTTTGCCGGGAGGCGGCGGCAGTCAGGGAACTGATCGCCCTGTCGCCCCAGGAGACGGCGGTGGCCCCCAACCTGAGCGTCCGGGAAAACCTGGAACTGATGGCGGGGGCGCACGGCTTTTCAAGAAAGGAAGCGCGAATTAAAACCGGGGAAGCCCTGGCCCGCTTCGGCCTTTCCGGAATCGCAAAAAGGCGGGCGGGGAAGCTGTCCGGCGGGTGGCAGCGGCGGCTCAGCATCGCCATGGCGCTGCTGAGCGAGCCCCATGTGCTCTTTCTGGACGAACCCACCCTGGGGCTGGATGTGCTGGCGCGGAGTGAACTGTGGGATTTCATCCGCGCCATGAAAGGAAAAATCACCGTGATTTTGACCACCCATTACCTGGAGGAGGCGGAGGCCCTGGCGGATCGGGTGGGGATTATGAAGGCCGGGCGGCTGCTGGAAATCGGCACAGTGGACGAAATCAAGGCCCGGGCAGGCGCGGATCGGCTGGACGAAGCGTTTCTGCGTATCGTGAAGGAGGAAAATGCATGAAGCTGCTCGCTTTTTCCCGGCGGTGCGTTCTGGAAATCCTCCGGGATCCGCTGAACCTGTTTTTCGGCCTGGCTTTCCCGCTGATTTTGCTGCTTCTTCTACATACGATCCAACAGCATGTCCCGGTGGCGTTATTCAGCCTTGCCCGCCTGGCCCCCGGCATTGCGGTATTTGGCCTGTCCTTTATGACCTTGTTTTCCGCGACGCTCATCGCCCGGGACCGGGGCAGCGCCCTTTTGCAGCGGCTGTACACCACCCCCATGACCGCCGCCGATTTCATCCTGGGCTACACCGCGCCCCTTCTGCCCGTCTGCCTGGCGCAAACGGCAATTTGCGGCCTGGTTTCCGTTCTGCTGGGGCTGCGGCTGTCCTTCCGGATGCTGCTGATTTTCCCGGCCTCGCTGCCTGTGGCCGTGTTCTACATTGCGCTGGGCCTTCTTTGCGGCAGCGTGCTGAACGATAAGCAGGTGGGCGGCGTCTGCGGGGCGCTGCTGACCAATCTGTCCGCCTGGCTGTCCGGCGTGTGGTTCGATCTGCATCTGGTGGGCGGGACCTTTGAAAAGATCGCGCATCTTTTGCCCTTCGTCCACGCGGTGGAGCTGGAGCGGGCGGCGCTGAGCGGCAGGGCGATGCTGCCGCACCTTGCCTGGGTAGCGGGATACGCCCTGGTTACGCTCATCGCCGCCGTGCTGCTCTTCCTTCGGCAAATGAAAAAACGTTAAACAAAAAAGAAGCGTCCGAAAGCTTATTGGAAAGCCTCCGGGCGCTTTTTCAGTTGGAATTATTGCTGAACGTAATAATCGTTGGCAGGGATTTTGCCGCCCACGGAAGCGGGATTGGCGGCAAACAGGATGTCGTAGAGGGGCGCGGCCTGGGCCTGCATATCCGCCCCCGTCACGAATACCAGGCGGCAGGAGGGCAGGGCCGTTTCGGCCACCTTGGCGCTGGGGATGATGCCGGCGGTTTCGATTTCCTGGGCGGCCTCGGCCACGTTTTCGTTTGCGAAGGCGATGGAGGCTTCCAGGTCGCTCAGGAATTTTTCCACCTTTTCGGGGTGCTCTTCCAGAAACGCGCTGCGCACAATGACCACGCTCATGGAAAGCTGGGCGTCTTCATAGCCCTTTGCTTCCGCGGCCTTGGCAAATTCCTCGGTGACGTCCAGGGCGATCCGGAAGGAAGAATCCTTCATAAGCAGGTTGGTCACATGGGGCTCGGGCAGCAGCACGATGTCCGCCAGGCCGCTCACCGCCTGGGTGGTCACCTCGGCGTGCTCGGGCAGGAATTCCAGGTCGGCGTGCACGTCATTGGCGTCCAGGATGAAATTGAATGCGTATTCCGGCGTGGCGCCCTGGCCGGCGGTGACGATGGTCTTGCCCTCCAGGTCGGCCACGGAATGGATGGTGTCGCCCTTTTCCAGCACGTACAGCATCCCCCGGGTAATGAGGGACAGGGCCTTCACGCCGCCCTCGGTTTTGTTGTACAGCACGGAGCCCAGGTTGATGGGCACGGCGGCGATATCCACATTGCCCTGGATGATGTCGGCGCTCAGCTGATCGGGCGCGCCCCGGAAGGTGAATTCATAGGTGCCGTCGTTCTGGGCGTTCATGTGGGCCAGGGCCATGCCCGTGGGGCCGTTGAGGCCCGCCACCCGGACGGGGGTATCCCCTTCCTCGGCAAAGCAGCAAACCAGGGTCAGCGCCGCGGCCAATGCCAGCGCGGCCAGCAGTTTAATCATCTTTTTCATGGAAATTTCCTTCTTTCTTTTCCGTTTTTGTTTTGGTCATGGCGCTTTTCACCTGCACGCCGGGAATGTTGCCCAGCCGCCCGGTGAACGCGCCCAGCTGCGTGTCCTCGCCCCGCACCAGCAGGCCGATGACCGCCAGGTTCCGTTCGTGGTCGGGCACGCCGATGCGGCCCGTCACCAGGCTTTGGTACTGACCCACCACCTGATTGACCCGCGCCGCCTGGGAAAGGTCCTCTATTACGATGCCCACGAACCCAATGCGTTCTTCCGCCATTTTGTTCCGCTCCTTTGCAATCTGGGCGTAAAAATGAGCACAGCGAAAGGCCGCTATGCTCCCGAAAGCTTTGTCTTCATGGCTTATCCTCCTTCCGCTCTTGGGCCAGGACGCATCCCTGCCCGCAAGGAAACGATTGTTTTTCCGCGCGCCGCCGCTCCGCCTCATGGAATCCACTCGGTTTTGCGACGCTCCGCAGGATGATTATACACCGATTCTGCCCGTTTGAAAACAGAAAAATCAAAAAAACCGCGCCCATCCCGCCGACGCTTTACATGAAAGAAAAAACGTGGTAAAATAAGCGTGGAAATTTCTGTGTGCCAGCAGACGGAAGGATAGGATGTTTTATGGAAAATACGGAAAAACGCAAGGTGGTCTTTTCGGGTATCCAGCCATCGGGCAACCTGACATTGGGCAATTATATCGGCGCGCTGCGCAATTTCAGCGGCTTCCCGGACGCGGACTGCCTCTACTGCATGGCCGATCTGCACACCCTCACCGTGCGGCAGGACCCGGCCCAGCTTCGCAAACGCACGGCCTCCCTGGCCGCCCTGTACGTGGCCTGCGGCCTGGACCCCGAGAAAAACATCATTTATTGCCAGAGCCATGTGCCCGCCCACGCGGAACTGGCCTGGATTCTCAACTGCTACACTTACATGGGCGAAATGTCCCGTATGACCCAGTTCAAGGATAAGTCCCAGAAGCACGCGGATAATATCAACGTGGGCCTCTTTGCCTATCCCGTGCTGATGGCCTCGGATATCCTGCTGTATCAGACGGATATTGTGCCCGTGGGGGTGGACCAGAAGCAGCATGTGGAAATCTGCCGGGACATCGCCCAGCGGTTCAACGCCCTTTACGGCGACGTGTTCACCATCCCCGAGCCCTACATCCGCAAGGCCAGCGCCAAGATCATGAGCCTCAGCGAGCCCACGAAGAAAATGAGCAAATCCGACCCGGAGGATACCTACATCGCCATCCTGGACAGCCCGGACGATATCCGCCGCAAGATCAAACGCGCCGTGACGGACAGCGACGGCGAAATCCGTTACGATCCGGAAAACAAGCCTGGCGTATCCAATCTGCTGGTGATTCTTTCCGCCCTCAAAAACATTACCCCCGAAGCGGCGGCGCAGGAGCTGCAGGGCCTGGGCTACGGGGCCCTCAAGGAAGCCGTGGCCGAAACGGTGATCGGCGAACTGACGCCCATCCGTCAGCGGCACGCCGAAATCCTGGCGGACAGGGACGGCCTCAACGCCATGCTGATCCATAACGCCGAGCGCGCCCAGGCCCTGGCCCGGAAAACGCTGCGCAAGGTTTACAAAAAGGTTGGCCTGTATCAGCCCTGAAAAAGCGAGGTGCTTTTGATGAATCCTTATCCCGGCGATATTACGGCTGTCCACGGCATCCGCGTGGGCCACGCCGACAGTAAATCCGGCCGCACGGGGGTTACCGTGGTACTGTGCCGGAAGGAGGGGGCCGTTGGGGGCGTATCCGTCCGCGGCGCGGCCCCGGGCACCCGGGAAACCGATCTGCTGCGCCCGGGCAATTTGGTGGAAAGGGTCAACGCGGTCGTGCTTTCCGGCGGCAGCGCTTTCGGCCTGGACGCGGCGGGCGGCGTGATGCGCTACCTGGAGCAGATGGGCTGCGGCATGGATATGGGCGCGGCCAGGGTGCCCATTGTGCCCGCCGCCGTGCTCTATGACCTGAGCGTGGGGGACCCGAACATCCGTCCCGACGCCGCCATGGGCCGGGCCGCCTGCATGAACGCGGGCAAGCAGATGGCCCAGGGCCGGGTGGGCGCGGGAACGGGGGCCACGGTGGGCAAGCTGGTGCCCTCCGCCATTCCCCAGGACAGCGGCGTCGGCTCCGCCTCCATCACCCTGCCCGAGGGCGTCACCGTGGGGGCCGTGGTGGCAGTCAACGCGGTGGGAGACGTGTATCACCCCGAAACCAACCAGGTGCTGGGCTGCGCCCATATGCCGGATGGTACCCCCGTCCTGGCCGACGGCCTGCTTTACGGCCAGGCCCCCGCGCCCCAGCAGATTCGCATTCCCGCTCCCGGCAGCAACACCACCATCGGGGTGGTGGCCGTGGACTGCAAGCTGACGAAGGAACAGTGCAACCGTCTGGCGGACGTGAGCCACGACGGCCTGGCCCGCACCATCCGTCCCGTGCACACGCAGATGGACGGCGATACCATGTTTGCCCTGGCCACCGGCCGCTCGGGGGCCGAGGTCAATTTCGTCAAGCTCTGCGCGGCGGCGGCCGAGGTGACGGCCCGGGCCATCGCCAACGCGCTTTTGTACGCAAGCGTATGATTGTGGGCATCGGCATCGACCTGTGCGAAATTTCGCGCATGGAACAATTACTGCAGGACGGCCGCTTCCTGGGCCGGTATTTCGCCCCCGAGGAGCAGGAATACATCGAGACCCGGGGCAAGTGCGCCGCCGCCTCCATGGCGGGGATTTTTGCCGCCAAGGAGGCTCTGGCGAAAGCGCTGGGGGTTGGCCTTTCGGGCGGGGACATCGCGGGCATCTGCGTGCTGCACGATAAATTCGGCGCGCCCTATTATGACCTGCGGGGGGATTTTGCCCACCTGGCCGGCCAACGGAATATTCATACGCTGCATCTGTCCATTACCCACGAAAACGGCATGGCCGCCGCGGTGGCCATCGCGGAAAGGGAAAAGACATGAACGACAGGGAAATGCTGCCTGTGCTGACGCCCCGGGATATGAAGCGGACGGAACAAAACGCCTTTTCCCGGGGCGTTCCTTCGCTGCTGCTGATGGAGCACGCGGCGGAGGCCGTGACGGACGCACTGGAAAGCATGCTGGGGGGCTGCGCGGGCAAGCGTGTGCTGTTTCTGTGCGGCCCCGGCAATAACGGCGGGGACGGGATGGCCGCGGCCCGGCTGTTTCATCAGCGGGGCGGCGCGGCCCACATCCTTTTGACGGCCGAACCCAAAACGGAGGAAGCGAAAACCCAGCTGCAATGGGTTCGGCAGATTCCGGGCATCGCCATTGATTTTTATGACGGCGGGGCGCTGCCGTCCTGCGACGCAATGGTGGACGCGCTGCTGGGTACGGGGCTGAAGGGCGCGCCGGACGGAAAGATAACCGCTCTTATCCGTGCCGCCAATGCAAGCGGCGTGCCCGTCCTGGCCGTGGATATTCCCAGCGGCATGGACGGGGAAACGGGGGTCTGCGTGCCGGATGCCTGCATCCGCGCTGCCGTTACCGTCACCTTCCATGCCCCCAAGCCCGGCCTTTACCTGACGGGCGATCGGGAAGCCGTGGGAAAAATCGAAATCGCCGATATCGGCCTGTGGGACATGGCGGGGCTTCTGCCCGACGACCGGGAGCCGGACTGTACTTTGCTTCTGCCGCCCCTGCTCCGCAGGCTCGCGCCCCGGAAGCTGAACGCCCACAAGGGAGATTTCGGCCGGGTGCTGATTTACGCGGGCAGCCTGGGCATGGCGGGGGCCGCCATCATGTGCGCCAGGGCCGCCGTCACCGCGGGGGCGGGCCGCACGACGGTAGCCTGTCCCCGGGAGATCATGCCCATTCTGCAATCCGCCGTACCCAACGCCATGTGCGTGGATATTGCAAAGGCCGTCCAGAACCCGCCCGCTCACGACGTGCTGGCCCTGGGCCCCGGACTGACGGACGGGGAAGAAATCTGGCAGAATATCCGGGCGCTGTATGATCCCGATCGGCCCTCCGTCTGGGACGCCGACGCGCTGAACCTGCTGGCCCGTCATGAACAAACGCTGGGGGAAAAGGCCGTCATCACGCCCCACCCCGGCGAGGCGGCGCGGCTGCTGCATACCGAAAACGCGGCCGTCACGGCCGCCCGTTTTGCCGCCGCCCGGACCCTGCGGGAAAAATACGGCTGTACGGCCCTGCTCAAGGGCGACGTTTCCGTGCTGGCCTATGCGGGAGAGCGGGGTACGGCCTTTGCCCTCAATGCTTCCGGTACGCCCGCCCTGGCCAAGGGCGGCAGCGGCGACGTGCTCTGCGGGGTCATCGCGGCTCTGCTGGTCAATCATGCTCCCTGGGAGGCCGCCGCCCTGGGCAGCCTGTGGCACGGCCTGGCCGGGGCCGTGGGTGAACGGAAATACGGCCAGATCGAACTGAACGGCGAGCAGCAGATTGCCTCCCTCTGGGACGCCAGGAAAGCATACGGAATCGGATAAAACCAGGCAAACGAAAAGCTTCGCAAAGCAGAACGCCTTGTGAAGCTTTTTTGCATTATTTATAAGGTTTGCAAAAACAGTCCGATTTTCCGGGCCAGGATGGCGTGGCCCTCGTCGCTGGGGTGCAGGCCGTCGGGCATGAGGCGCTCCCGGCAGACGGGGTTGGCGGGCTGCATGCCGCTGACGCTGTAGAGGTCCAGCACGGGCAGGCCGTAATACTGCGCCACGGAAATCAGAATGTCCCGGTACACCCGGAGCGGGGCTACGCTGGCGGGCTTGCCGCCGTCGCCCTTGGGGTTTTCCTCCCCCAGCCGGTGCAGGGGCGTGATAATCATTACGGGCTTGCCCACATAGCGGCTCATCAGCCCGTCCATCAGGTAATGGCACGCGCCCCAGAAGGTGTCGGGGGTGCGGTCGGTGGGCACGCCCAGGGGCGCCAGGCCGTGACCGAAATCGTTGGTGCCGCCGAATACCACCACCGCGTCGGCATTTTCGTCCATGGTACTCATCCGCATGCAGTAGTCCTGGTCGAAGGGGCTGTCGGTCACGACGGGCTGACGGGCGATGCGGGTGCCGCCGATGCCGTAATTATTGGCCTTTTTGAGGCCGAATTCCTTTTCCAGCACGGAAACGTAGCATTTTTCCAGGCAGGACGCGCCTGCGCCCTCCGTGATGCTGTCGCCGAGAAAATTAACGGTTGCGCCTTTGAGAATCATATGTGCCTCCTATCCGTCGGTCAGTACAGGGTGCAGCCGCCGATGAATTCCCGCAGCAGGGACAGGGGCGGAATTTCCTGCAGCGCGTTTTCGGGGGCGGGCAGAATGTAATGCAGAATCTTGAGCAGCCTGCGGGAGGAAAGGTACACCGGATTATCGGGTTTGATTTCCTTGAGCAGGTCATAGGCATACCGCTTCAGCACGGGCAGTTCATAGTGCAGGGCCGAATTGAATACGAAATCCGCCTGTTCCTGATAGGGGAAAATCCATTTTTCCTCGCCCCGGCGCACGCTGTTCCACATGTCAAGCGTTTCCTCGGGGGGCGTGCAGCGGAACTGATGATCCCGCACGATGCGGCGCAGCAGCCGGGCGTCCGTGGTGCGGATGCGGTTGTGGTTATCCAGGTTCAGGCAGGTCAGCTCGCTGATATACACCTTGGCCAGCAGGTGCGGGTCAAACCCCTCGTGCAGGGCGGGATTCAGGCCGTGGATGCCCTCCATCACCAGCACCTGGTCGTTTTCCAGCTTCAGGGGCCGCCAGCCGTTCAGGTTCCGCTTGCTTACGGTGAAATCAAAGGAGGGCATCTGCACTTCTTCCCCTTCCAGCAAGCCCTTCAGGCACCCGCGCAGCAGGGGCACATCCAGGGCGGACAGGGCCTCCAGATCGGGCTTGCCGTCCGCCTCCAGGGGCAGCACGTCCCGGTCCAGGTAGAAATCGTCCAGGGAAATGAGCACCGGGCGCAGGCCCAGCACCCGCAGATGAATGCACAGGCGGTTGGCAAAGGTGGTCTTGCCGCTGGAGGAAGGGCCGGCCACAAATACGGCCTTGGCGCCCTTCTGCCGGATACCGTCGGCAATTTCGCCGATGGATTTATCGTGCAGCGCTTCGTTGATGCGGATGAATTCGGGCAGGCGGCCGCTGACGGTCATGTCGTTGAGGTCGGCGGCGTTTTTGCAGCCCAGAATGTCGCACCAGTGGTTGGACTGGGCAAAGGCCTGCAGATGCTTGGGCAGGGGATGGAAGGGCGCCGGCACGGCGGGATTCTTGGGCCCGGGCATCTGCATCACCATGCCGGGCAGATGGGGAATCATCCGGAAGGCGGACACATAGCCGGTGGAGGGCAGCATGGCCCCGTAAAAATATTCGCTCATGCCGCCGCACTGGTAAACGTTGAAATAATCATAGGGACGGTAGGAAAGCAGACGGGCGGTGTCATGCTCGCCCTCGGCGTCAAAGTACCGGATGGCCTGCTCCCTGTCCCACTTTTGCCGGACGAAGGGCAAATTTTCCTTTACGATTTTTTCCATTTCGGCCTGGAGGGCGGCAATGTCTCCGTCGGTCAGGTCCCGTTCCATCAGGCGCATATATACGCCGTAGCCGATGGAATGCTCGATGCGCACATGAAGCCCGGGGAGCACCCGGTGCACGGCCAAAAGCAGTACGAAGCGAAGGGAACGCTCGTAAATGCGGCGGCCTTCCTCATTCTGGAAGGTGATGGGGTGCAGGGCGCAGGATTCCGAAACCACTTCGTTCAGTTCCAGCGACTTTCCGCCGCAAAAGCAGCCCAGGGCCGTTTTTTCTTCCTCCGGGGCCATGGCGCGGATGATTTCCAGCACCGTGCAGGGGGCGGGAAATTCCTGTTGTCTGTTCAGCATTTGAATGTACATCAATTTCTTCTCCTTTCTTCAGCGGTGGGGTTCCGCAGGTCAAACGTTCAAAGTATTATGGGGTCGGTAAAAAAGGGGATACTTCCAAACGCGGCCTTTTGCCGCGTTGATTTCATGGAGGGAAGTCCATTTTTGCGATTGTCAGGCTTCCGTTTTGGTTTCTGCCGCTTCCTTTTCCTTCAGGATGGCCGCTTTCTGCCGCCACTGCAGGTGCTTGGTGTGCACGTAGGGGGCGCTTTGTTCTTCGGAAAGGGAGGTGCTGCGGGTCATGATGCGCTTGCCGTCGTCGTTTTTGCCAAACTGCAGCCGGACAAAAACCAACCCGTGCTGGGGACAGTCCGCCAAAGCCATCCACTTGTTTTCCCCCTGGGGAATATAGCCTTCATCCTCGGGCAGGGGCAGCTTTTTTCCGCAGATAGGGCAGGGGGGATTGAGCACGGCGGCGCTGCGCATGGCGTCCTTCATGGAACGCACCCGCAGAATCGCCTGGCTTTCCTTCCTGGCGCGGTTCAGGTGACGCAGCTTCCGGGGGCTTTGCGGGTATTCCAGCACCTTGTTGGGGTCGGGGAGACGGGCAAAGACCAGGGCGGTGTAATACGCGTCGTTTACGGCGTTGTGGAAGGGCATGGTTTCCTCATCGGGGGAAATTTCAAAGTGCTCCATGGCGGCCTTGAGCCCCTGGCGCTCCTTTTTGTTGCCGATCACTTCCCCAAAGAGCCGCTGGATATCGTAAAAACCGGCCAGCTTCACATTGCATTCGAAAAAGCTCATGTTCTGGGCCAGCACCGAAACGTCGTCGCACCCCCAGGTGAGCAGGGCATAATCGTCGCCGCACCAGGCGGCAAAGGCCTCCACGGCTTCGTTGAAATCGGGGGCTTTTTCCAGCTCCTCCTGGGTGATGTGGGTAATCCTGGCAATGCGCGGATGCAGCCGGACGTAGTGCCGGGGGCGGATCAGCACGCTGAAGGAATCCACGATTTCGAATTTCTCGTTCACCTTCACCGCGCCGATCTGGATCATTTCAAAGAGCAGCTTGCTCCCCACGCTCTTGTACGCCGTGGAATTATAGGAGATCGGCTGATTCCATTCCAGGTCCAATACAATGTACTGCATAGGCGTTCACTTCGCCGTCCTTTTTTCAAGATAGCCCGCCGCGCTTTTGCCGGCCAGGGCGCCGGTGGAGAAAGCAATCTGCAGGTTATAGCCCCCGGTGTGGGCGTCCACGTCGATCACTTCCCCCGCGAAATACAGCCCGTCCGTAATGCGGGAGGCCATAACGGCGGGATTGATCATGCGCACGTCCACGCCGCCCCGGGTAATCACGGCCTCATCGATGGGCCGCGTGCCGGTTACGGTCAGGGGCAGGCATTTGAGGGTGTGCACGATTTTCGCCCGGTTCTGGGCGGGAACCTGGCTGCACGTTTGTTCCCCGTCCACCCGGCACAGCCCGGGGAAGATGGCGGCTAACCGCATGGGCAGCAGCCCCTGCATTACGGTGGCCAGTTTCTTTTTGCCCGCCGCGGCAAAATCCCGGCTCAGCCGCCGGGTCAACTGTTCCTCGGTCAGGCCCGGCTTGAGATCGAGGAAGATTTCACCCCGGCCGTTTTCGGGCAAATGCGATGAAAGCTCCAGGGCCAGGGGACCGGAAATCCCGAAGTGGGTAAAAAGCATTTCGCCCAGTTCGGAGTATAATATTTTACCACAGGACAGGCCCGTAAGGCAAATGTTTTTCAAAGAAAGCCCCTGAAGCGCCTGGGGCCACGCTTCCTTTGTCACAAGGCCCACCAGGGAAGGCCGGCAGGGAACCAGGCTGTGGCCCGTTTCCCGGGCGAAGCGAAGGCCGTCGCCGGTGGAGCCGGTGGAAGGGTAGGAAAGCCCTCCCGTGGCCACAACCACCGCGCCGCAGGGCAGCGTCCGCCCGTCCTCCAGCTGCACGCCTGTCACGCTTTTTTCCGCCATGACCAGCTGCCTGACCCGGGTGTTCAGCAAAATGCGCACCCCCGCTTGCCGCAGGCCCCTTTCCAGGGCGCGGGTCACATCGCTGGCCTTGTCCGATACGGGGAATACCCTGCGGCCCCGTTCCTCTTTGGTTTCGCAGCCCAGCTCCCGCAGCAGCGCCCGCATCCCGTCCGGGTTCAGGCAGCGCAGGGCGCTGTAGAGAAACCGGGGGTTCCGGGGCACGTTTTGCAGAAATTCATCCGTGTCGCACTGGTTGGTCACGTTGCAGCGGCCCTTGCCCGTGATATACAGTTTTTTGCCCAGTTTTTCGTTGCGTTCCAGCAGCGTGACCGTGGCCCCGGCCCGCGACGCAAACAGCGCGGCCAGCATACCGGCCGCGCCTCCGCCGATGACAATTACTTCATTTTCCGGGGTCAATGGAGCAAGACCTCCCAAGTTTCCGCGAAATTACGGGTTTTCCTTGCCCACATATACGCTGTGGGCGCTCCAGATATCTTCCAATCGGGAGAAGTGGCGGCTGAGCTCATCCCGCTTTTTGAGGGCGAGGGCGGCCAGCAGCGCGTTGATGACCGACATGGGGGCCACCATGGAATCCACGAAGGAATTCACGTCCGTCCGGGCGGAAAGGCACACGTCCGCCTCCTGGTGCAAAGGGCTCATGGGCCCGTCCGTCAGGCCGATGACCTGGGCGCCGCTTTCATGGGCGAAGCGCATGGCCTCCAGGGTACGGCTGGAGTAGCGGGGGAAGCTGATACCCACCAGCACGTCCGTTTTGCGGATGCGGGCGATGGCCTCAAACACGTCGTCACTGGAGGCGGCGATGACCCGCACGTCCTGGAAAATAAACTGCAGATAATGGCCGAAAAACTGGGCCAGGGGCGCGGCCGAGCGCATGCCCAGCACGTAAATGGTGTCCGCCGAAAGGAGGCGGGCCACCACGTCGGCAAAGGTCTTTCCGTCAATCTGCTCGGCCGTGCGGCGGATATTGAGCATATCGGCCTTGAGGGAGGAGGGCAGCACGTCCGCCTCGTCCATATCGCCGCTCATTTCAAACCGCTGCAGGTTGGTGAGCCGGTGCCGGGCCAATTCCTGCAGGGAATGCTGCAATTGCGGATACCCCTCGTATCCCATGGCCATGGCGAAGCGGACCACCGTGCTTTCGCTCACGCCCACGCTGTCGCCCAGGGCGGACGCCGTCATGAACACGGCCTTGTCGTAATGATTCACAATAAAATCGGCAATCCGCCGGTGGCTTTTGCTCAGGCGCCTGCCGCTGAGGTTGAGCCTGTCAATCAGATCGTGCGTGTTTTCCATACTTGCCTCGATTCATCGGAAGGAATCATACGCCCCTTATTATACAGGCAAAACAGGGAAAAATGCAAGACTTATCTTATGCTTCCTGCATTTTTTCCTTCAAAAGCTCGTTGTGATTTCCAAAAGCCCCCACGATGGTAAACGTCACATGGCCATCCTTCAGATAGGCGTAATCGCTGCCAGGCTCGATGGGCTCCATGGGCAGGCCGGAGGTGTCGTTGGAATCCAGCCAGAAATAGGTGGTGCCGTAAGGGCTCACCCGGCGTTCATAGGTGTCCAGGTAATAGGCCTGGGAGAGGGGGCACACCTGCAAGGGCTTCCAGGTTTCGGGCGGCAGGGCCGGGGCGTTCAGATTGAAAAAGCCGAAGGGCGGCAGGGGTACGTCCTTGATTTTTTCCATCAGATCCACCGCCATTTTTGCCAGGGCGGCACGCATTTCGTCCGTTTCGTCCCGCACAATGGATACCGCCATGGCCGGGATGTGCAGGGTGGCGGCCTCCCGGGCGGCGGCGCAGGTTCCGCTGTAATAGACGGCGGCCCCGGCGTTTTCCCCGTGATTGATGCCCGAAAGGCAGAAGTCAAAGGGTTTATCCGTCATGCAGGGGGCCACGCGCACGCAGTCGGAAGGCGTGCCGTCCACGGCAAAGGCCTCGGCGTCCGGCCAGGGGCGCTTATGGACGATGAGGGGGGTGGTAAGGGTGATGTGCTGGCTGTTGGCGCTGCACTGGCTGCTGGGGGCGCTGATAAAAATCTCGTGGCCCCGTTGTGCGGCCGCATCGGCAAGGGCTTTCAGGCCCGCGGAGGCGATGCCGTCGTCATTGGTAATCAGAATGCGCATAAAGGGCTCCTTTCTTTGTTTCACCCTTCATTATAATCGAAATTCCGCTTTCGCGCAACCGAAAAAAACGGGCGAACCGGGGCGGCCATATCCTTCTTTCCACGGTCATAGGATGGAAACAGGGAGGGATCGTGATGGAAAGGCAATACAGAATGCTGCGGGGGCGCGGCGGCGCGGCGGGATACGCCCGGGGAGACGGAAATCAGGGGGTAGCGGAGGCCAGGGGCCTGCCGCCCGGCGAGGAAGTAGGGCTGTACAGAATGGATGCCGGCCGGGTCGTCCCGTGCGCCCGGGGAACGGCGGACGGACGGGGAAACATTCGCCTCCGGTACGCGGGGGAGGGGGCCCTGTTCGTAACGAACGAAAGCAAAATCCTGCTTTGGGAGGACGGGCCGGAAGAAGGCCAGCTCCGCCTCCGGGCCGCGGAATGGCTGCGAAAGGGCAATGAAGAGCCCCCCGGACGGGAAGAACCGGTGAAGATAACCCCGGTGACGGAGGTATCCGCCGCGCCGAACACCGCGGAACCGGCGAAAGAAGCAAGGACGACGGAACCAGCGGAAGCTGCGCAGGAGACACTGGCGGAAACTCCGCGTCCGGCGGAAGCACCCCGGGGAGAGGTGGAAGAAGAAAAGTGGCACCTGCGCCCGGAAACGGACGCGGAGGCCGTCGATACCCTGCCCGCGCTGGATTGGCCGGAAGCCGCCGCCGGGCTGAAGCCGTATTTTGACGAATGCCCGCCCATTGCGCCCTTTGACGCGCCTGGCTGGCGCTTTGTCCGGGCTCCTTCGCCGCTTCGAACGGTTCCCTACTGCGCCGTGGGCTACCTGGCCCGGGACAGCCGGGTGGTGCAGGTGGCGTACGCCGTGCCGGGCTCTCCATATCAGGCTCCCGCGCCGCTGCCCGGCTACCGCTACCAGCCGGGCCGGGAAGGAAAGGGGTACTGGACCCTCTGGCAGCGGGTGCAGTGAAATCTTCCGCAGGGGCCGTCCCTTGATTTTTGGCCGCCGATGGATTATAATAGCACTTGAATTTTCGGGGCTTTGCGGCGATTTTTTGATTTGCCGCCGCCTTCGGAAAACGCGGACGGAAATGCGCCGCGAAGCGCCCGGCGCTTGCGGGCTGACGCTGAAGGGCAACCGTGCGCCGGAAGGAGCGGAAGCGGCAGATGGCCGAAATCAAAAGAAGGGCTGCTTCGGGGCAGCCCAGTACAAATCTTGTTTTCTCTGCCTACATGCAAAATAATGAAGATATTTTCCCTCTGATTCTGCAATTGTATGTGCGGGAAGGGGCGGAAGTGGCCGACGTGACCTATGGCCGGGGCGTTTTTTGGAAAAAGGTGGATAAATCCAAATATACCTTGCATTTTTCGGACATCAAAACGGGGGTCGACTGCCGGAACCTGCCCTATGGAGATCAATCCATGGACTGCGTGGTGATCGATCCGCCGTATATGGAGGGTTTTTACCGCCGGAATTCGGAGCATCTGGCGGGAGGCGGGAATTATTCCTCCTTCCGTGACGCCTATTCGGACGGCAGCGTGTACGATCAGCCTACCGGCGCCCCCCGCTACCATGGCGCGGTGCTGGATATGTATTTCAGCGCGGGGTGCGAGGCCCTGCGGGTGCTCCGGAAGGGCGGCATCCTGATCGTGAAATGCCAGGACGAGGTAAGCGCTAACAAGCAGCACCTGACCCATGTGGAAATCATCAACGAATATTGCCGGCACGGCCTGAAGGTGGAAGATCTCTTCATCATGATGCGCAATAACCGCCCCAGCGTTTCCCGGCTGCAAAAGCAGGTGCACGCCCGGAAAAACCATTCCTATTTTCTGGTGTTCCGCAAAACCGCCTGACATTGCGTTGCGAAAATGAAAAGGCAGCCCGGAAGGGACTGCGCTGACAGGAAGGCCCGGGAGATCAACCGCAGTTTCGTGAGGATTTTATGAAACTTGAGAAAATGGACGCTTTTTTCGCCGCCCGTTTGAACGGATACGACGAACATATGATGACGGAAATTGAAGGCGCACAGGAATTTTATCCCTGTACGGCAGCCTTGCTTCCGTTGGAACAGGAAGTAAATGTGCTTGATTTGGGCTGCGGTACAGGGCTTGAACTTGAATACTATTTCGCCCTGAACGGCAGCGCGTCCGTGGTGGGAATTGATTTGTCCGCCGATATGCTGGCAGCCCTGAAACGGAAATTTGCGAACCGTAAAATCAACCTGATTTGCGGTTCTTATTTCGATGTTCTGTTTGGAGCAAACCGCTTTGACGCAGCCGTATCCGTCGAATCGCTCCATCACTTCACCGCCGCGCAAAAGCTGAAACTGTATCGGAAACTGCATGCCGCCCTGACCGACAGCGGATATTTTGTTTTGACAGATTATTTCGCGGAATCGGAGGAAGCAGAACGCTTTTACTTTTTCGAACTGGAAAGGCTGAAAAGCGGGCAGGGCCTTGAACCCCATGCGTTATATCACTATGACACGCCGCTGACAGTGGAACATGAAATAGAGGTATTAAAGAAAGCTGGCTTTTCGGATGTGCGGATTATGGGAAACTGGAAAGCAACTTCCACCCTGCTTGCACGCTGACGGCTTCCTCTTTGCCTGCCGGAGTATTTTTAACATACACTTTCTGTACGCAAAAAGCAGACGGTTTTCGTCTGCTTTCTCTGTTTACGGGATGGTATCCAGTAATTCGTACAGATTGTCGGTAAAGGGGGCCTGGAGGGGCCAGGTGATATCGATCATGGACTTGATGAGGTATTCCCGGTCCTCCACTTCCACGTTCTTGGCCCGCCGGTTGGGGTGGGGGAGGTCTTCGTTTTTGGCGAAAGCGAAGCGCCAGGTATCGCCGAAAGCGAACAGGCTCACGGCCACAATGTCAAATTCGCCAACCGTGAGGCAGGTGGTATTCACCACATGGCCGTTGGGCAAAATCACGTTGCGCTTGTCGCTGGCGTCGCACTGGAAGCGGCCCTTCCAATCTCCTTCTGCCCGCTGGATCACCGAATTGGTCTGCAGCGATTTGACTTCCGCCTTGAATTCCCGGCCCTTGTACTGGAAGGAGAGGAAGCCCTTGGTCTGCCGGTCGTGATCGTCGTATTTTTTAATGTTGGTGATGCCCGCGCATTCTTCCAGGTACGCGCGCACCTTGTATTCGCTCACGTACCCGAACACAAAGCCCCGCAGGGAGGGATTTTCGCCCACGATTTTGGTAAACTCGTTTTCGGTTATTTCCCATTTATTGAAGACCGAATCCATCTTCCTGCCCTCCTGCCGCCTGCGTATTTTCAAGAAACAGCCGATAGGTATCCACCTGCAGCGCGTCGGCAATCCTTTGAATATTTTCCAGGGAAATGCTGCGGCGGCAGCATTCCACCGCGCTGATATACGTTCTGTGCAGCCCGCATTTTTCGGCGAAGGCCTCCTGGGACAGGCCGGCCAATTTTCGGTACTTGCGCACATTGGTTCCGAATACTTTGACAATATCCATTTCAGGCCCTCCAACTTTTCCATTATAAGGAATGTTCATACAATAAATCTACATACAATAAGTCACATTTTGTCGAAACGGCCTTCCCCGCATGACGCATTATTTTCCGGGGCATCCTACGTAAAAAGGAGGAAGGTCAAGTGGAGAATGAAAAGGACATGAATAAAAACAAAAAAGGGGACATGGCGGGCATCCTGCATTTTTCCGTGCCCGTGCGGGTTCGGCGGATGCGGCGGAGCCGGACGACACAGAACTGAAAGATTTCTTGTTTTTTGGATAATTTGCCCCTTGATGATTGGAAAAAATATGGTACAATGATTGTAGCTGACCGGGCCGCGAATGCGGGTACGGCGA
>CANQKI010000002.1 GCA_947624355.1 uncultured Clostridia bacterium | reverse complement strand
CAACCTACGAGGAAAAGAAAAGTTTGTCCGTTACCTCCTGCTGGTTGGAAGAAAAAATTGATGGACAGTGGGTATATGTTTGTTCCTTGCCCGCCCCAGAAAAAGTAAACACCAATGCATTTGGATACACGGCGTTAATGGACTATTCTGCCTATATCGGGAAAGGTACCTTTCGCGTCGGGGCGGTATTCGATGCTGATGGGCACAGTATTTCTCGCTATTCCAATACCAGAACATTCAGTAAGTGACCAATCGGTGATCCGGAAGTACCTCCCATGGGGGGTACTTCTTTTGATTTTGGAATCATATCAGCAATAGGGAATTCCGTCAATTTGTAAGTTTTTTTGAAAAAATAAAAAATTTGGAAAGGCGGACATTACCTGTCCTACTTTCCTGCTATCCTCCCCTTGAGGCGATGGGGAAGGAGGTGAAAAACACGACAGCCAATGAACGCCGCGCTGAAATTATGAGGATTCTGATGGCCCGCAGAATTGCTTCGGAAAAGAAGCTTGCTTTGGAATTATCCGTAAATGAAAGAACCATTCGACGGGACATTGTGATTCTCATGACAGAGTATCCGCTTATATCGAAAATGGGCAGGAACGGCGGCGTTCAGATCGCTGACTGGTATCATCCCCACCGAAATATTCTGACTAAGAATCAGCGGAAGGTTCTTATTGAACTTGCCAAAACTGCCAGTGAAATGCAGCGGCGGGTTCTATATGAGATTCTTTCAGAATACGGAGCCTTCCCTCCCGAAGTCGTGGCAGGGCTAAAGGAAGAATAAAACTTCCTGCGTAACTTGATAATTCCATAGTCCATTTTACAGGTACGAACCCCCATGGGGCGGAGCGATATGTGCGGCGGCGCTGAGACGGTCATGAACCCGAGCGATCCACGCAACGCACAGACCCTGCCATAAGCCTGGCAGGGGCGCGAAGATGCAGTTGGGGAATAATGATACTTACTCACGTCCCTCCACGAGACTGGCGAGGGAGTCCCTGCGATGCGCGGCAGCTTTGGAAAAGCACCGACATAGCGGGGCTATGATGCGGCAGGGCTGACCGCAGCCTGTAAAATGCCCGGCTTTCCTGCAAGGGAAGGCCTACTGGGGATGAGAATAATACGGTGACGAACACAGAACTTTACAGCTATTACAAAATCACATCATATAGAGGGGTTTTTGATGAATACAGCAAAACCGTATCATGTCAGGCTAAAAGATTTCCCTGACTTACTTGACATCAACCAATTAAGCGAACTTCTTGGCGTAAGCACAAAGACTGGGTACAAAATGCTAAAGAATGGCAAAATTCACGCTTTGAAAGTTGGCCGTGCGTACAGAATTCCTAAAGCGAACGTACTGTCATTTTTCAAGCAACAGAATAATCTTTCCAAAAACGAATCGACAGCCTTGCGCTGATACGGCAAGGATGGTATTCTGTTCTTGCCAATCAGCGAAGGTGGCTGCTGCAGCGAAAGGAGGAAATTATGGTAGCAGGTCACCTACAGGAAAAAGGTGGACAGCTCTACGCTGTCCTCAGTTACAAAGACAGGAATGGCAAACGTTGTACAAAATGGATTACGACCGGACTGCCCGTGAAAGGCAATAAGAAAAAAGCTGAAGCGATTCTCATGGATCTGCGCAAAAAATTTGTGCCGCCAGAAGTTGGAGAAACAAAAAATCAGCCTCTTAGCGATGGCATCTCTTTCGTGCAGTATCTGGACAAGTGGCTTGATATTGTCAAGACTACCATCAAACCGTCGACATATTCCTCGTATCATTCGATAGTGCAATATCCAATTCGCCCGTATTTTCAAGAAAAGGGGCTGACATTGGGCGGCTTGCAGGCGAGTGACATTCAGGAGTTCTACTTGAATCAACTGAAGCGTGTGTCGCCCAATACAGTAATCCATTACCACGCTGTCATTCACAAGGCTCTCCGTTACGCAGTCAAAACCGATCTTATTCCTGTTAATCCGGCAGATAAGATTGACCGGCCCAGGAAAAACAGCTTTACGCCCAGTTTCTACGATAGCAAGGAAATCAATAAATTGTTTGAGGCTGTTGAGGGAACGCTATTGGAAATGCCTGTGAAGTTAGCTGCTTTCTATGGGCTGCGGCGCAGCGAGTGTATCGGCTTACGCTGGAGTGCGATTGATTTTGTAAATAATACCATCACGATCAATCACACTGTGGCCACAATAGAAGTAGACGGAAAAGAAATTGATCTTGCCTCCGATACGACGAAGACGAAATCCAGCCTGAGAACGCTTCCTTTGGTTCCTATGTTCAAGGAGCTTCTTCTCCGGAAACAGTCAGAGCAAAAAGAACTCAGGCGCGTTTGCGGCAAAGCCTACAATACGGATTATCTGGATTACGTCTGCGTCAACCAACTGGGTGTACGGATTAGTCCGGACTATGTGACAGATGCTTTCCGTCAATTCTTACAGCAGCATGGTTTCCGTGTCATCAGATTTCATGATTTGAGACATAGCTGCGCGTCGATCCTGTTGGCCAATGGCGTTCCAATGAAGCAGATTCAAGAATGGTTGGGGCACAGCGATTTTTCCACAACTGCGAATATCTACGCCCATTTGGATTTCCATTCGAAGGTGTCTTCTGCGGAAGCGATGCTGACAGGACTTGGACTGAAAGCAACTGAGGTTGAATCGCTCCGAGTGGAATGATCTCTCTCCAATAATCCGGAGGCAAGCAAAAACCCGCCTGAAATTCACATTCCAGGCGGGTTGGTGGCGGAGCGGGTGGGATTCGAACCCACGGACGGTTTCCCGTCGCCTGATTTCGGGTCAGGTCCGTTATGACCACTTCGATACCGCTCCAAGTTTTCTCCCGATTTTCGCCAAGAAGTCTGGAGAGAAAATCAGGAGAGAAAGAGATTGGGTTTCGATCTTCGAGAACCCGGAAGCCTTGAAAAATCCGGCTCTCCCAAAGGGGTATTCCAGATTCTGAGGCAGTTTTCGAGTCAGGGCCGTTATGACCACTTCGATACCGCTCCACGAATCAAGGCAGGAATCAGTATACCGAAAACAGGGCGGATTGTCAAGCCCTCATCCGGCAAAATCCCTGCCCTGAACGGTCATGTTTCAGGCACAAGATAGGGCCGGAGCTTTTCCACGACGATGGCATAACCCTCCGCGTTGGGATGCAGCCCTTCCAGGGTAAGGCCGTCCCGGCAGTAGCCGTCCTCCCCCACGAAATCGCCGTAACAGTCGGCAAAATCCACGTCGTCATGGGCGTCGGCATAGGCCTTGAGGTCGGCGTCCAGGGCGATCATCCGGTCCTGCGCTCCCCGGAAGAAGGCGGAGGTGGTGGGCAGCACACTGATGATGACGAAGCGGATGCCCGGGTTCTTGGCCCGCACGGCGTCGAACATGGCTTCCACCCGGCCCACGATGTCCTCTTTTTTGTAGCCCGACCCGATGTCGTTGATGCCGCAGAGCAGCACCAGCTGGCTGTAATGCTTCCTGGCGATTTCGTCGATGCGGTTCAGGCAGTGGACGGTGGTCTGGCTGCCGATGCCATAATTGACGCAGTCCTTCCGGCCAAGCAAGGTGTTCCAGTCGCCGTGGTTGTAAAAGACGTTCTGCACGATGCTGTCCCCCAGGAAAGCGATGCCGGTATCCGGCTTATCCCACGTGCCGTCCGATTGATCCACAGGTTCCCCCTCCCCTGGCACATAAGCCAGACGGGTCAGGCGCACCCGGCCTTCCCCGGTGCACAGAGCGCGGATCTCGTCCAGACGGGCGAAGTTTTCGCCGTAACGCTTGGCGAAGGTATCGTACCGGAACAGGGCGTACCAGCCCTTGCCCTTAGGGCCCGTTTCGTCGGGGGGCACGGGGGCCCAGCGGTTGCTGCCCGAATGGCTGATGAGCACCAGCTGCACTCCGTCCTCAGGCCCTGTGTATTCCATCAGGAAGGCGCTGCCCCGGTTGATCTGCGCCGCGTCCCATTGTCCGCCCACATGTTTGGTGAACTGGAAGGTCAGCATGGCGTCCTTCCCGGCGGCCGCGGCGGAACCCACGAAGATATTCTGGCTTTTGTCTTCCTCCGCCAGGGCGTGGCGGCAGCCGCCCGCGGAAATAAGAAGCGCAGCCAAAAGCAGAACCACGAATTTCATTTCATCAACCCCTTTGCTTTTGTTGTTTCCATATTATATGCTCCATGCCCGTACAAACGCGGGTTTTTCACAGGGCGTACAGGAAAATGGCCAGAAATTGCAAAATGCTGCCCAGCACCACGAACAGGTGGAAGACGCTGTGCATATACCGGGCCTTTTTGCCCAGGCCGTAAAGCACCGCCCCCACGGTATAGGCAATGCCGCCGGACAGGACCAGCCAGAACCCCGCCGCGCCCAGGGCCTCCATCAGCAGCCCCGCCTTGACGATCACGGCCCAGCCCATGCCGATATTGCAGATCATGGAAAAGACCCGGTATTTTTTCAGGTCAATGGCGTTCAGCGTAATGGCCAGGGCCGCCAACCCCCACACCACGCCGAACAGCACCCAGCTGGCCGCGGGATCGATGGGCCGCATGGCGCTGAGCAGAATGGGCGTGTAGGTGCCCGCAATGAGAAAATAAATGGTACAGTGATCCAGCACCTGCAGGGTGCGCTTGCCCATGCCGTCCCGCAGGCCGTGATAGATGCTGGACATGGTGTAGAGCATAATCATGGAAATGCCGTACACCACGCTGCCCACCACGCCCCAGGCGTTTCCGTGCAGGGCCGCACGGACGACGCACAGCACCAGCACAATCACACCGATGCCGCCACCCACGATGTGGGACGTCATGTTGAAGATTTCCTCGCCCTTGGTGTAATCGGGCATGACCCGATCCCGAAGCTTGGTGCGCGTATGCAATCCCCCCTCTGTCTGTTCTTATCATACGCCATTTTTACGAAAAAAGAAAGAGGATTTTGCCGCACACTGTTCTTTATTTCCGCACTTCCTCCAGCCAGACGCCCCCGTCAAAACCGCCCCGTTCCCTGTATTTCCGGGCGCGGGCATTTTCCAGCGCATCCCGGGAAATGCCCGTTTCCCGCAGAAGGGCGCGCAATACCTCCGCCACGTCCGCCAATTCTTCCATTTCACCGGACTGCCTGAATTCTGCCGCTTCCTCGCAGAGCTTTTCCTTGAGGGCGGCCAGTTTTTCTTCCCCGTTCAGCGTGCGGCACACGGGCTCGGCCCCAGATTGCCGGATGATTTCGGGAATCCGGTCCCGCACCAGTTTGCGATGAATAATCACCGCCATCCTTCTTCCTCCCATCAAAAGACAGGCGGAGGAACCTGTCCCCCGCCCGTCCGTTATGTTTGCCTCGCTTTACCTTATTTGCTGTACTTTTCCCGCTTCACATAGTGGGTGTGCAGCAGCTCGTGGGCCTTATGGCCGTTGGGCTCGCCCAGGTATTCGGCGTAGAGCTTTTTGAGTTCTTCGTTCTCGTGGCTCTTGCGCTTGGGCTTGCCCGCGTCCTCCTTATAGAGGGCCGCAGCGCGCAGGGCCCGGGGATCGCAGGTCATCTTGTCCTGAGAGGACACGATGGGCTGGCCGCCGCCCGTCACGCAGCCGCCGGGGCAGCCCATGACCTCGATGAAGGTGTAGTTCTTTTCGCCGGACTTGACCATTTCCAGCAGCTTGGTGGCGTTGCCCGTGCCGTGGGCCACGGCCACGTTCACGTCCATATCCCCCACCTTGACAGTGGCTTCCTTGACGCCTTCCACGCCGCGGACGGCGGTGAAGTCCACATTCTCCAGCTCGTTGCCGGTAATGAGCTGATACGCCGTGCGGAGAGCGGCCTCCATCACGCCGCCAGTGGCGCCGAAGATGACGCCCGCGCCGGTGGATTCGCCCAGAAGATCGTCAAAGTCCTCGTCGGGCAGGTTCACAAAGTCGATGCCCGCTTCCTTGATCATGTGGGCCAGTTCGCGGGTGGTGATGACCTCGTCCACGTCCTGCATGCCGTCATGGCCCAGCTCTTCCCGGCCCGCCTCGAACTTCTTGGCGGTGCAGGGCATCACGGAAACGACCGCGATGGTCTTGGGGTCGATACCCGCCTTCTCGGCGTAATAGCTCTTGATGATTGCGCCCAGCATTTCGTGGGGGGACTTGCAGGAGGACAGGTTGGGGATGAACTCGGGATGATAGGTTTCGCAGTACTTGATCCAGCCGGGCGAGCAGGAGGTGATCATGGGCAGCACGCCGCCGTTCTTCACCCGGTTGACCAGCTCGGTGGCCTCTTCCATGATGGTCAGGTCCGCGCCGAAATCGGTATCGAACACCTTATCAAAGCCCAGGCGGCGGAGGGCCGCAGCCATCTTGCCGGTGACGGAGGTGCCCATGGGCAGGCCGAATTCCTCGCCCAGGGCCGCGCGGACGGCGGGAGCAGGCTGCACCACCACATGCTTGGCGGGGTCGTTCAGCAGGGCCCAGACCTTCTTGGTGCTGTCCTTCTCATACAGCGCGCCCACGGGGCAGGCGGTGATGCACTGGCCGCAGTTGATGCAGGCCATGTCGCTCAGCTTCATGTTCCAGGGGGATTCGATGGCCGTGGCAAAGCCGCGGTTCACCGGGCCGATAACGCCCACGTTCTGCACCTTGGTGCAGGTGGCCACGCAGCGGCGGCAGAGGATGCACTTGTTGTTGTCCCGCACGATGGAGGGGGAGAAATCGTCCACGTCGTATTCATTGGTGGAGCCGGCGTATTCGTCGCCGTTTTCCACGCCCAGGTCGCGGCAGAGCTTCTGCAGTTCGCAGTTCTGGCTGCGTACGCAGGTGAGGCACTTCTTTTCATGGGCGGAGAGCACCAGCTCCAGCAGCGTCTTGCGGTATTCCCGGATTTCGGGGGTATTGGTCTTGACCACCATGCCGTCCGTGGCGGGCAGCACGCACGCGGCCTGCAGGGCGCGGCCGCCGGCGTTCACCACGCACATGCGGCATGCGCCGATGGCGTTTACGTCCTTGAGATAGCACAGCGTGGGAATATTGATGCCAGCCATTTTCGCGGCTTCCAAAACGGTCGTGCCGGCAGGGGCCTCAACCTTTACGCCGTCAATCGTAAGGGTGATGAAGTTTTCCATTTGCTTTTCCTCCTTGCACGAATCAAATCTTGGAGATCGCGCCGAACCGGCACTTTTCCATGCACGCGCCGCACTTGAGGCACTTGTCGGGGTCAATATGATGGGGTTCCCTTACCGTGCCGCTGATGGCGCCGCCGGGGCAGACCCGGGCGCAGGCCGTGCAGCCCTTGCACTTATTCGGGTCAATCACATACTGCAGCAGGGCCTGGCAGTGATGGGCGGGGCACTTCTTGTCCCGGATATGGGCTTCGTATTCGTCCCGGAAGAATTTCAGGGTGGAGAGCACGGGGTTGGGCGCGGTCTGGCCCAGGCCGCAGAGGGCCGTGGCCTTGATGGTCTGCGCCAGGTGCTCCAGCTTCTCGATGTCGCCTTCCTTGCCCTTGCCGTTGACGATGCGCTCCAGAATCTCCAGCATCCGGCGGGTGCCGATGCGGCAGGGGGCGCACTTGCCGCAGCTTTCGTCCACGGTGAAATCCAGGAAGAAGCGGGCGATGTCCACCATGCAGTTGTCTTCGTCCATGACGATCATGCCGCCCGAGCCCATCATGGAGCCCGCGGCGATCAGGTTATCGTAATCCACGGGGGTATCCAGCAGCTCCGCGGGCAGGCAGCCGCCGGAGGGGCCGCCGGTCTGCACGGCCTTGAACTTCTTGCCGTTGGGGATGCCGCCGCCGATATCGTAAATAATGGTGCGAAGCGGCGTACCCATGGGCACTTCCACAAGGCCCGTATTGTTGATCTTGCCGCCCAGGGCGAACACCTTGGTGCCCTTGCTCTTTTCGGTGCCCATGGAAGCGAACCAGTCCGCGCCCTTGAGGATGATCTGGGCCACGTTGGCATAGGTTTCCACGTTGTTGAGCATGGTGGGCTTGGCAAAGAGGCCCTTGACCGCCGGGAAAGGCGGACGGGGCGTAGGCTCGCCGCGCTTGCCCTCGATGGAGCGCATCAGCGCCGTTTCCTCGCCGCACACGAACGCGCCGGCGCCCAGGCGGATGTGGATATCGAAGTCAAAGCCGGTCTCGAAAATATTCTTCCCAAGCAGGCCGTATTCACGCGCCTGGCCGATGGCAATTTCAAGGCGCTTGACGGCGATGGGATATTCGGCGCGGACGTAAATGTAGCCTTCCGACGCGCCGATGGCATAGCCCGCGATGGCCATGGCCTCCAGCACGCAGTGGGGGTCGCCCTCCAGAACGCTGCGGTCCATGAACGCGCCGGGGTCGCCCTCGTCGGCGTTGCAGGCCACGTACTTCTGGTCGGCCTGGGAATTATAGGCAAATTTCCACTTGAGGCCGGTGGGGAACCCGCCGCCGCCCCGGCCCCGCAGGCCGGACTTTAAGATTTCGTCGATGACCTCTTCCCGGGTCATTTTGGTCAGGGCCTTTTCCAGGGCCTTGTAGCCGTCGAAAGCCAGGTATTCGTCAATGTTCTCCGGGTCGATCACGCCGCAGTTGCGCAGGGCAACCCGGTGCTGGTTCTTATAGAAGTTGATGTCCTGCAGGGCCTTGTTGGCGTTCTGCTCGTGGGTGGCATGGTCGGAATAGACCAGGTGCTGCACCTTGCGGCCCTTGAGCAGGTGCTCGGACACGATCTCGTCCACGTCCTCCACCTTGACCCGGGAATAGAACGTGCCTTCGGGGTACACAATGACCACGGGGCCCGCCTCGCACAGGCCGAAGCAGCCCGTCCGTACGACCTTGACTTCCTTCTCCAGGCCGGCTTCCTGAATCTTTTCTTCAAAGCGCTGAATCAGCTGCGCAGAGCCCGAAGAGGTACAACCCGTGCCGCCGCAGCACAGCACATGAGCGCGATAGATATCCATGGGCAATTCCTCCTACCTTCTTAAGCGTCCTGGGCGGCGCCGATGGTGTATTCCTGCACAGGGCGGCCGTTGACGATATGCTCGGCCACAATGCGGCCCACCATTTCGGGCTTCATATGCACGTAGGTCACCTTTTCCTGGCCGGGCATATACACGTCCACCATGGGCTCCAGCCGGCACATGCCGATGCACCCGGTCTGGGACACGGTGACGTTGCGCATGCCGCGCTTTTCGATTTCTTCCATGAAGGCCAGCATCACGGGGCGCGCGCCGGCGGCGATGCCGCAGGTGGCCATGCCCACCACCACGCGGATGTTCTGGTCCTCGTCTTCCTTGCGCAGGTTGATGCGGTTCAGGGTCTTTTGACGAATGGCTTCCAGTTCGGCCAAAGACTTCATAATAAAACACCTCCAAATATCGGTTCGATTTCCTCCCGCATGGATTCCAGCATCCACGCGACGATTTCGGGTTCGTTGAGGGGCACGCCCTGCAGCGCTTCCCGCACTTCCCGCGTGTCAAACGTCATTTCCCCCTTGGGGGACGCGCAGGTCAGCAGGAATTCGGGCTTTTCCGGATTGGCCGATACCAGCGCCGTCACCGTGCCCGCCAGGTCGCCCAGGGGCAGGCAGTCGATGGAGTCGGTATGGAGGGTGGCGGTGAGCACCGTGCCCTTGCCCACTTCGCTTTGGATGGCAAGGTCGCCCCCCGTCAGGCGGCAGTTTTCCGCCATCATGGGAATGCCAAGGCCCACCTTTCTTGTGGTGCGGGTGGTGGCGAAGGGGGACGTGACCCGGGCAAGCAGCTCCTTATCCATGCCGCAGCCGTCGTCCTCAATCCGCAAGGTCAGCAGGCCCTTTTCATCCACCGTCACCGAAAGCCGCACCAGTTTGGCCTCCGCCCGGACGCTGTTTTGCGCCAGGTCCAGGATATGCAGGGATAAATCGCGCATGGTTACGCCAGTTCCTTATACTTTTCCAGGATGCCGGGCACGTCGTCCGGCGTCAGGCGGCCGTACACTTCGTCGTTGACCGTCATGACGGGGGCCAGACCGCAGGCACCCAGGCACCTTGTGGGGTTCAGGGTGAACATGCCGTCGGGCGTTGTCTTGCCCACGGGGATGTGGAGTTCTTCGCTCAGGCGGTCCAGAATCTTCTGGCTGCCCTTTACATAGCAGGCCGTGCCCAGGCACACGCTGATGGTGTACTTGCCGGCAGGCTCCAGCTTGAACTGGGCATAGAACGTGGCCACGCCGTAAACCTCGCTCAGGGTCACGCCCAGGCCCTCGGCAATGATCTTCTGCACGTCCAGGGGAACGCAGCCGAAGATTCCCTGCGCCTTCTGCAGCACGGGCATCAGGGCGCCGGGCTGGTCCTTCAGCTCGGCAATCACTTGATTGAGCTGCTCATACTTGTCCATGATGGTGTGAAACCTCCTTCACATAATGCCTTCGAGGTGTTCTTGGGTTATCCGATTTATTATAGCATAGTCCCGCCGCAAATGCACGCACAATTTTCGAAAAATTTAGCAAAAATTGTGTTATATCCGATTTCCGTTCGGAAAATATGCGCACCGCGCCCGGGCCATACGCTTTTTTCAGAAAAATGCGGGGCACCTTATCCCCGCATTTTCGCATGAATTCATTTAATCCCGCGCCTTTTCCAGACGGATCACGTTCCAGCTGGCGGCGGGCAGCACGATGTCCTCGCCCTTCCGGGGCGCGGGCACGTCCGCGGGCAGCACCTCGCAGGGGTGCTCCTCGGTGTTCACGGCCTTCATATCGTCGTGGTGCAGCACGGAATGGCTGACCACCCGCATGTCGCCGAAGGCCCGCAGGTCGCATTCCAAAGTGACACCCTCCGTAAGATTCCGGTTGACGGCGAAGATTGTCACCGTCCCGTCGTCGTTCATCACGGCGGCGGCATCCACATCGGGCACGTCAGTAAAGTGTTTGGTATCGTGCTTATCGCAGGTCAGGATGGGCAGCAGGCTCGTGCCCCGGCCCAGGGTGCTGGCCTGCATCATGGGATAAAAAATGGTTTGCGCCCACGCGCCGCCGCCCGGGCGGGTCATGATGGGAGCGATGACGTTCACCAATTGCGCCAGGCAGCCGATCTTCACCCGGTCGGCATTCTTCAGCATGGTGATGAGCATCAGGCCCACCAGCAGCGCGTCCTCGAAATTATAGACGTCCTCCAGCAGGGGCAGGGCCTGGCCCCAGGGCTCCCGCTTATGAAGCTGCTGATCCTGTTCGCTCGAATGGTACCACACGTTCCATTCGTCCAGGGACAGATTGACCTGCTTCTTTGCGTGCTTCGCGCCCTTGACGGCGTCGCAGATGGAGGCTACGGTTTTGATGAAGTTGTCCAGGTCCATGGTGCTGGCCAGGAAATCCTGCGTATCGTTGTGGGGATTGCCGTAATAGCGGTGGAGGGAAACGTAATCCACATTGTCATAGCATTCGCCCAGCACCGTATATTCCCAGTCCCCGAAGGTCTTCATCCCGGTGGAAGAGGAACCGCAGGCCACCACTTCGATGGAATCATCCGTCCATTTCATCATTTTGGCGGCTTCGTTGGCAATGCGGCCGTATTCATAGGCCGTTTTGGCGCCCATCTGCCAGGGGCCGTCCATTTCGTTGCCCAGGCACCAGAGCCTGATATTGAAGGGCTCCTCCGCCCCGTTTTTCCGGCGCAGGTCGCTCCAGTAGCTGCCGCCCCTGTGGTTGGCGTATTCCACCACGTTCCGGGCGTCCTCCGGGCCCCGGGTGCCCAGGTTCACGGCGTACATGACTTCGGTATGGGCCTTCTTCGCCCAGGCAGCGAATTCGTGCAGGCCCACGGCGTTGGTTTCGGTGGTCTTCCAGGCCAGGTCCAGCCGGCGGGGCCGCTCGTTCACGGGGCCGACGGAATCCTCCCACCGGAAGCCGGACACAAAGTTGCCGCCCGGATAGCGCACGATGGGCACATTCATTTTCTGCACCAGGCGGATGACGTCCTCACGGAAGCCCGATTGATCGGTGGCGGGGTGGCCGGGCTCGTAAATGCCCGTGTACACGGCGCGGCCCAGGTGCTCGATGAAAGAGCCGTAAAGGCGCTTATCCACCTCGGAAATCACATAATCCTTGTCCAAGATCAGTCTGGCCGTTTTCATGGAATTTCTCCTTTCGGATGGGCTTGGATTCGGCGGCGCGCAAAAGCCGCAAAAACGTTGCATATTTCGCCGGCATTCGCCAAAATCCTGCAGGGAAAGAGCGCAAAATTCATACGGTTTTTCACTTCCTTTTATGCCGCCGCCCCGTTTCGCATGCGCTGTTTTCGAAATTATCCATAAATCGCGCCGTTTTTTCGGTTATTTCGTGCCGGCTTTTTCGTGCGTTTTGCCATAAGAAAATCTGTTGGTCAAAAAATAATTTATTATACTTTAGCGTTTTTGAACAATTTATATAACATATATTCCATTTAAATTTATCATTTTCGTATAATTAACGGCGTTGTCATAAGAAAAACTTTGGATGCTTCAGCCAATCATTATTGGCATTTTTTCGACCAGATCATTATAATGGCATCGTGAACCGGGGAGGCGCGCCTCCCGACAAGGAGGAAACAGACGGATGAAGGATCGGCTGAAGGAAAAAATGCTGTTTGAAAGCAGCCCCGTATGGCAGGCTGTTTTGAAGCTGGCGTTTCCCACCGTGATCGGGCAAATCATTCTGGTGGTGTACAATATTGCCGATACCTTTTTTATCGGCCTGACCGGCAGCGACGCCATGGTGACCTGCGTCACCGTCTGCATGCCCGCTTTCATGTTCCTCAGCGCCATTTCCAATCTGTTCGGCATCGGGGGCGCCAGCGTGATTTCCCGGGCCCTGGGGGCGCAGAACAGGGAGCGGGCCCGCCATACCGCCGCCTTTGCCTTCTGGGGCTGCCTGGCGGCGGCGCTGTGCTATTCCCTGGGCGCTTTCCTGTTCATCGATCCGTTTATCGACCTGCTGGGGGGCTCTGCCCCGGCAGTGCATCCCATGGCCCGGCAATACCTGCTGGTGACGGTGGTGCTGGGGGGCGCGTTCACGGCCATGAGCACGTTCCTCAGCCATCTGGTGCGTTCGGAGGGGCGCAGCGTCCACGCCAGCGTGGGCATCACCATGGGCGGCCTCATCAATATTGCCCTGGACCCCCTCTTTATGTTCGTGCTGCTGCCCAAGGGCATGGAGGTGCTGGGCGCGGCCATCGCCACCGCCCTGGCCAACCTGATTTCCCTGATTTATTTTTCCGCCATCCTCGCCAGCCGCAACAGCCGCTCGGTGCTGAACGTGCGCTTTTCCCGGGCCATGTTCCGGGGCGGCATCCCGAAAGACGTGCTGGGCTGCGGCCTGCCCGCCTGCCTGATGACCTTCTTTGAAAACATTTCCTATGCCGTACTGGATAACCTGATGGCCCTCAGCGGCATTGCCATGCAGGCGGGCATCGGCGTGGCCAAGAAAGTCAATATGCTGGCCCACTGCATCGTGCGGGGCATGGCCCAGGGGGTGCTGCCCCTCATCAGCTACAATTACGCTTCAGGGAACCACAAGCGTATGAAGCACGCCGTACTGCTTTCCATGAGTGTGTCCATCCTGATGGCGGGGATGTGCACGGCGGCGAGCCTGCTGTTCAGCCGGCCGCTGGTTGGGCTCTTTATCCAGAGCGAATCGGCGTCGGTGGATTACGGAGCGCGGTTTTTGCGCATCCTGTGCATCGGCGGCCCCTTCTCGGCCTGCGCTTACGCCATCATCAGCTTTTTCCAGGCCGTGGGCTGCGGCATGAAATCCTTCGTGCTGGCCATATTGCGCAAGGGACTGCTGGATATCCCGCTCATGTTCCTTTTGCGGCAGGTGTATCCCGTATTCGGCATCGTGTGGGCCACGCCCATCGCCGATATTCTCTGCTGTATTGCCTCCGTCGGGCTGTTTGTGGTATTTTTATACCGGAAGCCCGATTATGAGGAAAAACGAGTGCTGGCCCTGAGCCAAAGGGGGATTTGACGACCATGATTGATCCCAAGCTGATTTCCCTGCTGGAGGTATGCGAAACGGGCAATTTCACCCGGGCGGCGGAACACCTCTCCCTCACCCAGCCCGCCGTCAGCCAGCACATCCGGGCCCTGGAGCAGGACCTGGGGGTGCGCATCTTTGATCGGGCCAACAACACCCTGCGGCCCACCCACGAAGGCGAAATCATCGTCAAGTACGCCAAACGCATGATGGCCCTGTACCATAACCTGCAGGCGGAGCTGGCCAGCGAAAAGCGTCAGATTGCCTCTCTCACCGTAGGCATCACCCACACGGCCGAAAGCAACGCCATCGCAGAGGCCCTGGCGCGGTACGTGCAGCGAAACGAAAACGTGACCATCAAGGTGGTCACGGGTTCGGCGGAAAAGCTGTGCAACATGCTGCGGAATTATGAATTGGATCTAGCCGTGCTGGACGGCAAAAAACCCGATCCCGCCTTCTGTTATCTCATGCTGGATACGGACAGCCTGGCCCTCATCGTTTCCCCCGCCCACCGGCTGGCCGGAAAGAAATCCGTCACGGTGGATGAGCTGCTGCAGGAAAAGCTGATCCTGCGCCTGCCCAAATCCAGCACCCGGCAATTGTTCACCTCCGCCCTGGAATGCCGGGGCATGAGCCTGCGGCAGTTCAACGTGGTGCTGGAAATGGACAATATCGCCACCATCAAGGACCTGGTGCGCCGGGATTTCGGCGTATCGGTGCTGGCCAGAAGCGCCTGCATGGACGAAATGAGCAAGCACAAGCTGGCGGCCCTCCCCATTGAAAACCTGCCCATGGAAATGGAAACCAATCTGGTGTACCTGCCCGATTTTGAACATCCCGAACTGCTGTCCGACATCGTGCGCTGCTATAACGAGACCCGGAACAGCTTTTCGGACGCGGGAAGCTGAGCCTCTTTCCATGGCCGACAAAATCATAGAAATCACCGTTCGCCGCAGGGAAGCCCGTGCAGCGCTGGCTTTTCTTACGCAAAACGGCCTGACCTTCGATTCCTTTCCCCGCCGGGACGACACCGTGCTCTACCGTGCCGAGGTCCCTATCCAATCCTTCGGAAAAGTCATGAACGGCCTGAAGGAGAATCTGCGCACGCTGAATCTGCTTGGCGTCATGGACGCGGAGAAACCTGTGCGGGACGCCGCGCCCCGGGGCTTCCGGGCTCTATCCGGCCGCGGCGCCGCCCGGCCCTTGGCCTTCCGCCTGTTCGGCGTCAAGCGATAGCTGCTCCCGAAGCCAGGCGAAGGTGCGGTTCAAATCGTCCCAATGGATAACCCCGTCCGGCAGGAAGGATGTGGCCTCCACCGTGAAATCCCCGGCGTAACGGGCGGCCCGGAGCCGCCGGAAGAAGGGCGCAAAATCGATCCTGCCCTGCCCCGGGTGCAGGGTGCGAAGGTTCGCAAAGTCCCTATATCCCCCGCCATAGTCATTTATGTGAATATGGCGGATATTTTTTTGCCACAGATCATCGTTTTCGGGGGCATAAAAGGCTTCCAATTGATTGTGAAAAGCGGCCATTTTGGTATCCAGGGTCAGGCCCATATCCGGATGCCGCATAAGCACCGCCCGCCAGTTGGTCAGCGGGTCCCGGTGGCTGCAAACCACGTTTTCCACCGTCAATCCGATACCGTGCTTTTCCGCGATTTCAAGCAGCATGGGAACCGCCGCAATGTTCCTTTCTATGTGCGCGTCCGAGATTTTTCCGTTCCACAGGTGCAGCACCATGAGGCGCGCCCCCAGACCGGCGGCCATTTGGCAGTTGAGGGAAAACAGCCGGGCGGCCTCTGCCCCCTCGTTTTCGGCCAGCAGTTCCCCCACCCCTTTTTCGCAGTGCCACGCGAAAACGGGCAGCCCGATTTTTTCCACGAACGTCGTGATTTTTCCGGCCTCCGGATACCATGTGTCGTAAAACATGAATTCGTATCCGTCGCACTGCAGCCGCTCCCGGCAGCCCGCCAGCAGCCGCCAGTCGCGCCCGTTGGGCCGCCCGATCAGCGCCCCCGTGGAGCACAGAATCCGGCGCATGCACCCGCCCCCTTTCGCATTTCCATTATAACGCGCCAAAGCCCATTCTGAAAAGTTTTTTTGAAAAAACGCAGGAGGAAAGCATTCTTTTCCTCCCGCGAAACCGTCGCTATCTGCAGAACCGATCCGTAAACCGATCCACGCAGGGTTCGGGGGGCTCGGGATACCAGGGTTTGGGGGTTGGGCAGGCAGGCTGTCCCGCGCCCACCGGGCAGGGCACCAGCAGAAAGCCCTCCACCATCACCTCCAGGGGCGTGCGGATGCCCTCCTTTGCGCAGGCGCACCGGCAGGCGCTGCCGCACAGCCGCACAGCCGCCTGAACGAAAATCTGCCCCCGCCAGCATTCGTTTTCCGGGCAGGAAACCCGCAGGCGGAATTCGTCCTCAATCCGGGCGGACACGGTGTACAGGCAGCCCGCGCAGTCCCGGATGCGCACCAGCAGCGGAATAAGCACCCGGATGAGCAGGGCGCAGCGTTCGGGGCAGGGAGCCTCCTCCCAGGCGGGATCCCCGTCGGTGATGACGTCCACCACCGTGAAGGGCGGCTGGGCCTGGCAGGGCATATTGGCGGGACACAGGCAGTAAACCTGGTTTCGTCTGTGCAGCCGTCCGCTGCCGATAATCCGCTGCATTAAGTACCGGCCCTGGGGCCGGGGCGGCGGGCACGCCGGGCCGCAGCAGGGCGTGCAGTTTTGCGATGTGTCCATGGCTTGAACCTCCTTTGATGGGCGGATACTGCATTTTATGAAAAATCCTGTCCGCCGGTGCCGGGCCGCTGCGGCGGGCGCATTTGCATTTTCAGGCGAGAATCAGACCGGAAACTTCATTAAATTTTCAGAAAGATATGGCAATTTTGCCCCGTGTATGCTATAATTAAAAATGAAATTATTTTTTATAGTTTGGAAGGGATCGGTCTTATGTTTGAAATTACCTGGCCGGAAGCGCTGCTTCGCATTTTCATCGCCGTGGTGATCGGCGGCGTGGTGGGCGTGGAGCGGGAATACAAAAACCGCCCCGCCGGCATGCGCACCCATGTGCTGGTGTGCCTGGGGGCCACCATGATCGCCCTGCTGGAATGCCTGATCCGCCAGGAGCTGATGGCCAGCTCGGCGGACAACCGCATCGCCCTCAACATGGGCCGCCTCAGCGCCCAGGTTATCAGCGGCATCGGCTTTCTGGGCGCGGGCACCATTTTCGTGGCCCAGAAAAAAATCGCCGGGCTCACCACCGCCGCCAGCTTGTGGAATGTGGCGTGCCTGGGGCTGCTGATCGGGTTTGGGTTTTACAAAATCGCCGCGGCGGGCTGCGCCATCGTGCTGGTGGTGCTCACCATCATGCAGCGCGTGATCCGCGTGAACGCCATCAAGCGGGTGGAGGTGCGCTTCACCCACCGGGTGGAAACCCTGGCCTATATCAACGAATTTTTCCAGAAGAACAATGTGAAAATCCTGGATGTGGACTTTCATATTGAGGCCAAGGAAGACAGCCCCGAGCCCGGCCACAACCAGTATACCAACCTTTACACCCTCCATCTCCCCGCCAAATTCAGCTATACCGACATCGTCAACGAATTTTCGGAATACCCGTATATTCAGGCCGTGCGCACCCGAAACACCTGATTTTTCTTCATGAAAAAACCTTTTATTGCATTTTTCGACGAAAAAAGTTACAATAGATGTACGGGTAGGCCGGCATATGCCCGCCGCCGAGGGGATACCAATGACAACGAAGGGGGTTATTCAATGGAGCAAACCTACGTATTCATGACGGACAGCGACAGCGATCTTCTCTATTCCATCGCCGAGGAAAAGCAGATCCCGGTGGTGCGGATGCCGTATATTCTGGAAGGCAAGGAATATTTTGACGACAACGGCCGGGCCGGCAGCGAAAAAGCGTTTTTTGACCGGATGCGCGCCGGGGCCGCCCCCACCACTTCCATGCTGCCTACCGAAACGTACCTGGAATATTTTGAGCCCATTCTGAAGGAAAAGGACCTGCTTTTCGTGGCCTTTTCTTCCCAGATGAGCAACACCATCCAGAATATTTATGAAGCCCGCAAAGAGCTTTTGGCCAAATATCCCGGCCGGAAATTCACCGTGGTGGACACCATGAGCATTTCCGGGCCCCAGTCCCTGCTGATTCTGGGGGCCCACGCCCTATACGAGCAGGGCAAATCCATGGACGAAGTGGAAAAATGGCTGATGGACAACCGGATGCGGGCCCACGCCTGGCTGACGGTGGAGGACCTGAAATACCTCCGCCGGGGCGGCCGCATTTCCTCCACCAGCGCCATTTTCGGCAGCATGCTGAACATCAAGCCCATCCTGGTGCTGGGCAAGGGCGGCAAAATCGACGCCGCCGAAAAGGTGCAGGGCCGGAAAAACGCCCTGCGTACCATCGTGGAGCGCACCGCCGAAAACATCGAGCATCCTGAGGAACAGACCATCATTCTTCTCCATGCCGACGCCCTCGAGGAGGCCCAGCGCATGGCCGAAATGCTGAAACAGAAAATTCCCACCCTGAAGGACGTGCGCATCCAGATGATCGGCCCGGTGATCGGCGCCCATTGCGGCCCCGGCACCCTGGCCTGCTGCTTCATGGGCAAAGAACGGGCCATCTGATTCAGCGGCAAAATGCGGTCAACTGCATTTTGCTGAAATACTTTGTCAACCGAAACGCTCCGGACGAAGGCTGCATCGCCGGGGCGTTTTCCGTTCCGGAAAGGGGAAACACATGACGCGGGAAAAGAAGGCCATATTGTGCGCCCTGCTGGCGGCGGCGTTCTACGCCGTCAACGTGCCCTTTTCCAAGCTGCTTCTGCGTCATGTGGGGCCCACGGCCATGGCGGCGCTGCTGTATCTGGGGGCCGGCACAGGCATCGGCCTCATGTCCCTGCGCGGGAAGCGGGAAAAGGCTGCGCGGCTGGACCGGAAAGACCTGCCCTTCGTTATTGGCATGATCGTGCTGGATATTGCCGCCCCCATTTTCCTCATGCTGGGCATCAGCTATGGCTCCGCGTCCAACGCGTCGCTTCTGGGCAACTTCGAAATCGTCGCCACCACCGTCATCGCCCTGGCGGTATTCAAAGAGGCGGTGTCCCCAAGGCTGTGGGCAGCCATCGCCCTGATGACCCTGTCCAGCATCCTGCTTTCCTTTGAGGGAACGGACAGCTTCCGTTTTTCCGCCGGTTCCCTGTTCGTTCTGCTGGCCACAATTTGCTGGGGGCTTGAAAACAACTGCACGAGAATGATTTCCTCCAAGAGCACCTATGAAATCGTGATTCTCAAGGGCGTTTTTTCTGGGCTCGGGTCTCTCGTCATCGTGTTCATCAAGGGGGAGGCCCTGCCGCAGATTCCGTATATCCTGCTGGCGCTGCTGCTGGGGTTTGTGGCCTACGGGCTGAGCATTTTCCTGTACGTCCGGGCCCAGAACACCCTCGGGGCGGCCCAGACCAGCGCGTATTACGCCGTCGCGCCCTTCATCGGCGTGTTTCTCTCCTTCGTTTTCCTGCGGGAGGGGCTGACCAATATGTACCTCATCGCTTTGGCGGTCATGATCGCGGGCGCCGCCCTGGCGGTATCCGATACGCTGAAGCGGGAGTGATTATCCAATATAAAAAGGATGTCGTGACGAACGCCATGACATCCTTTCTTTATGGGTTTATTGTTTGGAAATACAGGGTTTTTTGTGGATTTTACGCCCCCAGCTCCTTCAGCTGCGCTTCGATGCCGGCCCGGGTGGCGAAATTGAGGGGCGAGAAACGGCCCTCCAGGGTCTTTTTCAGCTTTTCAACGGCGTCCGTCCGCTTCCCCTCCGCCAGGTCGTACTGGGCCAGGAAATAGAGGGTGTCGATCTGGCCGGGCTTGATTTCGTGGGCTTTGTCGAAATACTCCTTCGCCTTCACCTTGTCCCCGATGACCCGGTAATACAACTGGCCCAGGTTATCCAGGGTGACGGCGTCCTCGTCGTCGTAATCCAGGGCCTCCAGGTTGTACTGCAGGGCCTTGTCGATCTCGTCCTGCACGGTGGGTTCGGGGGTTTCGGGGGTCTGCGCCAATTCGGAAGCGGCCTCGGCGGCATCTTCGGCAGTTTCTTTAACAGCCTCCGTAACTTCCTCTGCCGATTCTTCCGCCGGAACAGGGGCGGGCTTTTCCGCTTCTTCCCGCAGGCGCTGGGCCGCCTTTTCGATGTAGAGGTAGCCCAGGGTTTCATAAATCACACCGCAGGGATTTTTCCTTTGGGCCGTCTCCAGCAGGTGCAGCGCCTCGGGCAGCTTGCCCAGCTTATACTGGGCCACGGCATAATTGGTGAAAATCTGCTGGCGGTGATCGTCGTTGACGTCGGGGGCCTTTTCGGCCTTTTTCAGGATTTCCTTCACCTTCAGGTAATTTTCCTCGCCCCCTTCCCGGAGCAGAAGCACCGTGTACGGCAAAAGGTAGGAGCACATCACGTACCCCTTTTCATAAAGCGAAGTATAGGTCGCCATGGCGCTCTTGTAATCGCCCTTCTGATGCTGCATCATGGCCTTGCGGGCAGCAATCCCGTCCATGAATCCACCCATTTCAACGATTCCTCCTTGCCTTGGTCAGCAGGCGCTCATAGCGCTTCTGCAGGGCGGCCATATCGGCCTCCTCCTGATCGGACGCCAGAATAATGGCCTTTCTTGTATATTCGATAGCGGCCGGGATATCCCTTTTTTTGTGTTCGCAAATTTTCGCCATGGCGATCAGGGGCGTGATTCCCCCCTGCCGGGAAGCGATCATGCGGCGGTAGATTTCCTCCGCCTCCCCGTACAGCCCTTCCCGGCGGTAGGATTCGGCCATCCGCGTCCGGGCCAGGAGGGACACGGCCCCCTTGTCCGCCGCCCGCCAGCACTGCCGGGCCCCTTCCGTGCGGCCCCGCTTTTCGTAAATGCTGCCCAGGCTGAACAGGTCCTCCGGGGCCTGGGCGGCAAGGAGCGGCGCGTCGTGCAGGGTCACAAGCCTGTGCAGAATATGGGCCAGGGAAATAATATCCTGGGCGTTGTGGCGCAGAATGTCCTCCAGCAGGAAAAATTCCTTGGTCTTGAGGTAGGTGAAATACCGCTCGGGCACCAGGGCCCCGGGCAGGTCGTCTTCCCGCTCCAGCCCCAGCACAGCACTTTCCAGGGCGGAAAGATTGCATTTTTTCAGCCGCAGCTTCCACACCCGCCGGCTGGCATGCAACAAATCCACATGGGGCGGCAGGGTATACAGGCTTCGCATCCGCTGCATGGTAAAGCGGTTTTCCAGCAGGGGTATATCAAAGGACGCGCCGTTGAAGGTGCACAAAAGCCCGCATGATGCCAAACGCGGGGCCACGTGCCGCAGCACGAAAATTTCCTCGTCGTAATCCCGCATCAGGTACTGCTCCACATGGAAGCCGTCCCCTTCAAAGAACCCGACCCCCACCAAGAACGCCACCGTGCCCGCCCCGTGGGACAGGCCCGTGGTTTCGGTATCCAGAAACAGGATATCCTCCCGGCGGCAGGGGGCAAATTCGCTGCCCTGCAGGAGGTACAACTGCTCCCCCGTCAGCACCGGGGCCAGGGAAAATTCCTCCGGCGGAATCACCTGCCGCCGGACATAGCAATCCTCCGGCGCGGGCTTTGCCGCCGCTTTCTGGGGCACGGCGGCCCGCAGCCGATCCCTCAGGGACGCCATCCGGCCCCCACGCGCCCGCTGAGGGCGTCCTCCAGCGCGACCCCCTCCGGCAGCAGCCGTTCGGTCATTTCGGCAATGGACGATTGCCGCTGGGCCTCCGTTTCACAGGCGGAATCGCACATTTCCTCAAACAGGCAGCCGTCGCCGTTTAGGATATTATCCATGAGCCCGTACAAAAGGTAAGCGTTTCCCTGCTCCAGCACATATTCGGGCAGAGCCATGGCTGCGTGGGCGTAATCCTCATAGGGCACGTTCAGCCATTGCACGGCGCAGGCGTGGGCCACCCCAAGATACCGGAAATGCCAGGGCTCGTAGGCGTAGCCCGTCACGTCCTCCCATTCCCGGCGGTAGCGCACGATGAAGCCGAAGCGCTGGCAGTTCTGATACAGCCACTGCCCCTCCGCCGTGTCGGCAAAACCGGAATTCAGCAGACGGAAATTATCGCACACAATATCCATGGCCAGGCCCAACTGATGTTCGCTGGCCCCGGCGGGGGCCACCTTGCGCCAGGCCTTTTCCTTGCTGCCCACGGCCTTGACCTTGTTGTTGAACATCACCTGCTGCAGCCCGAAGGAGCGGTACCCGCTGACGGCCAGCAGGTTATAACCCCTTTCCTCCTTGGCCGCGGCGAACATTTCCTCCAGGGCCGCCGCCGCCTCGGGGCGCATATAGATGCTCTCCTGCTGGTCTTTCTTGTTGGTGGGCACGTTGGGCTTGACCTGCTCGGGCACGTAATTCTTGGTGATTTTTTCGTCCCGGTTCACCAGGCGCAAAAGCCCGTCGTCGTCAAACATTCCCGCCTGGGCCGACACGCAGGGCAGCAACAGCAGCAGGGCCATCGCCGCCAGACAAAGGGCTCTTTTCATTCTTATTCCCTTCCTTCGTGCATCAGAAAGAAAATTCCTCTTCCCCGTCCCCGGTCACGTCCACCACCTGCACGGGGTCCATCAGGCTGCGCAAAAGCACCAGGCGCTCAAAATCCCCGCCGTTTTGTTCGTACTCCGCCACATAGGCCTGCCACTCCGCCGTGAATTCCTCCAGGGACAGGTGGTTGGCCATGATGTACTCCGCCGCCTCCGGACCCACATAGCGGAAATGCCAGGGCTCGAAAATGATCTTGGTAATGTCTTCCTTATCCTCCATGTACCGCAGGATAAAGCCGAATTCCTGGCAATGGGCCGCCATCCACTGGGCCTCGGGGGTCTCGGCGAAGGCAGGGGTCATGCCCTCCTTTTTGGTCCATTCGTAATTGAGGATATCGATGCCCAGGCCCGTCTGATGGTCGCTGGAGCCGGGATAGGCCACCACGCCGTCGTCATACCCCACCTTTTCCAGGCGGTTGGCGTACATGGTCCTTTGGGTCTGATAGCTGCGGTAGACGGACTTGGCATACAGGGTGTACCCCACCGCTTCCGCCGCGTCAAACATCCGGTGCAATGCCGCGTGGGCCTCCCGGCGCATCAGCATGGTGCCGGAAGACGCCTTTTTCACCGTCACGTTTTCCAGATCTTCCGGCTCGTAATCCCCATCCAGCAGGGATTCTGTGTTGGCCAGGGTGATATAGCCGTTTGGATTGGCCAGGATTTCGGGGGCGATGGGATACGTCCATTCGGGCATATCCTCCTCGCAAAATGCCGCGCAGGGCGCCAGCAGCAATGCCAGCAGCAAAGAAAAAATCAAAAATCCGCGCACGGCTTTCACTCCTTTCCCAGGATGGCGGCAAACTGCGCTTCCCGCAATTGCGCCACGTAATATTCAAAGGGGATATCCAATTGATAAATGCGTTCCGCGTGCTCCCGGCCCACGTACCGCACATGCCAGGGCTCGTAGGCATAGCCGGTGATATCCGTCCACTCTTCTTTGTAGCGGATGATGAACCCGAACCGCCAGCAGTTTTCCGCCACCCATTGCCCCTCCGGCGTATTGACGAAGGATTCGGTCAGGGAGGTGTTCTTTTTGCACCCCAGGTCCATGGCCAGGCCCAGCTGATGCTCGCTGGCACCGGGCGGGGCCACCAGCAGCGCCGCCGCCTTTTTGCCCGCGTTCTTGATCTTGCGCTCGTAAATGGCGCTTTGCTGGCCGTAGCTTCGGTAGCCGGACACGGCCACCAGGGTGTACCCCGCCTCGTCCTTGGCGGCTGAAAACATATCTTCCAGGGCGGCGGCGGCCTCGGCCCGCATTTTGATATCGTTGTTGGTCATGGGCACGTCGGGCTTTACCAGGTCGTTTGGCACATAATCGGATGATACCGTATATTCCCTGTTCACCAGAAACAGGTTTCCCCCCAGGTTCATCTGGTTCACATAGGCGTCGACGTTCTGCTGCCCCAAAGACAGCAGCATCATCAGCAGCGCAAGCAGTTTCGCGGCCATGGGCCCCTCCTTTGTGTTCAGTCCTCCGTCATCATATCGGCGTACCGGGCGCTGATCTGCCCTGCCGCCTCAGGACCGAGCATGACGGTGATTTTCGTTCCCGTGTCCTCATGGACTTCCGAAAGGACGCGGCCCTTGCCCCTCAGTTCGTTCACGACCCCGTACCGGGCGAAGGGCACCAGCAGCGTCAGTTTCTTTTCCGCGCCCCGCAGCTGCCGTGCGGCCTCGGCCAGCAGCCTGTCCACCCCCGCCCCTGTTTTGGCCGAAATGTGAAGGGCGCCCAGGAGGGGCGGCGGATACTCAATATTGTCCTCGCAAAGATCGCATTTGTTAATGACGTCGATGCGGGGCTGATGATCGGCCCCGATTTCCCGCAGCACCTGCTCCACCACATTCCGCTGGGCCAGGATATCCGGGTTTGCGCCGTCCGAAACGATGATAAGCAGATCTGCCAGGGCGGCTTCCTCCAGGGTGGATTTGAATGCCTCCACCAGGTCGTGGGGCAGCTTGCTGATAAAGCCCACGGTGTCCACCAGCAGGCATTCCCCGCCCCCGGGCAGCGCAACCCGGCGGGAGACTGCGTCCAGGGTGGCAAACAGCTTGTTTTCCGCGTACACCCCGGCGTCTGTAACGGTGTTGAGCAGGGTGGATTTTCCCGTGTTGGTGTACCCCACCAGGGCAATGACCGGAATATCGCTCTTTTCCCGGGCCTTGCGGCGAAGGTTCCGCTGCCGCTGCAGCACATCCAGGTCGCGCTTTAAGTTGGTAATCTGCTCCCGGATGCGGCGGCGGTCGATTTCCAGCTTGCTTTCCCCGGGGCCTCTCGTGCCGATGCCGCCCCCGAGGCGGGACAGGATCAGCCCCTGGCCGATCAAGCGCCCGGCCCGGTACTGCAGCTGGGCCAATTGCACCTGCAGCTTGCCTTCCCCGGACTTGGCACGCTGGGCAAAAATATCCAGAATGAGCGTCGTGCGGTCGATGACCTTGACGCCGATGATTTCCTCCAGGTTCCGGGTCTGGGCCCCGGTGAGTTCGTCATCGAAAATGACCAGATCGGCCTCCAGGGCCTGGGCGTCCAATTGCAGTTCGGCCGCCTTGCCGCTGCCAACGAAGGTAGCGGTGTCCGGCTTGGGCCTTTTCTGCAGGCAGCGGCCCACCACCTGCGCCCCGGCGCTTTCCGCCAGGGCGGCCAGCTCCTCCAGGGATTTTTCGGTATCAATCCCCACCAGCAGCGCCCGTTCGGGGGTCTCGGCCAGGCCGCCGTCGTCCCCTTTCAGCACCGCCTGTTCGGCGATTTCGATTTCGTGCATCCATTCGGCCTGGGGCAGCTTTTTAAGGGGATAGATTTCCGTTTCGATGACGCCGGGCACACCCTTTTCCCTTTCCGTCAGAAAGGCGGCGCTGACGCCGGTTATATGCCCGTTCCCGTCCACGCCCACGGCGCACATGCTGTCCAGCATAAGAGACCGCAGGGCGGCGATATCCACGTCGGATAATTCCGCCGAGCCGCCTGGATGGGTGTGGATGCAGCGGACGAAGGACAGCCGCCGGGCGTTCCTGCGCAGCCGCAGGTCCAGCAGCGGCACGCTGTCCGTCACCCCCACGGTCACATCCAGCACGTCCCCGTCCCGACTCACATACACCGCGATTTCCCGGTTTAAAGCGCACGAATGCCGCGCAAGCTCCGTCAGGAGGTCGCGCGGCGCGAATTCGTCCGGCTCAAAGGGGCAGTCGTAGACGGCTTCCAGCTCTTTCAGCTGGGTGTCCCGGATACCCGTGATATTTCCGTGTACTTCCAATGCCTTGCTCCTTCATTCCCCGAAGAAAGCGGCATGAGAGGCCTTTATTCTCCGGGGTGATTTTTCATGTAATCCTCCACCGCCGCGTGGATGGCCTCCTCGGCCAGCAGCGAGCAGTGCATTTTGACGGGGGGCAGCCCATCCAGGGCCTCGGCCACGGCTTTGTTGGTGAGCTGCAGCGCTTCCTCCAGCGTCTTGCCCTTCACCATTTCGGTGGCCATGGAGGAGGTGGCGATGGCCGCGCCGCAGCCGAAGGTCTTGAACTTCACGTCCACGATCACGCCGTTTTCCACCTTCAGGTACATCTTCATGATGTCGCCGCACTTGGCGTTGCCCACCGTGCCCACGCCGTTGGCGTCGGGGATTTCGCCCACGTTCCGGGGATTCGAAAAGTGATCCATTACTTTTTCGCTGTACATTTCATTTTTCCTCCTTCAAAAACTGCTCATACAGGGGGCTCATGGCCCGTAAAGTTGTAACAATTTCAGGAAGCACCCGCAGCACCTCGTCCACTTCCTCTTCCGTGTTCCCTTCCCCCAGGGAAAGGCGCAGGCTGCCGTGGGCGATTTCGTGGGGCAGCCCGATGGCCAGCAGCACATGGGACGGGTCCAGGGAACCCGACGTGCAGGCCGAGCCCGACGACCCCGCGATGCCCGCCAGGTCCAGGCGAAGCAGCAGCGCCTCGCCCTCGATAAACTGCACGGACACATTCACGTTCCCCGGCAGCCGCTTTACCGGATGACCGTTCAGGCGGGTGTAGGGAATGGTGTCCAGAATGCCCTTGATGAGCCTGTCCCGCATGAGCATGAGGCGGCAGGCGTTTTCCTCCATATGGTCGCAGGCCTTCTGCAACGCCGCCGCCATGCCCACGATGCCGGGCAGGTTTTCCGTGGCGGCCCGGCGGCCCCGCTCCTGGGCCCCGCCGTGCATATGGTTTTCGCACTTGACCCCCGTGCGGATGTACAGGGCCCCCACGCCCTTGGGGCCGTGGAACTTGTGAGCGGAAAGGCTCAGCATATCCACCTGCCAGTCCTCCACGTTCACGGGAATGGCCCCCACAGCCTGCACCGCGTCGCAGTGGAAGAGCACCTTGTGGGCCTTCGCAATCTTGCCGATTTCGGCCACGGGCTCGATGGTGCCGATTTCGTTGTTGGCCGCCATAATGGAAATAAGGATGGTCTTGTCCGTGATGGCGTTTTCCACGTCCTGGGGGTTCACCAGGCCGTATTCGTCCACGGGCAGGTAGGTCACCTCAAAGCCCTGCTTTTCCAGCCATTCGCAGGTGTGCAGCACGGCGTGGTGCTCGATGGCGGAGGTGATGATGTGGTTGCCCTTGCCGCGGTTGGCGAAGGCCGCGCCTTTGATGGCCCAGTTGTCGCTTTCCGTGCCGCCGGCGGTGAAATAGATTTCGCCGGGCTTGGCCCCCAGCAGCCCCGCCACCGTGCGCCGGGCCTCCTCCAGGGCTTTCCGGGCGTCCCGGCCGGTGGAGTGAATGGAGGAAGCGTTGCCGTAATTCTGCCCGAAGCAGGGCAGCATGGCCGCCAGCGCTTCGGGGGCGATGGCCGTGGTGGCCGCGTTATCCATGTAAATGCGATCCATGTGCTGTTCCTCTCCTTATTTTTCCGCGTTTGCGCAAATATTGTTTTCCAGCATGTCTTTGAGGGTGATGCCCTCCAGCAGGCGGTTGATTTCCGCCGTCAGGTAGGCCCACACGCCTTTGGCAGCGCACTGGCCGCCCCGGGGACACGCTTCCTCCGCCTCCCCCACGCACTCGGACAGGCTCAGGGGCCCCTCCATGGCGTCGATGATGTGGCGGGCGGTGATTTCCTCCGGCGGGCGGGACAGCTGGTATCCGCCCTGGGCCCCCCGCACAGTGGTCACCAGCCCGGCCCGGCGGAGGCAGCCCAGAATCTGCTCCAGGTACGGATCGGGCAGGCCCCATTCGGCGATGGCCTTCAGGGCCTGGGGGCCCTCCCCCGCGTGCTCGGCCAGGTAGAGCATGGCGTACACGCCGTATTTTCCCTTGGTGGACAGCTTCACGGGCGGCCCCCTTTCCGAATTCCGACTGATTTAATCGGATTTCCGGATGTAAGAATAGCATGCCCGTGCAGGAATGTCAAGATACGGGGCGAAAAAAATTACGGAAAATTTGAATTTCCGCGAAACCTGACGGCCCTGCCCGGCATCTATAAGGTGAAAACGTTAAAACGAGGGGAGTGAAAAAACGTTTTGACCCATCAGGAATTTGAGGCGAGGGTGCTTGCCGAAATGCAGCCCATGTACCGCCTGGCCTCCTCCATCTTGCGAAACGAGGTGGATCGGGAGGACGCGGTGCAGTCCTGCGTGCTGCGGGCGTGGGAAAAGCTGCCCACCCTCCGGGACGAAAGCAAATTCCGCCCCTGGCTCATGCGCATCCTGGCCAACTGCTGCCGGGCCATCCTCCGCAAACGGAAAAACGAAGTGCTGGTGGACGCGCCGCCCTTCGACCCGCCCGCGCCGCCGCCCAACACGGAATTGCGCTTCGCTCTGGAGGAGCTGCCCAAAAAGGACAGGCTGGTGATCGTGCTGCACTACCTGGAGGGAATGGCGCTGAGCGACGTAGCCTTTATCCTGCACGCCAGCGTGCCCGCCGTGAAATCCCGGCTGTCCCGGGCGCGGGCGGGCCTGAAAAGAATCCTGAACGAGGATATGGAGGAAGAAGATGCGGAAATCCGATTTGAAAGATGCCTTTAATCCGGCCCCCGAGGGCTTTAAAAACGCCGTGTTCGACGCGCTGAAGCAGACCCGGCGCATGGCCGCGGAAAAGGACAAAAAACGCCGGCATACGGGTCTTTTCCGGCTGCCCGTTCTGGCCGCCGGGCTGGTATTCCTGCTGCTGGCGGCGGGAACGGCGGGCACCTATGCCCTGCTCAACACGGGCTTTAACGTGATGCAGCGCCAGGAAAACGAATACGCTACCAACAAAAGCATGATCGTCATCGGGGACACGCTCTATGTCAACGACGGCCTCTCCCTCCGCTCCTACACCCCGGGGGACGCCGATTCCGCCACGGTCATTGACGCCATCGTGCGGCATGTGGACGTCTATTATCGGGACGCCGTACGCCAGCCCCTGCTCAAGGGCAAGTATTTCATCGACATGATGCTCGATATCGACGGCTGCCTCTGCGGCCTGAACCTGAACAGCGGGCTGCTCTTTTCCATCGAGTGGGAAAACGGCCGGGGCGTTTATACGGATATGATGAAGCTGAACCTCAAAAACGTGAAACGCGGTTCGGATAAAAAAGAATACTGCCAGATTCTCTCCCCCGTGGTGCAGGACGGCATGCTGTACTTCATCAATTGGAACGAGGATGCGGAGACCCGCACCCTGGGGGCGTACAGCCTCTCAACCGGCGAAGGCGGTTCCAAAAAGACCCGGGGCATCCGGGAATTGGCCCCGTACCGGGACGGCAGACTGCTGGCCATCGCGGAATTTGAGCAGAACGGGGAAAGGGCCCCCTGGCTCTGCGTTTACGACCCCGCCGAAGATTTCCTGGAGCAGAAGCTGAACCTGACCCCCATCAGCGATTCCATTGGGGTGTTCATGGGCCTGGAATACAGCCCGGCCAAGGACTGCGCCTATGTGACCGAAGAATCGGACGGCACGGTGTACTGCCTGCCCGGCCTGAAAAGCATCGAAAAGAACGCGTCCATTTCCAATTTCGGCTGGTCGTACGTACCCTTTGGCCGCTGCAGCGCCCTGGTGCGGGACACCTACTACTGCACCGCCGATCTGGAGGGCGTGTACATCCGCAACGTGGAGGCGGGGTATCAAAGCCCCCTGGTTATCGGCTGCGACGGCTTTTCTTTGGACGACGACGTCATGAAAGCGGCCGCCCGCATGAGCGGCGTGGACGCCGACGCCGTGTCCGCGGGGCTTCGGGACGCGAACGGCCTGCAGGAAATGCTGCTGACCCGCGACGACACGTACGATATTTACGTCTTTTCCACGAATGATTTTGATTTGAATGTCCTGCTTCAAAAGGGCTATGCCCCGGCGGCCCCCGAAAGCCTGACCGCCCTGCAGGAACACTTTTCCGCCCTGTATCCCATCGTCCGGGAAGCCGTATCCCGGCAGGGAAGCATGTGCGCCGTGCCCGTGGGCATTGCGCCCGTCGCCTCCTGCTATGACCCGGAAATGCTGGCCCGGCTGGGCCTCCATGACCCGCCCGCCGATTTCCTTTCTCTGATTGATTTAGCCCGGGCATGGATGGAGGGCGAATTGCCCGATCTGGCGCTGGGTGACCTGTTCCTGCCCGAAAGCCTGTCCAGGGAATCCCTGGTCGGCATGGCCCTCCGGCAGCGGGTATGGGAATGCCAGGCGCGGGGCGAGGCCGTTACCCTGGACGACCCCGGACTGCGGGCCGTCCTTTCCGCCATCGAAGGGCTGGATGCCGACGCCCTCCGGAGCGCTTTCACCTTTGATGAAGAAACCCTCTCCGACATGGGCGTCGTCATGCGCCCGCTGCTCACGCTGGACGCCGATTTCTCCTCCGTCAACGAAACCATGCAGCTCCTGCCCTTTACCCTGGCAGGCGGAGACGCGGTTACTCCCTGCGGCGTGACGGTGGCTATTGTCAACCCCTACGGCCATCGCCAGGCCGAAGCCTGGGAATACCTGAACGCCTTTGTGCAGACCCTGGACGACGGGGAGAAAACGAAGCTGTATCCCGATTGGAACGATCCCATCGAAAACCCAAACTATGCCGCCATGGCGGAGGACGCCCGGTACCTCATCGACAGTGCCAAGGGAACGGAAAATTACGAAGCCTACCGGGAGGACGTGCTGCGGGAGCTGGAAATGAATCGTTGGGTGCTGTCCGCCGAAGATATCCGCGTTTTCCGGGAGATCATGGCCCGCGCCTTCGTATCCGCCCCCAGCCCCCTGGACGCCGGCACGGATGCGGGGCAAAGCTTTGCCGAACTGACAAAGCGGTACGCGGACGGGAACATCACTTTGAATGAATTCATCGCCCGGGGAGATGAAATGCTGTCACTCATACAAAGAGAATAACGGGTGCTAAAACAAGTTTTCGATACCTTGAGGGGGAGCTGCCTGTGGCAGCTCCCCCTGTCTCATCAATGATTCACTGTTCCTGGCGTAAAGGTATCGCGTATTTCTCCGTCAGCGGCATCCAGGGTTACGGAGAATACATTTTCAGGGCTATCTGTATCGTCAAGGAAATATACAATGTAGAATGGGTCAGAGGCTGAAATATCCGTTGCGGCGCGGTCGTACAATTTATACCAGACGCTTACCGCGTAGGAGTCCAGATCATATCCGATAGACGCCAAACGATTACGGGCAATCCGAACAGCCTCCGCTTCATCAATTGCCCCTTCTCCCGGAATGCCATTGTCTTCCCCAAGCATAGCGGCTTTTTCAACCATGGATAAACGCCAAACGTTTCGTCCGTTCACTTGGCTGCCGTACAGGCTGTAAACCTCTGCAGTTTTCGGATTGACGGTTTCTGCCTTATCTGTGTTCTCATCGCTGGCATACGCCGCCATAGATTCCGGAAGATCGATTCCAATATCAGGATCGGCAATTACTTCGCCGTTTTCGTCCACAACGACGCTGTAGTTCTTCTCCAAATAGTGGTCGCTGCCTTCCCGATACTTTTTAAACTGAACGACCCAGCGTTTGTAGTCCGGCCGCGCGTCCGTCACATACAGATCGGCAACCGGCGTAAGCTCATCCATGTAGGCTTCGTCAAAACCGTAAGCCTCCATCACGGCGGCCCGGGCAATCCGAACGGCTTCTTCCTCCGGCAGATCCTCTTCTGTCGGAACAATCAGCGTATCCGGCGCCCCGTCATCCCCATACATGGTGATGATGCCGTTCCACCATGCCCGCTGTGCGGGCGTCCATGTATCTTCATGCCCCATGATGGCGTAAGTAATCAGGGTGGAGTGAACCTCCCTGACGTCGTCCTCCCCGGTAAGCTGCAGCATCAGCCGGTCGGCAGCCGCCGCTTTTTCCTGTTCAGTCGCCGTTTCGTCGGACAGAATCCTGGTATCCTCCGAATCCTCCAGATAGCCCATGGCCAGGATGTCTTTCGCCAGCTGAATCCGCTGGGCGTCCGGCCACTCCGCGTAATCCCCCAGTTCATGTTCTTCCTGCTTCATCTGCGGCACATAATCCCGCCACAGCAGCATCGCCGCCCCCGCACCTGCCGTGACGCAGAGCAGCAGGATGCCCAGCGCCAGCGCCAGCGGAATGCGCTTTTTTGTTTTCCGGCCGCCACGTTCCCCTTTCGCGTTCGCCGCACGCAGCACCTTCTGCATGAGATACGGGTCGGAGGTGAGCGGAGCGCAATGCCGGTCAATCCCTGTATGAATTTCTTTGCGCAGCTGTTCCGTCGTCATACGCGGCCTCCTTCCAGAATGATTCCCAGTTTGCTGCAGGCAGCCTTGATTCGTTTGCCCACTGTCGGCACCGCGATATGCAGCGCGGCGGCAATTTCACGGAAGGTCATGTCCTGATAGAAATGCAGCAGAATGACCTCTTTGTATTTTGCCGGCAGCTCCATGATGGCCCGCGTCAGATCGTCCGCCTCGCCGAAATCCGTATCCGGAACGGACAGAGGCAGCGTGTCCAATGGAATTCTCCGGTCTACGAACCGGAAATAGGCGCTCCGCTGCATATCGCGGCAGGTGTTGATCGCAATCCGCATGAGCCAGGTTTTTTCGTTGCTTTCCCCGCGGAAGGTATGCAGGGCCCTGTACGCTTTCAGAAACGTTTCCTGCTTTGCATCTTCGGCCAGCTGCCTGTCGCGGAGGTACATGTAGCATGTGCGCAGCACAGATACTTCATATTGCGCGACCATTCGCGCAAAAATTTCTTCATGGGAGATGTCACGGTCCCTGACAACTTCCATCGCTGCCCACCTCCTTTCACCTGTATAGACGCGAATTTCCGCGCGATTTCTACCAAAACCCAAAATTTTTTCGGGAAAATACGGTAAAAGGCCGCTGTTTATTAAAAAGGCCGCTAAGAAGCGGCCACAGGAAATCGGCAAATTCAGGCGGCATGGCCGGAATACTTGCAGCGTTACTTTTTGTTCTTCAAGCGGTTTTCGTATTCCGCCAGGTCGTCCCGGAGCCGTTGCCGGGCGTCCCGGAGCTCGGCGCGCACCCGGTCCCGGTCCTCCCGGATTTTCTGCAGGATCCGGGCGTTATAGAGCCGCACATCCGGGTAGGCCCGGAGCAGCCTGCGGTGGAGCCAGCCCTTACGGAACAGCTCTTCCCGCACCAGGCGGGTGACGGTCTCGGTGTCGTCCCCCTGGGAAAGGGCGGCCGTGCGGGTGACCTTGTGCAGCACCTTTGCGGACACCGCCGCGTCCGCCGCCATGAGGCAGACGAGCCCCACGCACAAGCCCGTTTTTCCATTCGCCGGAAGCCGGTCAAACAGGCCGAAGAAAAAGGGCTGAATCCAGTAAACAAGCGCGAGGCCCAGCAGACCGAAGGGAATCAGCGTGTTGGCGCAGACCCGGCCGTTCAGGTTGAACCTCCTGCTCCCGTAATCCCACCACCGGGCGTGGAACACCTTTTCCATCACGTAGCTGGTGACGTATTCCAGCGCGCCGCAAAGGGCCATGGCCAGCAGAAACACGCTGAGGGGCGTATCCGCGTGGCGGTTCAAAACAGCCGTCACCAGCACGGCCCCGAAACCGTAAATGGGGCAATAAGGCCCCAGGAGAAAACCCCGATTAATGAACCGTCCGAACTGCACCAGCTTGCACACGACCTCCATCAACCAGCCCAGCACGGCGCAGGCGAAAAACAAAAGCACATAGTTTTCAAAATTGCCCATTTCCGTCCCCTCCCTCTGCGTTCCCTGGTATTGTAGCGAAAACGGGCGAAAAATGCAAGGGCCGCCCGGAACTTGCATTTTTCTGAAAAAAGAGTATAATGCCTTTCTGAACTTTCAATTCCATCGGGAAAGACCCACGCGGCTTTTCCCGGCACAAAGGAAGCGGATCGCCATGCGGACCACCCTAGGGCTTCTTCTTCTGGCGTATTTATCGGGCAGCGTGCTCTTTGCCAACGTGATGGGGGATCTGTTCGGAAAGCGGGCAATGTACCGCCTGAGCCCGGACCAGAACCCCGGCGTGGCCAATGCGTATAAATTCGGCGGCTTTTGGTGCGGCACCGCGACACTGGTGGGGGAACTTGGCAAGGGGTTCCTGCCGGTGTACTTTTTCCTGCGGGTGCCGGATTTTCAACAGTGGGCCGTGCCCATGCTCATCGCCGCCCCCGTCATCGGGCACATTCTGCCTGTCTTTTACCGGTTTCACGGCGGCAAAGGCATCGCCGTTACTTTCGGCTGTTTGCTGGGGCTCTTTCCCTATCTGAAGCCCGTTATTGCCCTGGCGCTGTTCTTCATTCTGTTTTCCACGGGGCTCAAAATTTCGCCCCACTTTTTCCGCACCATCGCGGCCTACCTCTTTTCCATGGCCGCCATGGTGCTGACGGGGGTGGCCCCCGCCGTGTGCTTTGCCTTCCTGATTATCACGGGGGCCGTGTGCATACGGATGCATATGAGCAAGGAAGAAAGAGGAAAAATGGAGGTAAAGCTCCTGTGGATGCGCTGATTCTTTCCTGCGGCACGGGCGGGGGCCATAACGCCGCCTGCGCCGCCGTGGCCCAGGCCCTGGCCGACGGCGGGCATAAGGCCGTGCAGCTGAACCCCTTTTCCCTGAAAAGCGCCCAGGCGGCCGCCATGGTGGACCAGGCATACAACGCCCTGGTGCAGCATGTACCCTCGGCCTTCGGCATGATGTATCAAATCGGCAACGCGTACCGGAAACTGCCCGTTTCTTCCCCGGTTTATCACGCGAACCACCTGGCGGCGCCGTTGCTGCTCAAATACATGGAGGCGCACCCCTATCAGGCCGTGGCCACCACCCACCTTTTCCCCGCCGAAATGCTCACCGTGTTAAAACGGGGCGGGCATCCCCTGCCGCCCACCTTCTTCATCGCCACCGATTACACCTGCATTCCCTTCACCGAGGAAACGGACCTGGACTGGTACGTAATCCCCGCCCCGGAGCTGGCCCCCGAATTCATCGCCCGGGGCATTCCGGAGGAAAAGCTGCTGCCCTTCGGTATTCCGGTGCAGCGGCAGTACTGCGAAGCTTCCTCCCGGGAGGAAGCGCGAAAGCGCCTGGGCTTTTCCCCGGACGAAAAAATCATCCTGACCTCCGGGGGCTGCGTGGGGGCGGGGCAGCTGGAAACGGTGGTTTCCCTGCTGCTGGCCCATTACGGGGAAGAAGTGCGAGTGGTGGTGGTCTGCGGGCGGAACGAGGCGCTGCATACCCGGATGCGGGAGGCTTTCGGCGAAAAGTGCACCCTGATCGGGTACACCGACCGCATGGCCGATTATATCCGGGCCTGCGACCTGTTTCTCTCCAAGCCCGGCGGGCTGTCCTCCACGGAGGCCGCCGTGCTGGGAACGGCCCTCATCCACATCACCCCCATTCCCGGCTGCGAAAACCGCAACATGCAGTTTTTCGCCGAGCGGGGCATGAGCCTGCCGGTGAACGACCTGCAAAAGGAGCTGCTGTCCGCCTGCGACCAGCTCCTGTCCGACGAATCCGCCCGGGCGCGGATGCGCGCCTGCCAGCGGGACGTTCTTCCCCCCAACGCCGCCGCGGAAATCCGCCGCTTCATCGAAAAAACGTGCAGCGCGTAAATTTTATCCTGTCTGCCGCCGCCAACAAAAGGCGGCGTTTTTTTCTGCCCCGGAATGGACAAAAAGGAATCTTTATTGTATAATGTAAGTTGGTTTTATATGATTCAATTGGAGGTCATTTTGCCTTGAACGACGCGGAAAAGGCCAGGCTGGAAGAACTGCTGGAAAAGGTGCAGAAGCCCGCTCAGTATATCGGCGGGGAAATGAACGCGGTGCAAAAGCCCTGGGACAGCGTGAAAACCCATTTTGCGTTCTGCTTTCCCGATACCTATGAAATCGCCATGTCCCATCTGGGCATGAAAATCCTTTATCACCTGATCAACGGAAAGGAAGACGCCGCCTGCGAGAGGGTCTGCATGCCCTGCGCCGATATGGCCGACCTGATGCGAAAAGAAAACGTGCCCCTCTTTTCCCTGGAAAGCCGGGCGGCCCTCAACCATTTTGAAATCATCGGCTTTACCCTGCAATATGAAATGAGCTTTACCAACATCCTGGAGATGCTGGATTTGGGCCGGGTGCCCGTTCTGGCCGCCGACCGGACGGAAGGCGACCCCATTGTGGTGGCGGGGGGCCCCTGCGCCTTTAACCCCGAGCCCCTGACCCCCTTCATCGACGCCTTCATGATCGGCGATGGGGAGGACGTGATGCACGAACTGGTGGACTGCATCCGGGACGGGCGGGAAGCGGGCAAGCCCCGCCTGGACATTCTGCGGGCCCTGGCCGGGCTGGAGGGCGTGTACGTGCCCTGCCTGTATGAAGCGACATACCACGAAGACGGCACCCTGGCCTCTTTCTCGCCAACCGATCCCGCCGCCCCCGCCGTGGTGAAAAAGCGGGTGGTGAAGGACCTTTCCGCCGCAATTTACCCGGACAGCATCCCCGTGCCCTACACCGAAATCGTCCACGACCGGATGGTGCTGGAAATCATGCGGGGGTGCACGAGGGGCTGCCGCTTCTGCCAGGCGGGGGTGCTGTACCGCCCGGTGCGGGAGCGCAGTATGGAGCGGCTGCTGGAGCTGGCGGACAAGCTGCAAAAAAGCACGGGCTACGAGGAAATGAGCCTTTCCTCCCTGTCCAGCGGGGATTATTCCTGCCTGCCCGAGCTCATCCGCGCCCTGATGGATCAGTATAAGGACAAGCGGGTCAGCGTATCGTTGCCCTCCATGCGCATTGACAACATCGTCAAGCAGTCCCTGGAGGAAACGCAGAAGGTGAAAAAATCCGGCCTGACCCTGGCCCCCGAGGCGGGCACCCAACGGCTGCGGGACGTGATCAACAAGGGCGTCACGGAGAACGACCTCATCCGCGCCGTCACGGACGCGTTCGAGTGCGGCTGGAGCAGCGTGAAGCTCTATTTCATGATGGGTCTGCCCACCGAAACGGACGAGGACTTACAGGGCATCGGCCGCCTGGCCAAAAAAGTGGTGGACGCCTATTACGCCCTGCCCAAGGAAAAACGGGCCAAGGGCGTGCGGGTGACGTGCTCGGCCTCCGTATTCGTGCCCAAGCCCTTCACCCCCTTCCAGTGGGCCCCCCAGGACACCATCGAGCAGGTGCGGGAAAAACAGGCGGCGCTTCGGCAGTACTTAAAGCTCAAGTGCGTCAATTTCAACTGGCACGAAAGCCCCCTGTCCATGCTGGAGGCCTGCATCTGCCGGGGAGACCGGCGGATGGGCCGGGTGATTTACGAGGCCTGGAAGCTGGGCTGCCGCCTGGACGGGTGGAGCGAGCATTTCCGGTTCGACCTGTGGATGAAGGCCTTTGAAGCCTGCGGCCTGGACCCCGCCTTTTACGCCTACCGGGAGCGGCCCTATGACGAACTGCTGCCCTGGCAGTTCATCGACGCCGGGGTGAGCCAGCGCTACCTCATGCTGGAAAACGAGCGGGCCAAGGCGGACAAAACCACCAGGGACTGCCGCCATGGCTGCAACGGCTGCGGGCTGCAAAGCTGGGGCGTATGCGATTTTGTGGAGCACCCGCCCCTGAAAGACAAAGAACCCGCCCAGGCGCCCATTTTCGATTGACGGGGGAGGACAAAGACCAATGAAAATGATTGTGGTATTTGAAAAAAGCCCCCGGCTTCGCCACATCGGGCACCTGGACCTTATGCGGGCCATGCAGCGGGCCATGCGCCGCAGCGGCCTGCCCCTTCGCTATTCTCAGGGGTTCAATCCCCATATCCTGCTGAGCTTCGCCGCCCCCTTGTCTGTGGGGATGCCGGGGCAACGGGAAATCATGGAGGTGCCCATCGAGGGAACCATGACGGAAGCAGCCTTTTCGGCCATGCTCTCCCCCGCCCTGCCCCCCGATCTGCCCCTGCTTTCCTGCCGGGCCGTGCCCGACGAGCACCCGGCCCCCATGGCCCTCCTGGCCGCCGCCACCTATGAGGCAAGGTTTCAGGATGTTCCAAGCGGCCTTGGGGACGCGGTGGAACGCTATTTAAATCAGCCCGAAATCCCCGCCCTGCGGAAAACCAAGAGCGGCGAAAAGCCCTGCGACCTGAAACCCATGATTTACGGCCTGACCCTGACGGGCGACACCCTGCGCATGACCCTGGCCCTGTGCGAGGCGGCCACCTGCAAGCCGGATTTGCTGCTGGATTCCCTCTTTTCCTTTGCCGGGACGGCGCGGCCCCGGGCCCTCATCACCCGCACGGCCCTGTGGGGGCAGGAGGGCGGGTGCTTCAAGCCTCTGGAGGCCCTCTGATGAAGCGCATCCTGATGGAACGGGGCGACCAGGGCCTGCGCCTTGCCCTGATGGCGGACGACGTCCTCCTGGCCTATGCCGTCGATCGGAATGAAGGCATCGCCGCCGAGGAAATTTACCTGGCCCGGACAGACCGGATGCTGCCCGGGATGGAAGCCTGCTTCGTGCGCCTGACCCCCTCCGAAAACGGCTTCCTGCCCTTTTCGGAGTGCCGGGAAAGGCCGAAATCGGGGGATCGGGTACTGGTGCAAGTAAAAAAGCCCCCGGTGGGCGATAAGCTGGCCTACGTGACGGAGGATATTGCCCTGGCCGGGCGATACGCCATCCTGGCCCCCTTCTCCTCCCTCCGGACGGTTTCCAAACGCGTAACGGACGAAGAAACCCGCAGCCGCCTCCTGGCCCTGGCGCGGAATCTGGCCCCCGAGAGCACGGGCCTGATTCTGCGGCACGAAAGCGCCGGGGTGGAGGAAAACGATATTGCGGCGGAAATCGACGGTCTGCTGCAAAAATGGCGGAATCTGCTGACCCTGGCCGCATCCGCCCCGGCCCCCTGCCGCCTGGAGGAAAGGAAAAGCGCCCTCCGGCGGATGCTGCGGGACGAGCAGGGAAAAATCGCCGAAATCGTGACCGACTGCCCGGAGGAAGCGGAAAATGCTGAGTTGCCCGTTCGGGTATGCAAAGCGCCCTTTGCCCTGTACAACGTGGAAAGCAAGCTGAAAAAGAGCCTGGCCCGGAAAGTGTGGCTGCCCTGCGGGGGCTTCCTGGTGATCGACCGGACAGAGGCCATGACGGTGATCGACGTGAACAGCGGCAAATTCCAGGGGAGCCGCGCGGGGGCGGAAAGCGCTTTCCTGCGCCTCAACCTGGAGGCCGCGGAGGAAATCGCCCGGCTGCTGCGGCTGCGGAACGTGGGCGGCGTTATCGTCATCGATTTTGTGGATATGGAAACGGAGGAAAGCCGGAAACAGGTGCAAGCCGCCCTGGAAGAGGCCTTGATGGGCGACCCGGTCAAAACCGCGGTGCACGGCTTTACCTCCTTAGGCCTTATGGAACTGACCCGAAAGAAAACGGAAGGAGGGCCCGGCCCCCTGATTCCCTGCCCCCACTGCGGCGGCACAGGCATTCAGGGCGGCGTCACCCCGCTATGAGAGAAGAAACCATTCGCATTTCCCCGGAGGAAATGGCGGCCCAGGCCCGGTTCGCCCGGGATTTTTCCCGTCTGCCCGGCCGGCCCCGCACCTATTTCATTGTCACCTACGGCTGCCAGATGAACGCCCACGATTCGGAAAAGCTGGCGGGCATGCTGGAGGACATGGGGCTGACGGCGGCCCCCGCCCGGGAGGAAGCGGACTTTGTATTGCACAACACCTGCTGCATCCGGGACAATGCCGAGCGCAAGGCCCTTGGCAACGTAACGTGGCTCAAGGAAATCAAGAAAGTGCGGCCCGAAATGCTCATCGGCGTGTGCGGCTGCATGGTGCAGGAGCCGGGCATGGCCGAAAAGCTGCTGCGGCAGTACCCCTTTGTGGACATGGCCTTCGGCACGGGGAACATTTACCGTCTGCCTGAACTGCTTTACCGCGCCGTGGAAACCAGGCGGCGCGTGGTCTCCGTGCCGGAGGAACAGAGCACCCTCATCGAGGGCCTGCCCATCCGCCGGGAATCGGATTTCCAGGCCTACGTCACCATCATGTACGGCTGCAACAATTTCTGCTCCTACTGCATTGTGCCCTACGTGCGGGGCCGGGAGCGCAGCCGCAGCGCGGACGATATCCTGCGGGAAGTGGAAGGGCTGCAGGAAAAGGGCGTGCAGGAAATCATGCTGCTGGGGCAGAACGTCAATTCCTACGGGAACGACACCCCCGGGGGCATTTCCTTCCCCAAACTCCTGCGCCGCCTGGGGCAGACGGGCATCCCCCGCATCCGCTTCATGACCAGCCACCCCAAGGATTTATCCGACGAGCTCATCGAAGAATTTGCCGTCAATCCCGCCCTGTGCCGGCATATGCACCTGCCCGTGCAGTCGGGCAGCAACGGGATTCTGCAGGCCATGAACCGCCGTTACACCCGGGAGCATTACCTGGAGTGCCTGCGTTCCCTCCGGGCCGCCGTGCCCGGCATCGGCGTCACCACCGACCTCATCGTGGCCTTCCCCGGCGAAACGGAGCGGGATTTTGAGGATACCCTGTCCCTCACCCGGGAAGCGGAATGGGACAGCGCCTTCACCTTCATTTTCTCCCCCCGGGTGGGCACGAAGGCGGCGGAAATGCCCGGGCGCATCCCCCCCGAAATCGCCACCGAGCGTATCGAGCGCCTCATCGCCCTGCAGGAGGAAATGACGCAGAAGAATTTTGCCTCCCTCATCGGCCAGAAAGAATCCGTGCTGGTGACGGGCGCGTCCCGCCGGGACGAAAAAATGCTCACCGGCAAATGTTCCCGCCTCATCAGCGTGAACTTTGCGGGGAACCCTGAACTGATCGGCAAGATCGTGCCGGTCGAAATCACCGCCGCCAGCAAAACCACGCTTCGCGGAACCATCGTGAAAGGAGAATGAACCTTATGAACCAAGCCGTTATGCAAAAGGCCCGGGAGCTGGCCTACCTCATCGCCCAGTCCCCCGAATACATTTCCATGCGCGCCGCCGAGGACGCGGCCGCCCAGGAGGAAACGCTGGTGGCGCTTTCCGCCCGGTATCAGGAACTGCACCAGAAAATCGAGGATATTTCCATGCAGGACAGCCCGGATTTTGACCAGATGGGCGCCCTGACCCGGGAAATGGACGACATTCAGGAAAAAATCGGCGCCCAGCCCCTGGCCCAGGCCATGCGCCAGGCCCGGAACGGCTTTTCAGAAATGATGCGGCAGGTAAACGCGGAACTGTCCGAAGTGCTGAACCCGCAGTCCGCCTGCTCGGGGGACTGCGGCAGCTGCGGCTCCTCCTGCCCCCACTGCCATTAAAATAAGTTGTTTCAACGAAAGCAAAGGAGCATCGCTTGAATGGCCACCCTCTCCCCCATGATGCAGCAATACATGCGCCTCAAGGAGCAGAACCCGGACGTGCTGCTCTTTTTCCGCGTGGGCGATTTCTATGAAATGTTCTTTGACGACGCCATCACCGCCAGCCGGGAGCTGGAACTGGTGCTGACGGGCAAGGACTGCGGCCTGGAGGAAAGGGCCCCCATGTGCGGCGTGCCCTTCCACGCGGTGGATTCCTATGTGGCGCGGCTGGTGGAAAAGGGATACCGGGTGGCCATCGGCGAGCAGATGACCGATCCCGCCCTGGCCAAGGGCCTGGTGGACCGGGACATCATCCGCATCGTCACCCCCGGCACCCTCACCGATTCCGCCGTCATCGGGGAAAAAAGAAACAATTTCCTCTGCGCCCTGTGCGTGAACGGGAAGCGGGCAGGCCTGGCCAACTGCGACGTATCCACGGGGGAATTTTACGTGCAGCAGCTGCCCGCCGATCAGGGGGCCGTCCGCACCGCCCTGGGGGCCATGGAGGTAGGCGAGGTCATCACCAACGACGCGGAGTTTGCATCCGCCTGCGCCCCCGTCCGGCCCACGCCCTATGCTCCCGCCGCGTTCCAGAACCAGAACGCCAGGGAAACGCTGCTGAAACATTTTTCGGTCAATTCCCTCATCGCCCTGGGGCTGGACGCCAGCCTTTCCGTGGCCGTGCAGGCCGCCGGGGCGCTGATGAAATACCTGAGCGACACCCAGAAAAATTCCCTCAGTCACATCGCCAATATCCGCGTGCTGGAAAAGGGCGGCACCATGCCCCTGGACGCCGCCACGAGGCGGAACCTGGAGCTGACCGAGTCCATCCGGGGCCGGACGGCCAAGGGCTCCCTCCTTTCCATCCTGGACGAAACGGCCACCGCCATGGGCGGGCGGCTGCTGCGGGCGTGGATTGAAAAGCCCCTGCTTTCCAAGGAAAAAATCGACGCCCGGCTGGCCGCCGTGGACGCGCTGTACCAGAACAACGTACTCTCCGAGGAAATCCGGGAAAATTTGACCCAGGTGTACGATATGGAGCGGCTGCTGTCCAAAGTGGCTTACCGCACCCTGAACGCCCGGGACTGCCTGTCCCTCCTCCGTTCCCTGGAGCAGGCCCCCAAGGTGCTTTCCCTGCTGCAAGCTATCGGCGGCGACGCTTTGGATTTCCTCCAGGAAATGCTGAACCCCCTGCCCGAGCTTGCCGACCTGCTTTCCCGGGCCATTTCCCCCGACGCGCCCCTGCTCCTTTCCGACGGCGGGGTGATCCGGGAGGGGTACAGCAAAGAACTGGACGAATTCCGCCGGGCGGGCACGGAAGGCAAGCAGTGGCTCATGGACCTGGAAGCCCGGGAGCGGGAGGAAACGGGCATCAAGAACCTGCGCATCCAGTACAACCGGGTGTTCGGTTATTACTTTGAAGTGACCAAATCCTACTATAACCTGGTGCCCCTGCGCTTCCAGCGGCGGCAGACCCTGGCCAACGCCGAGCGCTTTACCACAGACGAGCTCCGTTCCATCGAAAACAAGCTGACCGGTGCCCAGGAACAGGCCGCTCGCTTGGAAATGACCCTGTTTGACGACGTGCGCAGTCAGATCGGCAGCCATATGGCCGAACTGCAGGGCACGGCCATGGCCTACAAGACCCTGGACGCCCTTTTGTCCCTGGCCCGGGTTGCGAGAATCCGGGGCTACGTGAAGCCCGAAATCACCCTGGACGGCCGCATCGACATCCTGGACGGCCGCCATCCTGTGGTGGAAGCCATGCTGCCTGAACAGTCCTTCGTGCCAAACGACACCCATCTCGACACCGGCGACCGGCGGATGCAGATCATCACCGGCCCCAACATGGCGGGCAAGAGCACCTATATGCGCCAGGTGGCCCTCATCACCCTGATGGCTCACATGGGCTCTTTCGTGCCCGCCCGGGAGGCGAAAATCGGCCTGGTGGACGGGGTGTTCACCCGGGTCGGCGCGTCGGACGACCTGGCCACGGGCCAATCCACCTTCATGGTGGAAATGAGCGAAATGGCCTATATCCTCCGCTCGGCCACCAAAAATTCCCTGGTGATCCTGGACGAAATCGGCCGGGGCACCTCCACCTTCGACGGCCTTTCCATTGCCTGGGCGGCGGTGGAATACCTCTGCGACAAGGAAAAATCCGGGGCGAAAACCCTGTTTGCCACCCATTACCACGAGCTTTCCGAATTGGAAGGGCACCTGGAGGGGGTGTGCAACTTCTGCGTGTCCGTCAAGGAACACGGGGAAGAGGTCATTTTCCTGCGCAAGATTGTGCCCGGGGGCACGGACAAGAGCTTCGGCATTTACGTGGCCCGGCTGGCCGGGGTGCCCAGGCCCGTGGTGGCCCGGGCCCAGGAAATCGAGGCGCGGCTGGAGGTCAGCAACCAGGGCAACGATTCCATCGGCCAAAGCATTTTAGGGGCCAAGCACAAAAAGAAAAACGAGCAGGTGGGCCTGACGGATTTTCCCAAAACAGAATTTATCGAGGAAGTGCGCGGCCTGGACGTGCTGGCCATGACGCCCATGGACGCCCTCAACAAGCTGTTTTTGCTGAAAGAAAAGGCCATGAAGCTGTAAGACAAAGGAGAAGCCTATGGAAATCAGGCACATTCGGCAGCTGCCCCCCGAAGTGATCGGCCAGATCGCCGCGGGCGAAGTGGTGGAACGGCCCGCCGCCGCCATCAAGGAACTGGTGGAAAACAGCATGGACGCCGGGGCCACGGCCATTACGGTGGACATCCGGGAGGGGGGCATGGCCTCCTTCCGGGTGACGGACAACGGCAGCGGCATCCGGCCCGAGGAAATCCGCCTGGCCTTCGCCCGCCATGCCACCAGCAAGATTGCCGCCGCCCAGGACCTGTACGGCGTCCGTTCCCTGGGGTTCCGGGGGGAGGCGCTGGCCTCCATCGCGGCGGTCAGTAAGGTGACGTGCGTCAGCCGCACGCGGGGCGCGGACAGCGGCGTATCCCTGCAGAATAACGGCGGCGAAATTACCGACCTTCGGGACGCAGCCTGCCCGGAGGGCACCGCCTTTACGGTAAAGGAGCTTTTCTACAACGCCCCCGTGCGAAGGAAGTTCCTCAAAAAGCCTGCCTTTGAAACCGCCGCCGTCAGCGAGGTCATGGCCCGGATGATCCTGTCCCACCCCGAAATCTCCTTCCGCTTTGTGGCGGACGGAAAGCCCGTTTATTTCAGCGCCGGGGACGGGAAGCTGGAAAGCGCGGTCATGAGCGTATATGGCATGGAGACGCTAAAGCTGCTCACCAGAATCGAGGGCAATATGAACGGCGTGCTCCTTTCCGGCTTTGTGGGGGTGGGGGACGCCGCCCGGGGCAACCGCGCCCATCAGCACTTTTTCCTGAACGGCCGGGCCATGAAAAGCCAGGCCCTCTCCGCCGCCCTGGAAAGCGCCTGCCGCCAGCGGGTCACTGTGGGCCGCTTCCCCATGTGCATTCTGCACCTGACCATGCCCTTTGAGGCCGCCGACGTGAACGTGCACCCCAACAAATGGGAAGTGCGCTTCCAGGACGAAAAGGCCGTGCGCCAGGCGGTGGAAACAATTATTTTCGACGCCCTGGAAAAAACCAACGAAGCCCCGGTCATTCCCCCCATGTTCCTGAACACAGATCAGAATACCCCGGCCCCCGCAAAAGTGACGGTGACCCAGCCCGAGCCCCCGAAACCCCCTGAGGCCCCCGCACCGAAAGCCGAAACACCTGCGATGCCCGAGAAACTGCAAAAGCGCATGGCCGCCTTTACGGAGGACGGCTCCGTCCCCGTGCCCTTCAAGCCCCTGCCGCCAAAGGAAGAGAATCCCGTGCTGCGCACCTATGCGCCCATCCGGCGTCCGGGCGGCGCACTGCATGACAGCGGCACGGCCGTGCTGCCCCCCAGGCCCACGCCGCCTCCGCCCCCTGTCAAAACCGAACAGACCGAACAGCCCGAAGTGGCCGCCCGGTTTGAACAGGTTCCCCTGCGCCTCATCGGCGTGGCGTTCAACACCTATATCCTGCTGGAATACGGGGATCAACTGATCCTCTGTGACCAGCACGCCGCCCACGAGCGGCTATTGTACGAACGCTTCATGCGGGAAACGGCCTCCGCCCCCGCCAGTCAGGCCCTGCTGCTGCCTATCGCCGTATCCCTTTCCAAGGCGGAATACGCCGTTTATCTTGAAAACCGGGAGGTACTGGAACAGGCGGGCTTTGACCTGACCCCCTTTGGGGAGGACACCCTGCAGCTTCGGGGGGTGCCCATCGTGCTGGGCCAGCCCCAGGCGGCGCAAAACTGCCTGATGGAAGCGCTGGACACCCTGGTTTCGGGCAGCACCGCTCCCGTGGCCGACCGCACGTCCCGGGTGATCCAGATGGCCTGCAAGCACGCGGTAAAGGGCGGGGAAAAGGTGCCCATGGACGGCATATTGCAACTGATCCGGGATATTCTGGAGCAGCGGGTCACCCCCACCTGCCCCCACGGCCGGCCCCTCATGGTGCAGCTTACCCATACCGAACTGGACAAGCGCTTCAGAAGGATTCAGAACTAATGAAAAAGCGCGTCATCGGCATTGTGGGCCCCACCGCCAGCGGGAAAACGGCCCTGTCCCTGCCCGTGGCCCAACGGCTCGGGGGACACATCGTGTGCATGGATTCCATGCAGGTCTACCGGGGCATGGACGTGGGCACGGCCAAGCCCACCCGGGAAGAACAGGCCCTCGTGCCCCATCACCTGCTGGATATTCTGTCCCCGGACGAACCCTTTTCCGTGACCCGGTATTTGGACCTGGCCCGGCCTCTTTTGAACAGCCTGCCCGCCCCTATATTGGTTGGCGGCACGGGGCTGTATCTGAAGGCCCTGTCCCGGCCCATGGATTTCGGCCGCGTGTCCGGGGACGAGGCATTGCGGGCAAAATATCACGCCCTGGCGGAAAAGGACGGCCCGGAGGCCGTGCACGCCCTGCTGCAAAAGGCCGATCCCATCACGGCGGCGCGGCTTCATCCCAACGATCTGCGGCGGGTCATCCGCGCCCTGGAGGTATACGACCTGACGGGGATTCCCCTGTCCGCGATGGAAAATGAACCGCCCCCTGAAAGCCCCTGGGATTTCCAGTTGTACGCCATCGACTGGCCAAGGGACAGGCTCTACGCCCGGGTGGAAGCGCGGGTGGACGCCATGATGCAGGCGGGATTATTGGACGAGGTGCGCGCCCTGCGGGACGCGGGCGTTTCCCCCGATTGCCAAAGCATGCAGGGCTTAGGGTACAAGGAGCTCTGGCCCGTCATCGAAGGGAAAGCCACCCTTGACGAGGCCGTGTCCCTCATTAAATTGCGCACCCGGCACTATGCCAAGCGGCAGCTTACCTGGTTCCGGCGGGACGGGCGCATTACCTGGATTCCCTGGGACAGCGATTTGTCCCAGGCGGCGGATATGATCTGCCGGAAATACGAAGCATAACGGAGGAAACGATGGATATTCAGGCATTGCTGGCCAAAGCGGAGGGCGACTGCGCCCCGGTTTTCGCCCGGCTGGAGAAAACGGAGCTTCGCAACACCAAACGGGTGCTGGACGCGTTCCACGAAGAGGACGTGGCCGCCCGGCACTTTGCCCCCACCACAGGCTACGGCTATGACGATATCGGAAGGGACACGCTGGAAAGGATATTCGCCCGGCTGTTCGGCACGGAGGCCGCCATCGTGCGGCCTTCCATCGCCTGCGGCACGGCGGCGCTGTCCCTGTGCCTTTTTGGGCTGCTGCTGCCCGGGGATCACCTGCTTTCCGCCACGGGCGCGCCCTATGATACCATGGAAACGGTCATCGGCGTCAGCGGGAACGCGGCGGGCTCCCTGAAGGAAATGGGCGTTGAATACTCCCAGGTGGACATGTGCGAAAACCAGACGAAGATCGACGTGCCCGCCGTGCTGGCCGCCATCCGGGAAAACACGAAGGTGGTGCTCATCCAGCGGAGCCGGGGCTATGCCTGGCGGGCGTCCGTCCTGCCCCGGGACATGGCGGAGGTCATCCGGGCGGTGCACGAAAAACGGCCGGATATTTTCGTGATGGTGGATAACTGCTACGGGGAATTCCTCTGCGAAGATGAGCCCACCCATTTCGGGGCCGATATTTGCGTGGGCAGCCTGATTAAGAACGCCGGGGGCGGCCTGGCTCCCACGGGAGCGTACCTGGCGGGCACGGAGCGCGCCGTGGAGCGGGTGGCCGCCCGGCTTACCGCGCCCGGGCTGGGCCGGGAGGTGGGCAGCTACGCCGCCTCCTATCAGCCCTTCTATCAGGGGCTTTTCATGGCCCCCCACACCGTCTGCCAGGCCCTGAAAACCGCCGTGCTGGCCGCCCGTGCCTTTGAGCTGCTGGGGATGAAAACCACCCCGGCCTTTGACGCCCCCCGTTCGGACATTATCCAGGCCATTGAAATGTGCACGCCCGAAAGGCTGATCGCTTTCTGCCAGGGCATTCAGGCGGCCTCCCCCGTGGACGCCTCCGCCGTGCCCGAGCCCTGGGATATGCCGGGCTATGCGGATCAGGTGATTATGGCGGCGGGCACTTTCGTGTCCGGCGCGTCCATCGAGCTGTCCGCCGACGCCCCCATGCGCGCCCCTTACACCGTGTATATGCAGGGGGGGCTCACCTACGCCCACGGCAAAATCGCCCTGGAAAAAGCCCTGGAAAAAATCGCCCAACTGCGCGGCTAAGCGCGTTGTTCATCAGGAGAAAGAACGCATGTGCATCATCTGCGACAGAATCCGGATGATCAGGGCCGGAGAAAACCCGTATTTTGTCAAAGAACTGGATACGGGCTATGTGGTGATTGGCGACCATCAGCATTTCCGGGGCTACACCCTGTTTTTGATGAAGGAGCACGCGACCGAACTGTTTGAACTGGAAGCGGACGTAATGGCAAGGTTTCTGGAGGAAATGACGCTTGTGGCGCAGGCCGCCGCAAAAGCGTTCGGCGCGGAAAAAATGAATTACGAATGCCTGGGCAACGGAGACGCCCACCTGCACTGGCACCTGTTTCCGCGGGTGAACGGCGATCTTGGCAGCTATGGGAACGATGGCAAGGGGCCGGTCTGGTGGTATCCAAAGGAAAAAATGTATGCGGATGACAACCGGCCAAACGCCGAAGAACTTGTGACCATGAAACGGGCATTGCTTGAGGAAATCGAAAAACTGATGAAGAACAGGCAATCCATATGAGGGATTTCATTTTTATCACCGGGGCAAGCGGCATCGGGAAAAGCACGCTGGCCAAAGGGCTTCTTAATCATTATCAGACCACATGCATTGAGCAGCATATGGTGCCCGAATTCATTTCGCGGGACGGCAGCGAGCCCATGACAGGCGCCCTGGAGGAGCTGACCTGCTGGGAAACGCTGGTGGCCATGTTGATGTGCTTTCATCGGCTGGGCTATAAAAATATCATTGCTTCCGACCTGGACGATTTAAGAACGGCGGATATCCCCATTGTCTTCAAGGGCACCGATTTTATCACCCTTAAATTGGTATGCAGCGATTTGCAGCAGCTTCAGCAGCAGATGCGGAACCGCCCGGACGGCGGGCTCATCGATTTTGAATTGCAGCAGAAAATGAACGAAAAGAATAGAAGCCGAAGCCCGCTCGTCAACGAAGTTGAAATCGACGTTGCCGGAAAGTCCATCGGCGAAGTGCTGGAGCAGGCCGTCAGAATCATTGAAACGACGCCTGCCTGCCTGGATTACGAATACCAAAAGCCGCCCAAAGAACTGTTTTATTCCTGGGTTTTTGCAAACGGACTAAGATAAAAATCAGGGTGTCGAAAAAAGTTTTCGACACCCTGATTTTTACCTATCATTTTCCAGCAGCCAGTTGAAAATATCCCGGGCGATGGGCGCGGCCACGCTGCCGCCGCCCCCCGCGTCCTCCACCACGATGGCCAGGGCGTAGGGGGCGTCCGCCTCGTCCAGGAAGCCCACGAACCAGGCGTTGGTGTTTTCCTGAGTGTCGATTTCGGCGGAACCCGTCTTGCCGCAGACGTTCGCGCCTGCCACCGCTGCCTGCGTACCCGTGCCGCTGGTGACCACGGAACGCATGTATTCCTTCAGCGTCGCCGCCGTTTCCGCCTTCATGGCCCGGCGGTACACCCGGGGGCTGAAAACGTAACGGGTCTTGCCATTCTGGGCGGTGGCCCGCTGCAAAAGAGCGGGCTCCATCATCACGCCGTCGTTGGCCACGGCGGAGGCGATCAGGCACATGTGCATGGGCGTGGCTGTCAGGGCGCTCTGCCCCGCCCCCGTCCAGGCGATTTCCCGGTCGGTGCGGTTCTGGGTGGGGTAGGAGGAATTTTCCACCACCAGGTCGCGGAAAAGGAAATTATCGTTGAACCCCATGTTTTCCGCCGTACGGCGAAGGGTGGGGTCGGTGAGGTTCAGGGCAATCTGGGCGAAGGTGTTGTTGCAGCTCACCTGGAACGCCCGGCGGAGGGTCAGCTGCCCGTGGCGGGTGATCTGGCCCGCGGCCAAATCGGTGCCCGCGTCGGTAATCACCCGGTCGCCTACCTGCAGTTGCCCCGTGCACTGATAGGCCCGGGTTTCGGCGTCCGGGAAATTTTCCAGGGCGGCGGCGGCGGTAACGATCTTGAAGGTGGAGCCTGGGGCTTTCAGGGACTGAGTAGCCCGGTTAAGGAAGGGGGTCTGCGGGTCGTTCCGCACCTGCGCGGTGATATTCATGGGGTCAAAATTGGGGAAGGACTGGAGGGCCAGCACCTCCCCCGTTTTGTAATTCATCACCACCACGGCCCCGGCCTTACCCGCGGGGAACCGGGAAGCGGCATAGCGGGAAATGGCGCTGTCCAGGGTAAGCTGCACGGCGTCCCCCTGCCGGGGCTCCCCCTTCACGGCGCAGGAAAGGCGCTCCAGAAAGCTCATGTTGAAGCCGTACAGATACGAGGCCATGAATGTTTCCACCCCGTTGCTGACGTTGCCGGAGGGCATGCCCACCGCGTGGGCCACGGCCCGGCGCACGGCCTCGTCCCCGGCATAGACGCGCTCCCCGTCCCGGGTGGTGGCCAGGACGACGCCGTTTTTATCCAGAATATCCCCGGCAATCACGCCCTGCCGCCTGGCCCGGGCGTACGTGTTGGCAGAGGATGCGAACCAGCGGCCCCCGCTGGTGGACAGGCTGTACGCCCCGTATGCCGCCAGCAGCACGAACAGGCCGCAGAGGAAGAAGGTAAGCGCCCGGATATTCCGCCGCAGCTTCTTCATTTCAGGTCGCCTCCCTGCATGGCCAGCTCCCGATCCTCGGACACGTCGGCCTCGTTCCGGCTGGCCACCCCCTGCAAAAGCCCGATAATGCACAGGCTGCTGACCAGGGAGGTGCCGCCGTAGCTGATGAAGGGCAGCGTGACCCCCGTCAGGGGAATCAGTTTGATATTGCCGCCGATGATGACAAAGGTCTGCAACGCGATGAGGGCCGCGCAGCCAACGGCCAGCAGGGCATGGAAAGCCGTGCGGGCACGCCGGGCGATCATGACCCCGCGGATGACGATAAAGGCATACATGGCCAGCACGATGAGGCCGAAAATCCACCCGAATTCGTGCACCACCACGGCGAAAATGAAATCGTTATAGTAATAGGGAATCACGGAGGCGTTGCCAAGGCCCAGGCCCACGCCCCAGGCGCCGCCGTTCACCATGGCGATGAGCCCCTGCACCAGCTGGTAGCCGTCCCCTTCCACGTCGGCCCAGGGGTTCAGCCAGATGGCCACGCGCTTTTTGACGTGGGCGAACATCTGATATCCCATTACGGCTGCCCCCGCGCCCCCGGCCAGTCCCGCGCCGATGAGCAGGTGGCTGCCCGTGGCGGCATAGAGCATCACCAGCGTCACGGCATAATAAAGCAGCGCCGTGCCCAGGTCTTTTTGCAGCATGAGGCAAAGGAGGCAGACGCCCGCAAAGGCGATGGACACAATCACCTTCCGGTTGGAAAGCAGATAAGCGATGCAGAGGAGCAGCGCCAGCTTCACGATTTCGCTGGGCTGGAAGGAATAGCTGCCGATATAGACCCAGTTTCGGGCCCCGTTCCTTTCCTCCGCCCGCATGAGCAGGGGCAGGGCCAGCAGCAGCACGCTGCCCAGCAGCATCAGCGCCGCGGGCAGCTTCCAGTCCGAAAGGTACCTGACCAGCAGGGTACAAAGAATCATGCAAACCACGCCCACGCCGTAATTGACGGCCTGGGCAAGGCCCCGCTCGGGGCTGAGCCTATAGAGCACCAGCACCCCCAGAGCGCACAGAAAATTGGTAAGGGACAGCAGCAGCCTGTCCGCCGGAAAAAGTTTCGGGATGCCTGCCGAGCCCACAAAGATAATCCCGGGCACCACCAGGGCCATCATGAAGCACTGCAGGCTCATTTCTTTAATTGCCAACAGCAGGAACGCCAGGAAGAAAAACAGCATTACGGCGCTGATCAGCGCGGCGGCGGAGCCGGGGCGGCGCTTTTTCCGGTTCTTCAATGCCTTCCCCTCCTTCTGTGCCGGGGCAGGGGGCTTTCGTAGTCATAATCCGCTTCCCCGTCCTCCGCAAAGTCCTGGGGAATCCCTTCCTGCTGCCGGGCCTCATTGATTTCATCCAGGGAATAGGCGTAATCCCAGGTCATCTGCCCGGCCGGATCGTAATCCCCCACATAGCCGCCCGCCGGCTGCACGGTTTCCTCCGGCGCGGCCTCCAGGGGCGGCTGTCCGGGATAGGCGTACACTTCCCCCGGCACGGGATAGCCCGCCGCCCCGCCATTATCCGGCAGCCAGTCCGTATCGTCCATATCCTCCGGCGGCTGGTATTCCACGGGATGGGGCACGTTGAGCCCCGCAAACAGCCGGACGCGCAGCACCGTATCCCCCACCTGCAGCTGGCTGCCGTGGAGGGCATAGGCATCGCCGCGCACCTCCTGGCCGTCCAGGAACACGCGCCTGCGCAGCTGAGGCGTGATGCGGACGCCCTTGCCGTTTTCAAAGGCAAAGGCGACGTGCCGCCCGCCGACGCCCGCCGCCCGGATGCGGATATCCGAGGACGCCGCCGAGCCCAGCACCCCCTCCCGGGGCAGGGGGTAATTTTTGCCCGTGTTCATATCCACCATTTCGCCCACCAGCCCGGCGTCCGGCAGGCGCTTCATTTCCCGTTTGTAGTTCCGGGCGTCCTTCCGCATCCAGCGGTAGGCGCGGAACAGAATCAGGCAGCCGATGAGCACGAACACATAGCGCATCAGCATCGCCAGCAATTCATACGCTTCGTTCGCCATGGGTTCGCCTCCTTCGCCCGCCTTCGGGCCGAAACTTCTCTTTTTACAGTATAACACACTCCCGCTTTTCCGTCCACGATGAGAAAACTTAAATTATGTAAAACTTTTTTTCATCCACTCCGAATTTCGCCATGGATGCCTTGCTATCCGGGCGGCAGATGTGGTATAATTGAAGATGGTTTGATATGCCCTGCATATCAAAAGACCATGCATTAAAGGAGAACGCCATGCTGGATTTTCTGAAAAAAGCGCTGGGCATCGGCAACGAGGCTCAGCTGAAACCGCTGATGAAAATTGCCGACAAGATCGACGCCCTGGAGCCTGAAATGGAAAAGCTCTCCGACGCCGAGCTGACGGCCAAAACGGATGAATTCCGCGCCCGGTATCAGAAGGGCGAAACGCTGGATCAAATGCTGCCCGAGGCCTACGCCGTGGTGCGGGAGGCGGGCAAGCGCACGCTGGGCATGCGCATCTTCCGGGTGCAGATGATCGGCGGCATCGTGCTGCATCAGGGCCGCATCGCCGAAATGAAAACGGGCGAGGGCAAAACCCTGACGGCCACATTGCCCGCCTACCTGAACGCCATCGCGGGCAACGGCGTGCATATCGTGACGGTCAACGATTACCTGGCTTCCTTCCAGGGAGAGGAAATGGGCAAACTGTACCGCTTCCTCAACATGAGCGTGGGTATCATCGTGCACGACCTGGACAACGCCGCCCGCAAGGCCGCCTATGCCGCCGATATTACCTACGGCACCAACAACGAAATGGGCTTCGATTACCTGCGGGACAATATGGTGCACTTCGAAAAGGACATGGTGCAGCGGGGCCACGCCTTTGCCATCGTGGACGAAGTGGACTCCATCCTCATCGACGAGGCCCGCACGCCCCTCATCATTTCGGGCCCCGGGGAAAAATCCACCGATATGTACGAAAAGGCCGACCGGTTTGTGACAAGGCTCCGCAAGGATGAAGACTACACGGTCGAGGAAAAGGACAAGGCCGCCGTGTTCACCGAGGAGGGCACCCGGAAAGCCGAGGCCGCTTTCGGCATCGACAACCTTTCCGACCCCGAGAACAACGACCTGAACCACTACCTGATCCAGGCCCTCAAGGCCAATGCCCTCATGAAGCGGGACGTGGATTACGTGGTGCAGAACGGCGAAGTGGTCATCGTGGACGAATTCACGGGCCGCCTGATGGTGGGCCGCCGGTATTCGGACGGGCTGCACCAGGCCATCGAGGCCAAGGAGCATGTGAAGGTGGAGCGGGAAAGCAAGACCATGGCCACCATCACCTTCCAGAATTATTTCCGCATGTACAAAAAGCTCTCGGGCATGACGGGCACCGCCAAGACCGAGGAAGGCGAATTCCAGGGCATCTACAGCCTGGACGTGGTGCAGATTCCCACCAACAAGCCCATGATCCGCGAGGACATGAACGACGTCATCTACCGCACCAAGAAGGGCAAGTACAACGCGGTGGTGGAGGAAATCATCCGCCGCCACCAGACGGGGCAGCCCATTCTGGTGGGTACCGTATCCGTGGAAGTCAGCGAACTGATCAGCCACATGCTGGAAATGCGGGGCATTCCCCATGAAGTTTTGAACGCCAAGCACCACGCGCGGGAGGCCTCCATTGTGGCCCAGGCGGGCCATTACGGCGCCGTCACCATCGCCACCAACATGGCCGGCCGCGGCACGGACATTCTGCTGGGCGGCAACCCGGATTTCCTGGCCCGGCGCACCATGCGGCAGGAGGAAATCCCGGAGGAAATCATCGAGGCCGCCACGGGCTTCAACGAAAACGTCAGCGAGGAAGTGCTGGAGGCCCGGAAGCACTACCAGGCCCTGAAGGCCGAATACAAAAAGACCACGGACGAAGAGCATGATAAGGTGGTGGCCGTGGGCGGGCTGCACATCATCGGCACCGAGCGCCACGAATCCCGCCGCATCGACAACCAGCTCCGGGGCCGCGCCGGCCGCCAGGGCGACCCGGGCTCGTCCCAGTTCTTTATCGCCCTGGAGGACGACCTGATGCGCCTCTTCGGCGGCGAACGCATCCAGCCCCTCATCGAGCGCATGGGCATGGACGAAAACACGCCCCTGGAGGCCGGGCTGCTCACCAAGCAGATTGAAAACGCCCAGAAGCGCGTGGAAAGCCGCAACTACGAAACCCGCAAGCATGTGCTCCAGTACGACGACGTGATGAACCAGCAGCGCGGCATCATTTACGGCCAGCGGCTGCAGGTGCTCCGGGGCGAAAACATGCGGGACGTTATCGTCGATATGGTCAATAACTTAATCGATGACGCCTGCGCCCGGTTCCTGACGGGGGACGGCCCCCAGGATTGGGACCTGAACGGCCTCCGGGATTACGTAGAGCGCCTGTGCGTGCCCGTCGGCACCCTGGACGCCAACCGGGACAATCTGCAGTCCTTCAAAAAAGAGGACGCGGCGGAATTCCTCAAAAAAGCCGCTTCCCGGTTCTATGAAGATAGGGAAAAGCAGATTGCCGAAATCGGCATCGATATGCGGGAGCTGGAGCGGGTGATGCTGCTGCGGGCCGTGGATGTGCGGTGGATGGACCACATCGACGCCATGGACCAATTGCGGGACGGCATCGGCCTGCGGGCCTACGCCCAGCGGGACCCCGTCAACGAATACAAGATGGAATCCTACGACATGTTCGAGGAAATGGTGCGCCTCATCCGGGAGGATACCGTGCGCCGCCTCTACCAGACCCGGATTGAAAAAGTGCCCGAACGCCGGGCCGTTGCCCAGCCCATGACCGCCTCCCACGGAAACGAGGGCGGCGCCCAGCGGCCCGCGGCCCGCACCCCCGTCAAGGCGGGCAAAAAGATTGGGCGCAACGACCCCTGCCCCTGCGGCAGCGGCAAGAAATACAAAAACTGCTGCGGACGCAATCAGGCGGCCGAGTAGCGGGGAAACGTCTCTTTCCCTGTTTCCCACCGACGACCGACCGATCAAAAAGGAGTAATGAAACCATGATTGTGGAACTGCAGCAATATGCCCAGCGCCTGGACGCGCTGCGCCGCCAGCTGGAGGAAATCAAGGGCGGGCTGCACATGGATGATATGGAGCGGGAGCTCACCGAGCTGAAGGAGGAAATGAACGCCGACGGCTTCTGGGATGACCTGGAGCGTTCCACCCATGTGAACCGCCGCATCGCCACCTTAGAGGGAAAAATCAAGCATTACCAAAGTCTGCTTTCCTCCTGTGACGACGTGGAAACCATGATGGAATTGGCCGAAGAAGAAAACGACGAAAGCATGGTGGCCGAGACCGGGGCCGAAATCGAGCGGCTGGAGGCCGCCACGGAGGCCCTGTCCCTGGAAACGCTCATGCGGGGCAAGTATGACGACTGCGACGCCGTCCTTTCCCTCCATGCCGGGGCGGGCGGCACCGAGGCCCAGGACTGGACCTCCATGCTCTACCGCATGTACACCCGGTACTGCGAGCAGATGGGCTTCCAGGTAAAATTGCTGGACCTGCTGGACGGGGACGAGGCCGGGGTGAAATCCGTCACCTTCGAGGTGTCCGGGGATCACGCCTACGGTTACCTCCGGGGGGAAAAGGGCGTGCACCGGCTGGTGCGTATTTCCCCCTTTGATGCCAACGCCCGGCGGCACACCTCCTTTGCCTCCCTGGACGTGGCCCCCATGCTGGAAGAAGACGACAAGGAAATCGAAATCGACATGAAGGACGTGCGGGTGGACACCTACCATTCCTCCGGCGCGGGCGGCCAGAACGTAAACAAGACCTCCTCCGCCGTGCGCATGACCCACTTTCCCACCGGCATCGTGGTTTCCTGCCAGACCGAGCGGGACCAGGTGCAGAACCGCGCCACATGCATCAAGATGCTCAAGGCCCGGCTGCTGGAGCTGAAGGAGCGGGAACGCGAGCAGGAGATGGCCGACATCAAGGGTGAAATGAAAAAGATTGAATGGGGCAGCCAGATCCGCTCCTACGTGTTCCAGCCCTACACCATGGTGAAGGACCATCGCACGGGCTATGAATCGGGCAATATCGACGATGTGATGAACGGCAACCTGGAAGGGTTCACCACCGCGTATCTCAAAATGCAGTGAAGGCTTCGGGCGGGCAGGGGCTTTCCTCCCCGCCCTTTGCCGTAAGGAGCGCCCGTGAAAAAATTTCTGACCGTCCGCCTGCCTATGTTTCTGATAGGCGTCATCGCCCTGTTTTCCCTGCTTTGTTCCGTGGCCGCGTCCGGGGTGACCAACCCGCGCCTCATGGAGCAGGGCTTTTTGTCGTACGCCAATACCAAGCACCTTTCCGTATCCCCCACCCTGTACGGGGAATGCGCGGAGGGCATCTGCAATTACCTGGAGGGTAAAAGCGACGTTATCACATGGAAGGAAACCGGGGAAAGCATGTTTTCCGAAAAGGAAATGCTGCACCTTTCTGACGTGCGGGGCATCGTGCGCTTCCTGAAAACGGTGCGCTGGGCGGGGGGCGGCGCGGCGCTGCTTGGTATCGCCGCCGCGTACGCGCTGACGAAATACCGCCGCGTAAAAGGCCTGATGAACGGACTGTTCCGGGGCTTTGCCATGGCGTCTTTGTTCTGGATGCTGATTGGCGTAATCCTCGGCATTTGGGGGGCCGTCAATTTTGAGGGCCTGTTCGTCACCTTCCACCTGGCCGCCTTTTCCAACAACCTGTGGATTCTGGACCCCAACACCGATCTGCTGGTGGCCCTCATGCCCCTCCCCTTCTTTACCTGGTACGCGGGGGAGCTGCTCAAGAGCCTGCTGCCCCTCATCGGCATCATGATCTGCCTGCCCGTCGCCTGGTTCCGCCTGGGCCGGAAGGAACGCACCAACGAGGAAAACGCAAAATGAGCTATTTTGAAAACGCGCAAAAGCAGGCGGCGGCCCTGCGGGAAAAGGAATGCGTCCGCATTCTGGCCATCGAATCCAGCTGCGACGAAACGGCGGCGGCCGTGGTGGAAAACGGGCGGAAGATCCTGTCCAACGCCGTCTTTTCCCAGATCGACCTGCACGCCCTGTACGGCGGCGTGGTGCCCGAAATCGCCAGCCGCGCCCATGTGGAAAAGGTGGACCGGATGGTGGATGAGGCCCTGCGCCAGGCTGGCATGGCCCTGCAGGACGTGGACGCCCTGGCGGTCACGTACGGCCCCGGGCTGGTGGGCGCGCTGCTGACGGGGGTTTCCTGCGCCAAGGCCCTGGCCTACGGAACGGGCAAGCCCCTGATCCCCGTGCACCACATCGAAGGCCACATCGCCGCCGATTTCCTTTCCCATCCCGACCTGACGCCGCCCTTTGCGTGCCTGGTGGTGAGCGGCGGCCACAGCCACCTGTTTTCCGTGGACGGGTACGGGGAATACCGGGTCCTGGGCCAGACCCAGGACGACGCCGCCGGGGAAGCCTTCGACAAGGCCGCCCGGGTGCTGGATATCCCCTATCCCGGCGGGCCGCTGCTGGACAAGCTGGCCGAGGAAGGCGACCCGAACGCCCTGAAGCTCCCCCGGCCCAAAACCCAGGGGCGCTATGATTATTCCTTCTCTGGCCTCAAAACGGCATTCATCAACGCGGTGCATACTCTGCGGCAAAAGGGGGAAACCCTCCCCGTCGCCGATCTGTGCGCTTCCTTCCGGCAGGCGGTGGTTTCCTTCCTGGTGGATAGGGCCATGCTGGCCGCCGAGGAGCTGGGCATCCAAAAAATGGCCCTGGCCGGGGGCGTATCGGCCAACCGGCTGCTGCGCCGGGAAATGGAAAGCGCCTGCCGCAAGCGCGGCATCGCCTTTTATATGCCCGAATTGTCCCTCTGCGGCGACAATGCCGCCATGATCGGCTCCGCCGCCTATTACCGCCTGCTGCGGGGGGAAATTGCCGATCTCACCCTCAACGCGCGTCCATCCCTGATGCTGTCATCCATCCCCGGAAAGGAGTGATTCCCTATGTCCAAAGCCATGAAGGCCTCCGTGCTCATGCGGCGTTTCCTGCCCTACTACAAAAAATACAAGCTGGAAATGGCCGTCGACCTCTTCTGCGCCATGCTCACCACCCTGTGCGAAGTGGTGTTCCCCATGATCGTCCGGGCCATCACCAACCAGGCCGTGGCGGATTACACCGCCATTACCACCGCGTGGGTGCTGAAGCTGGGCGGGTTGTACCTGCTGCTGCGGGCCATCGACGCGGCGGCCAATTATTATATGCAGTACCTGGGCCACGCCACCGGGGCCAAGCTGGAAACGGATATGCGCACCGATCTGTTTTCCCACCTTCAGCAGCTTTCCTTTTCCTATTACAACAACACGAAAATCGGCCAGATCATGGCCCGCATCACCTCCGACCTGTTTGACATCACGGAATTTTCCCATCACTGCCCGGAGGAAGTGCTCATCGCCGTCATCAAGATTGCGGTGTCCTTCGTGATTCTGTGCGGCATGAACGTGTGGCTGACGCTGATGATCTTTGTGCTGCTGCCCTTTATGCTTCTTGGCACCCGGTATTTCAGCCAGAAAATGCGGGACGCCTTCAAGGACTGCCGCCACCAGATCGGCGAAATCAACGCCCAGGTGGAGGACAGCCTGCTGGGCGTGCGGGTGGTGAAATCCTTCGCCAACGAGGATATCGAGCAGCAGAAATTCGGCGACGGCAACCGCACCTTCTACGACCTCAAGAAAAAGCGCTACCGCTACATGGCGGGGTTCAACACGGTGACCCGGCTCTTTGACGGGCTCATGTACATCGTGGTGGTGGTGGCCGGGGCGCTGTTCCTGGCGGCGGGCAAAATCAGCGTGGGCGACTATACGGCATACCTGCTCTACATCTCCACCCTGCTCACCTCCATCCGCCGCATTGTGGACTTCACCGAGCAGTTCCAGCAGGGCATGACGGGCATCGAGCGCTTCTGCGAGATTATGGACGCGCCGGTGGAAATCAAGGATAATCCGGGCGCCAAGGACATCGGCGAAGTGAAAGGCGCGGTCTCCTTTGAGGACGTGGGTTTCCATTATTCGGACGACGAGGGGCACGAGGTGCTCTCCCACCTGAACATGGCCGTCAAGCCCGGGCAGAACGTGGCCGTGGTGGGCCCCAGCGGATCGGGCAAAACCACGCTGTGCAACCTGATCCCCCGGTTTTACGACGTGACCCAGGGCCGCATCACCATCGACGGCAAGGACATTCAGGGCATCACCCTCAAATCCCTGCGCAACGCCATCGGCATGGTGCAGCAAGAAGTGTACCTCTTTTCCGGCACCGTGCGGGACAACATTTCCTACGGCAAGCCCGGGGCCACGGAGGCAGAAATCGTGCTGGCCGCCAAACGGGCGGGGGCCCATGAATTCATCATGCAGCTGCCAAACGGCTACGACACCTACATCGGCGAGCGGGGCGTAAAGCTCTCCGGCGGCCAGAAGCAGCGGCTGTCCATCGCCCGGGTGTTCCTGAAAAACCCGCCTATCCTCATTCTGGACGAGGCCACCAGCTCCCTGGACAACGAATCCGAGCTGCTGGTGCAGAAATCCCTGGAGGAACTGGCCAAGGGCCGCACCACCTTCACCATCGCCCACCGACTCACCACTATCCGCAACGCCGATGTGATCTGGGTGCTCACCAGCAAGGGCGTGGAGGAAACGGGCACCCACGACGAGCTGATGAAAAAGGGCGGCCTGTACAGCACCCTGTACGGCCTGTATACCAGGGAAAGCGCATAAAAAAACGGGTGTCGAAAGCAAGTTTTCGACACCCTTCAATTTGCAAATTATTCCGAAGCGTTACGGGTTCCGGGCAAGCTGCGCCGCCCCGTAAATGCCCGCGTCGTTGCCCAATTCGGCCAGCAAAAAGGCGGGCTGCTGCTCCGGCGCACGGCGGGCGAAGCAATAAGAGCGGCGTACGGCGTCGATCAATTCCTCCCCCGCCCTGGCGATGCCGCCGCCCAGAATGAAAACGTCCGGGTCCAGGGTGTAGCTGACGATGGACAAAAGCCTGCCAAGATTGCGGGCCAGCACGGCCACGGCCTCCATGGCCGCGGCATCCCGGCGGCCGGCCGCCTCGAAAATCATCTGGGCCGACAGGGGCGCATCCGGCGGCAGGGTGCTTTCCACGCCCTCCCGTCGCAGTTTTTTTACGATTCTTTCGAGACCGTGGGCCGAAATGTAATCCTCAAACCGCATTTCCGCTCCGTCGTCCTCCATGCCAAGGCCGCTGACCAGGGCCTGGCCGTATTCGCCCCCAAAGCCATGGCGGCCTTCCCATATTTTCCCATCCCGTACAATACCGCCGCCCAGGCCCGTGCCCAGCGTGATCATATTGATGCAGCGATACCCGCGCCCCGCGCCCTGAACGGCCTCGGCCAGGGCGGCCAGATTGGCGTCGTTCCCGATATAGACGGGCATGCCTTTGAGCAGCCCGGCCAGTATGCCGCCCGCATCCGTGAAACGCCAGTTCAGGTTCACGGCCCCGCAGGTATAGCGCATTTCGGTTACCGGGCCGGGCACGCCTACCCCGACGCCGAGCACCTGTTTGGGGGCGATATCAAGCTGTCGCAGCTTTTCGTCAATTTCCCGGGCGACATCCGGCAGAACGAACCGGCCCCCGTCCTCCGTCCGCGTGGGGATGCGCCATTTTTCCAGCAGGGACAGCGCCCCGTCAAAGACGCCGAATTTAATCGTGGTGCCGCCGATATCAACCCCGATCAGATATTGCCGCATATTCCGCTTCCTTCCCGATCAGGCGGTGTAAACCCATTTGCCGCCGATCATGGTTTGCTGCACTTCAAGGGCGTCGTTCATAACCACCAGGTCGGCCCGCCGGCCTGGCGTCAGCAATCCGCGATCCTTCAGGCCGAAGGCTTTTGCGGCGTTTTCGGAAAACAGGCGGCCGATGGTGTTGACGGAAAATCCGTTTTGCAGCATGATCCGCATATCTTCATCATAGAAATGCGCACCTGTGACCAATTTGCCGTTCACATCCCGAATGGCGCCATCCTTTTTAATGACCTTTTTCCCGTCCATATCATACTCGCCTTCGGGATAGCCCAGAAGCGGGGAGCTGTCCGACACGGCCAGGATATGATCCTCGCCTTTCAGGCGCAGCATCAGGCGAATGAAATTGGAAGATACGTGAATACAGTCCGGCGTCAGCTGCATATACAGGTCGTTTTCCATCAGGCATTGCACCACCGCCTGGCAGGCGTGGTGATCAATAGGCGGAAAGCCGTTGGGGAAATGATCGGTCAGGCGCGCCCCCTTGGCCACCGCGTCGGCAATATCCTCCGGCTGCCCTTCGCTGAAGCCGATGACGGGCAGAATGCCCTGACCGGCCACCCAGGAAATCCATTCCCGATCCGGGTCCAGTTCAGGGGCCACCAAAATGGCGCGCACATGATCCAGGGAGCCTCCCGCAAGCTGCAGCGTACCCTCCCGGGAAACCCTGGCGGGCGGCGCATAATAGGAAATGGAACGGTTTTTATAGGGCGAGTAGAGAAACATGCCCAGGATTTCGGCCCCGGGGCAGCCGATGGCCCCGCGGATGTTGGCGATTCTCTTCAGCGCCTTTTCGGAGCCGTCCGCCAGGGGCGTCGGCATGAAAGCGGTCACGCCGTGGCGGGGCAGCGCGGCGCAGATTTCCCGCATGCTTTCGGGGGACTCCCCGCAGTAATGGCCGCAGAAGCCGTGAATGTGGGTATCGATGAACCCGGGAAACACCATGCGGCCCGCCAAATCAACCGTGTCTTCCCCCTGCAGACCCTGCCCCACTTCGGCAATCTGCCCGTTTTCTATCCTGATCGCATAGGGATAAAAGGCTCCGTCGATAAACAGTTTTCCATTGACAAGCAGCATTGGTTTCATCCTTTCTCAATTCTGGATCGTTTCCGTCGGGCTTTGCGGATTAGACAGCCTGCGTTCAAACCGCCTGTACACGCATACAGAGAGCGTCACCGTCAGGATATCCGCCGCGAACTGCGCCCACACGATGCCGTACATGCCGAAAATGGCGTTCATGATGAACAGCATGGGGATATTGAAGGCCATCCACCGCATCACGCCCAGGAACAGAGCTTCCTTTCCGCGGCCATACCCATTGAACAGGTGCACGAAGAAAAAGCTGGAGAACATCAGAATAGTGGCCAGGGAACGCGCCCTGAGGAAGTGGGTGCCAAGGGCCACGGTCTCCTCGTCCGGGATAAAGAAGCGCATAATGGCCGGCGAGAAAATTTCATACAGGGTAATGCTTACCGCCGCGCAGATCAGCCCCAGCCCCAGGGAATAGCGGATAATGTGCTTCATGCGCCGGTGGTTGCCGTTCGCGTAGTTATAGGCCACGAGGGGGGTCATGCCCTGGCAAATGCCTACCCCCACGTTGAGGGGCAGCCGCTCCGCCTTGAGCACGATGCCGATGGCCGCCAGGGCAATATCGCTGTAGCCTGTCATAAGCCGATTGATCACCATATAATCCAAGTCAAACAGCAGCGTGGCGATGGAGGAGGGCACGCCCACGGAAAAGACCGAGCGCACGCTCTCTTTCCCGGGCAAACGCCGGGGAGAGAGGAGCTTCAGCACCGATTGCGGCCCCAGGCGATGAATCACCAGCACCAGATAGCCGCAGGAAATGCAGTTTGACAGGCAGGTGGCCACCCCGGCCCCCACCACTTCCATGCCACGGGGAAAAAGCACGAACATGAACAGCGGATCGAGCGCCATATTGATAACGCCGCCCATGGTTACGCCAAAGCCCGCCTTGCGCGATTCGCCCACGCTTCTGAGCAGGCTGGAAAGCACATTGACCAGCACGGTGGGAACGGCGCCGAACACAATCACGCAAATGGCGTACGCCCGGGCGTAATCATGGGTGTCCGGCCCTGCGCCCAGCAGGCGCAGCAGCGGCTCCATGAAAAGGGCCGTTCCCAGGGAAAAGAGCAGGGCGATGCCCACCGAAAGCCAGATGCTGAAGCTGGAAACACGGCGGGCTTCCGTATCCTTCCCCTCGCCCAGCAGGCGGGAGATTAAAGCGCCGCCGCCCACCCCCGTCAATCCGGCGAAGGCCAGCGACAGATTGAAGATGGGCAGAATCAGGGTAGTGCCCGCCACCATCAGCGGGTTTTGGGTTCGCCCGATGAAAAAGGTGTCGGCGATGTTGTAGATCAGAATGATGATCTGGCCCATCACGGTGGGAATCGCCATTTTCTGCACGGCCTTTGCGACCGGCATTTTTTCAAAGATTTCTCTTGATTTTTCCGTGTCCATCGAATCCGACCCATCCGTCAATTTCAGATAAAATAAAGGTCTGCGGCGCGGAAGCGCCCGGCGCCGCAGACCCGGCTGCCTTTAATCCAGCTTGCGGGGATAAATGGCCAGCGGCGCGCGGCCGGTAGCCTTGATTTCGCCGTTCAGGATGCGAAGCAGGGCGTGAATGGAATTGCGGGTGTATTCATACCCCAGGATATAGCCCGGTACCTCCTGGGCGTAATCGATATCAAAGGGCGACCGCAGGGCAATGCTGATGACGTTGGGATTGGCCTTCACCAATTCCTGCTGCAGCTTCACCTGGCCCGGCTCGCCGCAGCTGTTGTAGGTGCCGATCACCACGTAATCCTTGGTTTTCGCTTCCTCGGCCAGGGCGGCAATCTCCTCATCCGTGGGAGACAGGGAAATTTCCCTTGCCGTGCCGTCAAAATATTGAGCGGCGGCCCGGGCGAAGGTGTTCCCTGCGTCGATCTTTTCATCCACGATGACCAGCGTCATGGGCAGGGTGGAGATAAAGAGGCCGTTTCCTTTTTTGAGGGGCAGCATTTCTTCCCCGCGCACCACCGTAACGCCTTTTTCGGCGATTTCCTCCAGGGTGCGGCGGTTGCCTTCCCAATCCACGGCGGCCAGCCGCTCGTCGATGGGCTTTTCGGCTTCAAACAGTCCGTACTTCTGCTTCATGGCCAGAATCTCATACACCGTCTGATCCAGCTGCTCCATGGGGATCTCGCCCGAGAGCACGGCCTCCTTCAGGCAGTTGCACGCCTCGGATTGGGATTTCAGGGTATGGGAAATATCCAGCAGATGCACGCCGGCCTTGATGAATTCCACCGCGCCCCGGCCCGCGCCGTAAATATCCAGCACGGAATGCATGTCCAGGCAATCGGTGATGATGATGCCCTTGTACCCCATCTGATTTTTCAGAATGCCGGTAATCACATCCCGGGAGGCCGAAGTGAGCCGGCGTTCGGGCACCAGCGCGGGGCAGAACATGTGGGCGGCCATCACGCCGTCCGGGCCGCCGGCCAGCACCATGCGGAATGTGTTCAGCTCGATTTTTTGCAGGGTATTCAGATCGTGGGTGTTGGTGGTCAGCGTCAGATGCCCGTCCTCGTTGCAGCCGGTATAACCGGGGAAGTGTTTGGCCGTGCCGATTACGCCGTTTTCCTGCATACCGCGGATAAATTCTTTATCGAATGCGGCGATCATGTAGGGGTTGTCCGAATAGGCACGGGGCGCCACGCCCCTGGCCCGGCGGTAAATGGGGGCCTCGGTGCAGGGGGCAAGGTTCATATTCATGCCCAGCGCGCGCATTTCCTGGGCCGTTATCCGGCCCACCAGATAGGCGTTATGCTCGTCAAAGGTGGCGCCGATGAGCATATTGCCCGGGATCACGTTGCCCGCGTGGAAAATGCGCGTGACCATGCCGCCCTCCTGATCCACCGCCACCAGGGGCGGAATGCCCGTATCGGCCATGATCGTTTCGCGGATGCCCTGGGTGAGTTCGCAGGTTTCCCGGCGTTCGCCCAGATTGCGGGTAAACAGGATCACGTTGCCCACATGGTATTTATGCACCAATTCAAGAAAATGCGGATCATCGGCCTTGCCGGTTTCAAACCCGGCCACGATCAACTGGCCGATTTTCTGTTCCAGCGTCAATCCGCTTACGATTTTCCTGAGGTCCATCTTTTTTCCTCCTTTTGAATTGCCTTGGCTTACGGGTGGTTGATTTCGGCCCTCGTTTTGACCAGGGCGGCCACCCGGTCGTAATCGCCGCTCATCAGGCAGTAAAGCAGCATATCGACAATGGTCAGCATGGCGATCAGCGAGCCGGTCACCACGGAAAAATTGTTGATCTGGGGCGTGGAATAAATCAGGCAGACGTCGGCCAAATCGGCCAGCGGGCTTTTCTGATACCGGGAAACGATAATCAGCTTGGCCCCGCTGCGCTTGACAATGTTGGCAATTTTCACCATTTCCTCCGTTCGTCCCGAATTGGAAAAGATCACCGCCGCGTCAAGTGGCAAAAGCTGCGCCGCCGCCACGTACTGCATCCGCACATCCATCTGCGCTTCGCAATGGTAATTCAGCCAGGTCAGCCGCCGAGCCATATCCAGGCACACCAGGTTGGAAAGATCCAGGCCAAAGAACGCCAGTTTCTTGGCATGGTGCAGGTAGGAAACGGCCTGCTTTACCAGCTGCACATCCAGCACGCTCAGGGTATCCTCGATGGACCTGCAGTTATTGCCGGCCACGTTGCGCATGATGGTTTCCACGCTGTCCCCCGGCACGATTTCCGCATATGTATCCATCACTTCGCCCTTGCTGCCCACCACGCCCGACGTAACGCTGACCACGAACTGCCGGTAACCCGTAAAGCCCAGGTCCTTGCAGAGGCGAAGCACGGTGGCGTCGCTCACGCCGCACAGGGTGGCAAGCTGGCTGATGGAATAAGAGGGAATTTCTTCCGGATGCTGCAGGATGTATTCCGCCAGTTTCCTTTCCGCATATGTCAACTGTTCCTTATTATCCCGGAGTTTCACCAAAGCATTGACCTCGATCATCGGTTATGCCTCCCGTTCTGTATGAATCATCCTTCTCTATACAATATACAAAATTTCACTATTTTTCAAGCCTTTTTTATCCCTTTACCGCGCCGATGGTCACACCCTCCAGAAAATATTTCTGCAGCGCGAAAAACAGGATGAACATGGGCAGGGCCGCGATGCACGCCCCCGCCATCATGGGGGCAAAAAAAGTGGAATTCTGAAAACGGAAGGAGGTAAGCCCCAGCTGAATGGTTTTCATTTCATCCTTGGTAATAACCAGCGTGGGCCAAAGGAAGTTGTTCCAGCTGTCCATGAAAGTGGTGATGGCCATGACGGACAGCACCGTCTTGGACAGCGGGGCCACGATCCTGGTGAAGATCTGGGGCTGGCTGCACCCATCGATCTTGGCGGATTCCAGAATCTCGGTGGGAAGCGTGGTGGTGAACTGCTTCATGAGAAAGATGTTGTACGCCGTGCACAGCCCGGGCAGGATCAGGGCGGCATAGGTATCGCGCAGCTTGAAAGTGTTGATGATGAGCATATACAGCGGAATCTGGATTACCTGATAGGGAATCATCATGGTGATCAGGAACATCCAGAACAGGATCCGGCTGCCCCGGAAGCTGATCTTTGCAAAGGCGTACCCGGCCAGCCCGGCCACCAACACATTGCCCGCCGTAACGCACAGGGCCACGATGGCCGAATTGAGGATCCAGCGCAGGGAATGATCGCTGAACTGGAAAAAGAATTTGTAGGATTCCAGCGTTACGTACCGGGGAATCAGCGTCTGATTGGCCGACGCCGCCTCCACCGGGCGATCCAGCGAGGTGATGACCATAAAGTACAAGGGAAACAGCATCACCACCGCGGCAATCAGCAGGATAAGCAGGCTCACCGCCACATACACCCGATCCGACCGCTGCATCCTTTTTGTGGATTTCAGAAAGACCGACAATGCCTCCCGCCTCCTTTCAATATTCCACGTCGCTGCCCATGAACTTGAACTGGAACACGGCGAACACCGTGGTGATCAATGCCATCAGCAGCGCCTGGGCGCAGGCCGCCCCGAAATCAAAATACGTGAACGCATTGGTGAAGATCAGGTAGGCGATGGTGGTGGTGGCGTGGTTGGGGCCGCCGCCCGTCATCAGATACGCCGATTGGAACACCTGGAAGGAGGTGATGATGCCCGTCACCGTCAGAAAGAGGGTGGTGGGCTTCAGCAGGGGCAGCATGATGCAGCGAATCTTGACAAAATAGCTGGCGCCCTCAATATCCGCCACTTCGTACAGGTCGTTTGGAATGCCGGCCAGCGCAGAGCAATAGATAATGATGTTTTTGCCGTGATTGCCAAGCCACACCATAATCAACAGAGACAGCATAGCCGTTTTGCTGGAACCGAGCCAGTTCTGGCTGGGTATATGCAGCACCCCAAGAATCTGATTGAAGATGCCCGTTTCAAAGGGCGAGAATATCCAAAGCCATACGATGGAGAGGGTCACGCCGGAAGCGAGCACCGGCAGATAGTACGCGGCCTTGAAGATCGTCTGCACCCATTTGCGCATGGGAGCCAGCAGAATGGAAAGGCCGAGGGAAATCACCAGGCTCACCGGCACGCAGCCGACCGTGTACACCACCGTGTTCCAAAGGGCTTTCCAGAACAGGGAGCTGCTTAACGTGCTCTTGTAATTCTGAAGACCGATGAAAGTCGATCCCAAGGGCCGGTACTTCTGAAAGCTCACGCGGAACGCGTTTAATACAGGATAGGCCGTGAAGAGCAGAAACAGAATAACGGCGGGCGCGACAAAAAGGTATCCCCATTTTTCATCTTCACGCCGCAGGGCACGCCTTTTACGCAGGATCGTCATGCCATCTTCTCCTTCATTGTGGGGATGGGAAGCGGGGAAAAGATTCCGCCGCTTCCCTCCCTGTCTCCGTCGGGGTCAGCGAACGCCGTCGGCGCCAAACATATCCACGGCCGCGCTGCAAAGCTTTTCATACATTGCTTCCGGGGTGATTTCGCCCGCCAGCATGCCCTGCATCTGGGGCAGAATGATCTCCTCCCGCAGGCGGGAAACCTTTTCGCTCTGCTCCGCCGTTACGGACAGATTGGGCTTGTAAATGGCGGCGGAGGTCAATTCGTTGAAAGCGCGGTTGTCGGGATCAAATTCCACGTTCAGGGTTTCCAGCGCTTCGGGCATGTAAGACCGGGCCACGGAATTCACAGGGGTCTGCAGCCCGTTCACCGTCTGGATGGTGAAATACTTGTTGCTCACCAGATAATGAATGGCCAGAATCACATTCTGAATATGTTCGGGCGTCGGTTCCTCTACCTGACGGAAGGCGATATAGCCGTTTACCGTACCGAAAGAATGGTATTCGCAGCCTTCCAGGTAGGGCACGGGCAGCCCGCAGTATTCCAGATGCTTGGAGCCGACCGCGGCGGATTCCGGGGCCTCCTCCAGGAGCTTGTTGTTATTCTTTGCCAGGTTTTCAAAATTGATGAGGGCCTTGCCGGTCAGCATGGTATTGCCGGTCAGCATCATATTCCAGCGCATGCCCGCGTCCACCGAGCTGGATTCCTTGGGCATAATGCCGTCGTCGATCATGCCGCGGATGAACTGAAGGCATTTGAGGAAATTGGGATCGGTATAGGCGTACTTGCCGTTTTCGTCAATGGCGTTTTCCATGCCGGCGGTACGGGTCAGCAATTCCAGAATATCCACGGCCGTAACGCCCGCGAAGGCGAACACAAAGCCGTATACATCGGTCTGATCGCCGGTTTTCTTCACGCCCTTGGCGGCCGCATCCCTGAATTCGGAAAAGGTCCAGCCCTCCTGCTGAATCTTCCTCCAATCCAGGCCGGCCTCTTCCATATAGGTTTTATTGCCGCCCAGCATCTGGGGCGTAACCACCATGGGGAAGCCGTACAGGGCGTCGCCGTTGCGGTAGAAATCCAGGGCGGCGGTGTCAAATTCCGCCTGCATTTCCTCGGGCGCGGAGGAAATATCCAGCAGCATTTCGCTGGAAAGGTATTTCTGGATGATGTAGGTGGGATCGGTGGGATAGGTGATGTCGGGCGGGGTCGCCCCGTTCACCATGGTGTTCAACTGGTTCTCATACTCATCCCAGCTGGTGAGAATGATATCCAGATTGATCCAGGGGTACAGGGATTCGAATTCCTTCTCCATGTTGTCGAAGGTGCCGGGAATGGTTTCAAAGTTGGGCACGAGCAGGGTGAGCGTTTCCGCCGGGTGTTCGCTTTCGGCCTGAACCGGCACCAATGTGCAGATCATGATGGCCGCGAGCAGCAGGGTTGCGAGCTTCTTCATGTGCGATTCCTCCTTGTCATGAATGAACGATTATTCCCAACAGCATTCGCTGTTCGGTTTCACAGTTTGCCTTCGGACAAAATGCCCGATACGGTTCTCCTTTTTCTTTCTTTCGCTCTTATCATACAGAATCCGCGTATGTTTGTCAATAGGAAATAATATAAAATTTTTTAAATTTTATTTTTTTCTAAAATTTTATTTTGAAAGTCATGGCTTATTTGTCCTATTTCTGCCCTTATTTTCCTTTATTTCGGTTGAAAAGCGTTTTAAAGGCTGATTTTTGTATAAAATTTTATTTTTTATCAGGAACAGTCTGTTCTGCCAGCGATCCCCTTTTTCCCGGTCCCATGGCAGAGCGATGGCGCGGCGCGCGGGAAGCGGCAGCTTCTCCACCCGGCCCCCGTTTTTTCGAAAAAAAGCGGCCCCGGCCGCCACATATCTTTACAATCCGGCAAAAGAATGGTATGATATTTCCATCCATTCACCAAAGGGGGGCATCGGGCATGCGCATCGCGGAATTGCCGCGGGAACAGTTCGAAGGGTACGAGCTGGTCTTTTCCTACGACAGCAAGGCCTATTACGACCTGCGCCTGCGCACGGGCAGCAATGTGTTCGCCTGCGAATTTGTGCGCACCCCCTGCCCGCCCGTGCACAAGGAATTTGCGGATAAACTCTTCGCCCCCCATTGGGACGACCCCCACGCCTACGGCCTGTGGGACGGAAACGACCTGCGGGCCGTCATTGAACTGACCCCCGAAACGTGGAACAACCGCCTGCGGATCACCAACCTGTGCGTACAGGAGGGATACCGCCGCCGGGGGTTTGGCACGCTGCTCATGACCAAGGCCCGGGAAATTGCCCGTGCCCAGAAACGCCGGGCCCTCATCCTGGAGACCCAGAGCTGCAACGCCGCGGCCATCGCCTTTTACCTGTCCCAGGGGCTCACGTTCATGGGCTTCAACGCCTGCGAATATTCCAACGAGGATCAGCAAAAGCACGAGGTCCGCATTGAAATGGGCTGCTTTATCGGATAAAACCGCATACAAAAACACGGCGCTGGGTCTTTTCATGCCCCGCGCCGTATTTAATTGCGCTGAATCCGCTTACAGCTTCAGCTTTCCGCCCTTTTTCCCGCCGCCGATTACCGCGCCGGAGAGAATATCGGATGCATAGGCAAAGCTGTTGCGTTCCTTTTCCCGGTGGGCCTTCATGGCGTATTCCACCATTTCGTCAATGAGCCGGCTGTAGGGCAGGCCTGTCTCCGTCCAGAGGTAGTAGGCCAGGGAGCCGGGAATGGTGTTGATTTCGGTGATGTAGTATTCGTCGCTTTCCCGGTCCAGCATGAAATCGATGCGCACCACGCCCTTGCAGTCCAGGGCGTCAAAGATTTCGCAGGAGAGGGATTGCAGCTTTTCCGTCAGTTCCTCGCCGATGGGGGCGGGCACGATGCGCTTTAAGCTGGCCATGCCCTTGCTGCCGCCGCTGCCTGCCAGGTATTTTTCCGAAAAATCCAGGAACCCCGCACCGGAATTGGGCATTTCCAGCACGGAGGGCCGCCGCTCCCCGTCAAAGCCCAGCACGGAGCAATTGACCTCGATGGGCCGGTCCAGCCCCTTTTCCACCAGCACCCGGCGGTCATAGGAAAAGGCCAGCTCCAGCGCTTCCTTCAGCTTTGCCCGGTCGTCCGCCCGGCTGACGCCGATGGAGGAACCCAGGCACGCGGGCTTGACGAACACGGGGTAAGGCAGCTCCTTTTCCACCCGGTCCATGGCCGCGTCCGCGTCCCTTTCCCATTCGGAGCGGGTCAGCGGGCAGCCGGGCAGGCTGGGAAAGCCGCAGCCCATGAAAAAGCGCTTCATGGCGATCTTGTCCATGCCCACGGCAGATCCCATTACCCCCGTGGAGGCATAGGGGATGTTGGCCAATTCCAGCAGACCCTGGAGGGAGCCATCCTCCCCGTGGAGGCCGTGCATGACGGGAATCACGCAGTCCAGCCGCGCCACGGTTTCTTCCTTTCCGCCTCCAAGCAGGCCCTTGGGCGGCGCAAAATGCAAAAGGGCGCCGCTGCCCGCCGTCAGGTCCAGGTGCACGGGCAGAATGCCCTTCATGAAGGGATCAAAAGGCGTATAGGATTTGATATCCATCAGCGGCGCGCCCGTGAACCATTCGCCCTTCTGGCTGATGTAAACGGGAATCACGTCGTATTTTTCCCGGTCCACGTTGCGCATTAACTGTACCGCGCTGATGATTGCCACCTCGTGCTCGCAGGAGCGGCTGCCGAAAATCACCCCAAGCTGGATCTTGCTCATACCTTCCTCCAAATCAGCCTTCGCTGTAATGGTCGGGCAAATCGTTTTCATACATCACCACGTCCCCCGGGCGGAGCAGGGT
>CANQKI010000001.1 GCA_947624355.1 uncultured Clostridia bacterium | reverse complement strand
TGCCATGTATATTCCCTCCTTGGTGTTGTCTCTATTCTACACCTTCTTGGAGCTTTACACAATTTCCGGGACAGACTTTCCGTCTGTACATAAATTCAATGTTTTTTGCAGCAACTTTATGATAGCATGTCTGGCTGCGTCCTTCTATTCTTTTCTTCCGTTGTCCAAGATGTATTGTAGTCTTACACTATTGCAATGGAACACGGCAAATTTCTCTTGTTTAATTTCCTGAAATATGGTATTATATAACTGTAAAGTGACCTATCCTCCGCAGCGAACGATCGATCTGTTATCAACACGATAAGTGCCTGATACAGAAAGGTCGAATGGGCAGGACAACAGGTAAACGACAGAGAGTCAGTGTCACCATGTGCACGACGGCATACATAAATTAAGCAAATTTGTTTAATTTCAGTCGAGTGGGAATGATTCGTGCATGAGCGGAAGCCTTGTAATGCAAGGAGGAATAAAAAATGGCAAAAGGTTTGGTCTATATACTTACAAATCCCTGTCTGGATGGATGGGTCAAAATCGGAATGACTGAATTGAATGGGATTGAACGACGCCTGCAGGAACTAAATGCGCCGACCAATATGCCATTATCTTTTCGATGTTATGCTGTTTACGAAGTTGAAAACCCTCTGGAGGTTGAGACAAGGATACATAGCCTTATTGACCGGGTGGATGATTCACTTCACGCGCAAGAACGGCTTGATAATGGCCGAATACGGCGACGGGAATTTTTCAAAATGTCTCCTGAAACTGCGTTTGGCATTTTCAAGGATATTGCTGCATTGCGCGGGGATTCATGTAATCTCCAACTGTATACGCCTACTGAGGAAGAATCTCAGGAACAGGAGTTGGCAGAAAGAAGGACAAGGCGTTCCAACAATTCCTTTAAGCTTCTGCAGATTGATACGGGCGAAGAGATAAAATTTCTGTATGACGACACTATTATTGCAAAAGTGATTGATGAAAAGAATAAGATCGAGTATGGCGGAATTACATATACCATAAGTGACCTTGCACGCAAGATACTTATTGAAAGATTTGGCTGGGCTGACAACCTTCATGTCAACGGCTGGACGAAATTTACCAAAGATGGCGTTGCGTTAAGTGACTTGCGTAACAATATTGAAAGCATGGATAAAGAAGATGAATAATAAATTTGTGCCGATAGATGAGGAAATCTGATATTTCACAATTTACAGATATGACAATTTCAAGAACCGCTGGCAGGACTTTTTGCTCTTGCCAGCGGTCATATTATTTACAGGTTGTGGATGACTTCGTTCCGAACGATTTCTTTTGCTTGGCTGCGGGTGCCGTTCACTTCCTCGTCCCATACGCTGGGTGTTGTTTTACTTTCAGGTCAGCAACTGCCGTCAGTTTTTCCCATTCCAGCGTGCGCACAGGCGAATCAGCAGCGGCGCGCCGGCCATCAGATAGAGCGTATAGCCAAAGGCTTCCACCGCGCTCGCCAGGCCCCCCGTCAGGAACAGCCCCACAACCAGCGCCAGCAGCTTCTTCAAATACACATAGCTCACTGCAAGCACCACGAAGCGAATCACTTTTACCCACCATGCGCCGTCCGTTGAAAAGCGAATATACCGCCGCTCCAAAAACCATCCCAGGAAGAAGCCCATTCCCATTCCGGCGTTCTTATAAGAATCAATCGCCATTTTTGCCGGATCGACAATGACCGCACCATTTGCATCGTAATCCACCGGATAGGATTTGAACTGCGCGTACAGCACCAGAAGCACGCTGATCACCACACCGGCCAGAAGGATGTACTTGTCTGTCCCTGGCTTCTCCTCGACCAGCTTCAGCAGCCACCGGGATACAAACAGCATCACTGTACCACAGATGATGGACACGCCTACATCCTGCGGCGTGTGTACGCCCAGATAGTTACGCGAGAAAGCGATGACCAGGATCATCACGATGAACAGAGCACGCAGCGCTTTCCGCCGCGTTTTTTTCATCGCCAGGCCGCCATAGAAGCTGGTGGAATTTGCGGCATGCCCGCTGGGGAAGGAGTATCCGGTTGCGTCCGCCATCGCCGAAGGTACAGGCGTTACCCGTGCGTCACGTATCCAGGGCCGATAGATGCATGCGGTGATCTTCAGAAAGCCGTTGACAAGGCGGTTGGCATAGAAGGTCAGCGCCAGGTACACGCCCTCATGCTTATCCAGGCACCAGTAAACCAAGCCAAGCAGCAACGGTATCAGCTTCGGGTCGCCCAGTTTGGTCACAAACTCCATGAAACCGTTCAGTATGTCGCCGATGCTTTCACGCAGGTTTTGCAGCAGCAGTAAGTATTGGATATCCATGCTCATTTTCTCCATTCTTCGATGTATTTTTTCCAGGAAAAAGGTGCGTTCCGTATCAGGAAATCGGGTTGCCCAGCCAGCCGTTTACGTCACTCTGTCGGGGACAAAGCAGCCCCTGCCGACTATGCGCATCAGGCGGTGTTGTCTGTGTCCAGCCGCTGAAACTCCACCGGGTCTGCAAAGAAGCCGCCGTGTGCGATCAGCCTATCGCAGATCCCATCCTCAATAATGCGTCCGCCGTCAAGAACGATGATCCGGTTGCACTGTCGGATCGAGCTCAGCCGGTGCGCAATCACGATTCGGATGCAGTGAAGGCCGGACAGGGAATCCGAGACGATTTTCTGCGTGATGTTATCCAGGACGCTGGTCGCCTCGTCGAGCATCAGAATGCTCGGTTTCGACGCAAGTGTGCGGACGATCAGAATATGATGTCGCTGACCACCGGAAATTCCTCCACCTCCCTCTGTGATATAGGTGTTCATGCCCATGAGCGTGGCCCGGATGTCCTTGGCAATGCCTGCCAATTCCGCGGCTGCCCAAGCGTCATCCAACGTCAGCCTCGGAGGCGAGATGACAAGGTTCGAGTAAAAATCCCCGGAGAACAGTCCGTCATCCTGCATCACCACGCCAATTTTGCGCCGCGGCGACTTTTGATCCGGGGTGTTCAGATCCATGCCGTCGCAATAAATCGCGCCGCGCGGCGGGGTCTCAAAGTCAAACAGCGATCGCAGAAGCGTTGACTGGCCACTCCCTGTCTTTCCGACGATGGCTGCGTACTGTCCCGGGCGAATCTGTTCACTCCACTTGGCAAACGCCCGCCGCTCTGCGCCAGCGAGCTTGAGCTTCTGTACGCCAGCACTTCAGGCACTTCCGGCTTTTGAGATAATAAAATCTCAGAATCATCTGTAGCGTCCCCGATACGTCGGCGATCATTGCCCTGTGCGGCGGAGAGCAGCCAGCCCAACACTGTGCCGGCAATTGCTGCCATGCTCTCTTCAAAAGCTCCCTGGTCGCGCTGCCCGCGCTGTCGAATCTGTTTATCAAACCAGTAGGCTCTTTTGGCGAAACAGCCCGTTATCCATGCGTGTTTCTCCCTCGCACTGTTTTCCTCCGCCGTGTTCAGAAGGTCAGCGCATCGACCCGGCTCAGCAGTGCGGCAAGCTGCGTTTTACAGTTGGCGATGATGGCCTGCCCCTCGGCGGTGTCGCTCTGACGGCGGATGGTGCGCCGCAGCAGCCGGGTATAGCCGATCACTTTTGCTTTGTCGGCGATTTCGTCAAGCCGGGCCGGTTCGTCTGTGCCAAAGTAGAGCCGCAACGTCTTTTCCCAGATAGTGCCACATGTATCGTAGTCAAGCCCCAGGAACTTCTCCGACACGCTGTGATCCAGCTCCCCAAAGCCCCGGTAGGCCAGGAAGATGGACGCAAATTCGAACACCGGGTGGCCCATGCACAGGGTGTCCATGTCGATCAACAACACCTCGCCGTTCTGGACCATGACGTTTTTGACGTGGTAATCGCCATGGAGCATATGGTGATCTTCCGGCACGGCGGCGATGAGACGGCGGAGCTTTTCATACTGTGCCGGCGGCAGATGGCCGTTCAGGAAGTCTGCCCAGTCCAGGGCCACGGCCTTCATGTCCGGCATGTCGCCGGGGCGTACCTCGGTGGCGTGGATTTTTTTCAGCAGGTCCACATAGACCAGTACATATTCGTCCAGCTTCTCCGGTGCGGCCAGAATGAGCTTGGCCAGGCTCTTGGCGTTGAGCAGCTCGAATACCGAACCGTAACCGTCTCCCACCTTCACCACGTCGTAGGGGATGGCGGTGGGGATGCCCAGCACGAATGCCCGGCGGGCCAGCTCACGCTCCCGGTGGATGTCCGGCAGACTATCCGGGTTCAGATACACCTTGATGATGGTGTCCGGGTCCAGGCGGTATACTTCGCCGTTGGCGCCCCGGCCAATAACCTCGCAGCCCTCCACACTCAGCCGCCGGTACGCCTTTTCCACCGGCATCATCTCGGTGAAACCGGTCATTTCCAGTATCTCATATATCTCCGTGGAAGCGTTCACGATGCGAAGTCCCGGCTTCTCTTTCCGCAGCCGGAGAATGACCCGCAGACCGGCGCTGGAGATATACGCCAGCTTCTCCAGGTCCAGAACCACCGCAGCCTCCGGCGCCCTGCTGCGCAGCTCGTTCAGTTCCTGCTCTGCCTGGGCGGCGTTGCTGGAGTCGATGTGCCCGGCGAGGAATGCTGTCAGTACGTTATTTTCGATCTTTCCTTCTGCCAAACGCATATCCAATGTCCTTTCTTCTGGTTTGCCGAAAAGGCGGGACGATCACGCCTTCAGGTATTTTTTGATGGTCAGGATGTTCTGGCCGTCTCTGTACTCATAGTTTATATCGTCCATGGTTTTCTTCACCATGAAGATACCCAGGCCGCCCATTTCACGTTCCTCCGCTGAAAGCGTTGTGTCTGGTTCTTCTGCCTTGAGCGGGTCATAAGGCACGCCATGATCCACGAAAGTGACGACCGCGCAAAGCGGATCGTTCTTCAGTTCCACGCGCACCGTCGCTGGACCTGTGGCGGGATGATAGGCGTAACGGACAATGTTGCTGAACAGTTCGTCAATCGCCACATTGATCTGAGCCATGGCGCGCATCGGGCAGTCAACCGCCTCGAGCCGGGCGTCCACAAAGTCCGTCACAGCGGGAATATTGTCCAGCGTTGCCTCGACTGTTATCTCGTTGTTCTTCGCTGACGTCATTTTTTCTTTAAACTCCAGGCAGAGCATGGTAATATCGTCGAACTGTGGCGCATCGCCCACGAAGGCGTTGATATCGGCATGCACCGCCGGCAGCAGCTCGGTGGGGGAGGCGGCGATATTCGCGTTGAGCGCGGCCTCCAGGCGTGCCATACCGTACAATTCGTTGGCGGCATTGGTTGCCTCGGTCACGCCGTCCGTATACTGGAACAGCTTATCGCCGGGTTCCAGCATCATGGAGCCCATCCGGTACCGGGTGCCCTCCATGCCCGCAAGCACAAACCCGGCGCGGATTTTATACGGTTCATAACGTCCGCCCGCCTTGCACAGGAAGGGCATTTCATGCCCTGCATTGACAAAGTTGAACTCGCCTGTTTCCAGATTCAGCACCCCCTCGAAGGCCGTGATGAACATTTCTTCGCTGTTGCCTTCGCAAAGCAGGCGGTTGACCTCCATGAACACCTCGCCCAGGTCGCACCCCGGCGTGGTATGATCCTTGATGAGCGTTTTGCCGATCACCATGAACAGCGCGGCCGGCACGCCCTTGCCTGAAACGTCCGCGACCACGATTGCCAAATGCGTGTTGTCGACCATAAAGAAATCGTAGAAATCGCCGCCCACCTCTTTGGCGGGGTTCATGGTCGCATAAATGTCGAATTCCGACCGGTCCGGGAAAGCCGGGAAGATGCAGGGCAGCATGGTCGCCTGGATGTTCCGGGCGATGTCCAGTTCAGCGCCGATGCGTTCCTTCTCCGCCGTCACGGCGGTCAGATCGTGAATATACTTTTCCAGGGAGCCCGCCATGGTGTTGAAGGCCGAAGCGAGGTCTCCGATTTCGTCGTTCTGGCGCACCGTCGCCTGATGCCGGAGGTCTCCGCCGCTGATGTGCTCCACATCCTCCCGCAGCTCCAGCAGCGGCCCGGTCAGCCGCCCAGAAAATGCGCCGCTGCACGCGATCACGACTCCAATCAGCACCACAAATGCTGCCAGTGAAAGCAGCCCCGTCTGCAAGACGCTGCGGCTTAGTACAGCTACGGTGCTGCCCGTCTGGTCGGTGATTTCCTCCCGGATGCCCGCCGCGGGCGCGGTAATCATGTCAGCAGGAACATGAACAACCAGCGTCCACTTTGCGGCGGCGATGGGCGCGTAGGCATAATAAATGTCCCCTGAAGTGGCCGTGACGCCGGTTTCGCCGCTCATAATGCTGTCCGCCGCCTCATAGGCCAGGCAGGCAGGATCCCGCACACTCTCAAAGGTTGCGTCGCCGCGCATGGTCTTTGAAACGATGATGTTCCCGTCGCCGTCTACCAGGAAAGCATAGGAGCCCTCGCCAAAGTCAATGTCCAGCACGGAGCGGCAGAGGTCCTCCACCAGCACGTCCATCCCCATGACCCCGGCGAAGCTGCCCTCCGCGTCATAGAACGGCGCGGCAAAAGTGAGGATCAACCCCCGGCCGAAGGTATCCATATAGGGGCTGGTGTAGATGATGCCGTCTGACTCTTTCGCAGCCGTGTACCACACGGCATCCGTGTAGGAAAACAACTCATCCGTCAAATCAGAGCGCTCGTCATAGTTAATCATGAAGCCACTTTCGGTACACAGATAAATGGAAGCGATGTCCTCAACGTTGTGGGTCATCACCGGCTGCCAGAGATGCACAAGATTTGCCAGCAGACCAGCCTCCTCAGCAATTACCTCAGGCTGGATGTCCGTATCCCGACGGCTGAGCTGCAGGACGTATTGATAGCTGTTTTTCGCGTCCGGCGGCAGTACCTCTTTGGGAACGTAGGCGTTTGGCTCCTCATAGAGGCGGTGGGCGTAGAACGCGAAATCCTCCACATATCCAGCATAACGCGACAGCTTGCCGTTCACCACCTCAGCCTCGCTCTGGACGCCTTTATAGAGATTTTGCTCCATCTGGCTGAGCAGCGCGACGCTGCCGGCGGAAGCGGCGCTGTCGCCCAGGCCCCGGCTGTCCTGAAGAACGGTGTTCCGCAGGGTGATCAGGCTGCCGGCCCACAAAATCCCCGTGAGCACCAGCGCGGCCACGCACAGGAAGAGCACCATACGCTGCACCTGGCGGCGAATGGGCCGACGTTTTGTATCCGGTTTCCTGGTATGCATCGTATCGTGCCCTCCTGCGTCGTGAATCCTGCTTACGCCTGAAAGCTCTTTTTGATGATGAGCTGCACCTTACGGGCCTTCACGCCCACAAGCACCTCATCGGCCAGCTTGGCGACAATGGACTTTTCCAGCTCGTCCCATTCGGCCTTTTTTTCGGGAACAGTCAGATGATTCTCCAGGTCGCCGCGCATTGAGCTGAGCGACCACATCCGGTCATAGTCGTAGTCCGTAACTTCCCCGATCATGTAATCGTTATAGAGCGGTACGGCGTCCAAACCCTCATAGCTGCCCAGGCAGTATTCAATGAGGCCCGCCACCTTGCCCATAAAGCTGCGTTCGGCGTAATTCTTTCCGCTGGTGGATGCGGCAAGCAGCTTTTCCTTCTTCTCGTAATCAACGATTGTTTCGGCCTCAAGACAAAGCGTTACGTCCTTGTCCTCGCCCTCAACCCAGAATTCCGCATCGAACTGACCGACAATGCTGCGCACCATGCCCATCATTTCCTCGGCAAGCAGGCGCACATGCAGTGCATCCTTCGCGGAGAGATGCTGATATTCCGCATAACGCTCCGCTTCCCGAAGCGCCCCGTTGACGCCATTGCCCGTATTGTCAACCTTCACAACGTTCGTTTTCATGCTGATCGCCTCACTTGATCGTCAGAATATCGCAGAAGCCGGTAATCTCGAAGACCTCGTTCACCGTCTCGTTCACGCCGGTTACGGTCATTTTGCCCTGGCTGTTCATCACCTTCTGGGCATAGAGCAGCACGCGCAAACCGGCGGAAGAAATGTACTCCAGCTTCTCAAGATCGAACACGAGCTCGGCCACGCCGCCGAGGGATTTCTTGAGCTCCGCCTCCAGTTGGGGGGAGGTGGTGGTGTCCAGGCGTCCATCGAGCGCAACAACGAGCTTGGCGCCTTCCTGATTGGTCGTAATGGTCATAGAGGGTCTCCTTTCTCTTCGGTGTGGAAATGTTCTGTATGAGATCAGCCTCGAGGCTGTTTCTCGCTGTCAACGGGATGAAAACGGCGTTTGCGCGGTTTCTTTTGCTCCTTCGCGCCAAGTGTGCGGAACGAATACAGGACCGTAATGGGCGGCGCGGGTTTTAACCTGATTTCTTCGTAAATTCTCTTTGGCGCGGAAAAGGGCGCGCGCCTTGCGCGGCAGCTCCGGGAAAAGGGCAGAGACTTGAACGCTGCTTATGCCTGATCTGCCAGGGGCCCATCGTACAACGTGCATGTTTTTACCTCGCCGCTGTCAACCTGCGCCTGTCCATGTTGCGGGCAATACCGAGTGATGATGCAGGGTCTGATATCCGGAAAACTGGGAAGCGAACGTACGATATCGGATAGCCTGCATCCGGCTGTCCTGGCGTCTCTTCCCGTAAAAGCGTATCTCCCGAACAGCAAACCGCAGTGGGTGGCAAGGTAAGGACCTTTTCATCAGGCGCTTTCTCCTTTACCGCGGTTTTTTCTGCGCTGAGGGGGAGTATACAACTTTTCATTCCATTTTCCATCATTCCGCGCGCAGTGTCAAGACACATTACGCAAATGAACATATTTTAAGCATAAAATAACGTTTTCAAGTTCTCCTTGCCCGTTAGGAATCCAATAAGGGCAATCCCTGAAAGGCGTCTTCTTTGATTGACACGCACTTGCCCGCATGGTATAATAATGAAGAAAATTTAGAAGTTGGAAGGGGATGCCGTATGAAGAAAATCGCCTTTCTCGTGCTTCTGGCGGGAATGCTGCTGGGCGGCCCCTGCGCGTCAGCAGCGCCGGAAGGTTATATTCCTGCGGGTGCAACAAAAAACTGTTTTTTCTACGGTGAAAACGGCTATACCGTGGAATACCGTTATGACTATGAAACCATGTTGAAGGAAACGATTCAGGGCTATATCGATAATTATAATGCCATGCTCGGAAATGAGCCGGTTGAAGTTTATTTCTATTTTGTCAACAATTCCCGCAGTATCGACTTTACCGCCGATCTTTCCGGCGAAAACGATATTTACCTTGACCTTGTGTCCCGCCTGACCTGCGTTGACCACTGTGCCGCGCTGCAGATTCACAGCATGGCGGAATATGAACGGATGTTCTATCAGACCGATCATCATTGGAATCATGTCGGCGCGCAGCAGGGTTACGAGGATATTCTGCGCCTGCTTGGCGTACAGGACGCCCCCTATCAACCGGTCGAAGAAGTCATTTTTGATACGGTGTACAATGGTTCCTATGTCAAGCGGACAGGCGTCAAGAATGGGACACAGAATTTTGCAGTCTATCGGTATGATCTGCCGGAGTGCAAAGTGACGGTGGACGGAAAGGAAAAGAAAATCGGTCGGGCGGACGCCTATTTTTCCGGAAAATACTCAAAGGATATTCTGGCCTCCCATTTTGCAACGTTTTATGGCGGGGATTACGGCGAGATCGTCTACGATACCGGAATGACCGACCGGGAGAACCTGCTCGTCCTGTGCAATTCCTATGGCTGTTCCGTGCGGGATCTGATTGGCCGCCATTTCAATAAAACATTCGTCGTCGATCTTCGGGAGTACATGACACAGACGAAGAAATCCATGAAAATTCATGAGTATCTGGTGGAGAACGATATTGACAAGATCCTGATTCTGGGGGATGTAAGCTATTTCCTGTATGGGAAGCAGCTGCATTGATTGAAGGAAGGGTTCGCATTGAAAAAAATCTGTACGCTGTTGCTGGCGTTGACGCTTGCCCTGCCCGCGGCCGGGCTGGGGGAAGAGGTTTCGCTTCAATACCGTTATTTGGGCGAGGAACTCTATCGCCTGGGCGATACGGGCTATATCGTCGAGCATTGGAGCAATTTTATCGGCGATGATGTGCTGGTGCGGAATATCGAACGCAATGCCGAAGAGTATAACGCCTATATTTCGCTGGATGGACGTGTGAAAAAATATGTCTACTTCATTGAAAGCCCGCGCTGCGTCGATATGTCGAAGGATCTGACGGGAGATAACCCCATTTACCTGAAGATCAAAAACCTTTTTGAAACGACAGCAACGGGGACCCTCGCGCTGGAAAGCTACACCGATTTTACCAACTGGTTCTATATGGCCGATCATCATTGGAATTACAAAGGCTCGTACAAGGCGTATTGCGATATTATCGATATGATGTTTGGCCCGGATGAGCCGAAGATCGAGCCGATTGAAACGGTCGAATTCAAGGATATTCCGTTCAATGGTTCTTTCCATGAGAAGCTGAATTATTCCCATGCAAAGGAAAACTTTACCGTATACCGTTTTCCGGATTTTGTGCCCTATGAGGCGACGATCAACGGTTCTCCCGCCAAAACCTACGGAAATTATGAACGCTATTTCAACGGGAAATATTCGCGCATAACGGTGTATAATCATTATAACGCATTTTACGGGGGAGACCGGAGCGAACTGATTCTGAAAACCAACCGGCCGGAAAAGAAGACGCTGCTGATGTTTTCCAATTCTTACGCCGACGCTGTTAAGCTCTTGCTGCTTCAGCATTATGATGCGGTTTACGCCATCGATCCCCGTTTTTATGAGCTGGAACAGGGGAAGAAGTTCAACGCGCAGAAATACATCCAGCAAAACGAAATCGACGATGTATTGATTCTGGGCGACGTCAGCTTTTTCATTCGGACATTCAGCCTGTCCGGCATGTGATTTTGCGGAAAGGATAACCCAATGGCACACAAGAAGCCCGGACGGTTTGCGTCAATCCTGCTTTTGGCCGGATGCGCCTTTCCCGTTCTTCTCATGCTGATCCTGCCTTTTCGGGGTCAGCTTGACGCGTCGGAGACGGAAAATCGCAGTCTGACGCATTTTCCGGCCCTGACCCTGGGGAAATTTTCGAGCGGCGAATTTCAGAAGCGTCTGGAAGAAGCGCTGAGCGACCAGTACCCCTTTGGCGAAACGCTCAAGGGCGCGCTTGTGGCGTGCCAGGATCGGATTTATCGGGCAGAAAGCAATCTTTTGCATATCCTTTTTCCGGCTTCGGTGGACACCTATTCCGAAATTGCCAACGGGTATTACTGCTATGCGGGCGACGAAGAAAGAATCGTGGAAAAGGCCTGGCCGCCGGAAAAATATGAGGCCCCGACGCTTGCTCAGGCAGAACTCCTTCGGACGGACGCCGTTCCCACCTATCTGTATTTTATCCGCAATTCCAGGGCACAGGATTTTACCCGAAGCGATGCAGAAAACGACGAAGTGTTCCGATTCATCTGCAACGCTTATCGTCCGGACGGCGCGGCATGCTTTTCGGCGGCGGATTATGAAGAATACACCGGGCTTTTCTATGCGTCCGATCACCATTGGAACAACGCGGGCTCAGACCGCGGCTATCGGGAGATCATCCATCTGCTGCTGGGGGAAGACGAAGCGACAATTCCTATCCAGGAGGAAAAGAGTTATCCTGTTTCTTTTCATGGCTCCTATGCCCGGCAGTCCGGACGGATGGTCGGAGAGGATTCTTTCAGGGTTTACACCTATGACGTGCCCCGGTTTATCACGCTGCTGAACGGGAAAAACGGTGTGTACGGGCATCAGGCTCTGTATGAAAAAGGCCGGTATCCAACGGATGAGCTGCGCAATCATTACGCATATTACTATGGCGGCGATTACGGCGAAATCATTATCCGGACAAAGAACACGGAAAAACAGAACCTGCTTATCCTTGCGGACTCCTATTCCAATCCGCTGAACACGTTGATCGCTTCCCATTTCAACAATACCTTCATTCTGGATTTACGCTATTATGAGCGCGATATGGGGGAAACGCTGAATCTTGACGAATACATCCGGGCCAACGAAATTGACAAAATGCTCCTGCTGGGGGACGTCACTTTCTTTTCCGGGATTCAGGATGGAGGCGCGGAGTAATGGTATTTTCCAGCCTTGTTTTCCTGCTTTTGTTTCTTCCCCTGGTGCTGATCTGCAATTTTTCCCTGCGTTCCATTCGGGGGAAAAATCTCTGCCTTTGCCTGTTTTCGCTGCTTTTCTATGCCTGGGGCGAGCCGACGTATCTCTTTCTGATGCTCTTCATGGTGGGTGTAAATTATGTTCTTGCACGTCTGATGGAGGAAAAAGAAAAAAAGAAGCGGCTGCTTTGCCTGCTCCCGGCCCTGCTGGTCGATATTGGGGCGGTTGCGTTCTTCAAATACGGCGATTTTGTCCTCATTAATCTGGAAACGCTGCTTGGAATTGCGCTGCCCCGGATCGGCCTCCCGCTTCCTATCGGTATCAGTTTTTTCACCTTTCAGATTATGAGTTACACGGTGGACGTATACCGCGAAGAGGTTCCGGCACAGAAAAGTCTGTTGAAGCTGACAGTCTATGTGTCCCTTTTTCCGCAGCTGGTGGCCGGGCCCATTGTGCGGTATCAAACCATTGCCGCGGAGCTGGACAATCGCCAGGAATCCCTGCCGCTGTTTTGCGAAGGACTCCATCGCTTTATCTGGGGGCTTGGAAAAAAAGTGATTTTTGCCAACGGCATGGCCATGCTGGCGGATCAGGTGTATCAACCGGGACAGGAAAGCCTGCCTGCAGGGTTGCTTTGGCTGGCTGCCGTCGCCTATGCCTTGCAGATTTACTTTGACTTTTCCGGTTACAGCGACATGGCTATCGGTATGGGCAGGATGTTCGGTTTTCATTTCCTGGAGAATTTCGAACATCCGTATTGCTCCCGTTCCATAACTGAATTCTGGCGCAGATGGCATATTTCCCTGGGAACCTGGTTCCGCGATTATGTATACATCCCGTTGGGCGGCAATCGGGTGGCTTTTCCGCGAATGATTTTCAATATGTTCGTCGTCTGGGGGCTGACCGGCCTGTGGCATGGGGCAAATTGGAACTTCATTTTGTGGGGAATGTACTATTTTTTGCTGCTGCTGGCTGAAAAGCTTCTGGGCGTCGACAGGCTGGAAAGGCTTCCGACGGCATTGCGCCATGCCTGTACGCTGTTTATGGTGCTGATCGGGTGGATGATTTTCCGCCTTGAGGACCTTGGCCAATTGGGGCAGGTGCTCGCCGGGATGTTTTCCTTCAGGACCGGGACGGCGGCCTACCTTTCTGCCCATCACGACGCGCTCTATCCACTGTACCTGATGCTGCCTGCCTGTGTGGGCTGCCTGCCGGTTGGTCGATATCTTCAATCTAAATTGAGAAAAACTGTCGGCGCAATGTATCTGCAGTCTGTGGCCGATGTGGTTCTCTTTGCGCTGTGCGTATTCATGCTGCTTGGCAGCACCTACAATCCCTTCATTTATTTTCGCTTTTAGAAGGAGGAACCGTTATGAAAAAGCTTGCTGTTTTGTGCCTTGTTTTCATTGCGCTTTGTCTGCCCGCCCGGGGAGAAACGCAGGTGTTTTGCGCCGGGGGCGAGGAGGATGCAGCATATCAGGTCAGTCTCCGCATTGCGGAAAAACTCCAGGGAAACGTTGTGGCGGCGGACAGTCCGCTGGAAGCCGTCAATTTTTTCCTTGCGGCGGATAAAGACGAAGCCGTCTTTGTCGGCGATCCTTCTGTTATGATTCTTTCCCTGCAGGGATATACGGACGCCGATCTGCGCGACGCGGCTGTTCCTGTGGCGCGGATTGCCGCCAGTCCGGCAACGTTGTACGCGGCCAAAGGCGTTTTTGACCTTTGCGATGATTGCTCTCCTGAAGGGTTGGCGGCCTTTACTGAGCAAGCGCCGTTTGAATTGTTCATTGCCCGGCTCATTGACGCGAGCCCGGAGGATCAGCTCACCCTGGAAGCCACATCCGCTCTTTATGTGGACCAGAACCTGTACATGGACTGGGATGAAATGGCCCTTGCCGCCCGGGACGGAGCGCCCGATCTGTGTGTATTCGGGGCGAATGTGCCCGATGTCCTGAAAGATTGCCTCACGCCGCTGTATACTGTTGAGGCGGACGGCCCTTTCCTGGGGGCGTTTGTACGGACGGGCGCAGCGAACATTTCAGATGCGGAGGCGGCGATTCTTTCCGTGACAGCGGAGAAGGAGACGCAGAACCTGCTTGAGGCTGTGGGATATCTCCCGGATACGCAGTTGGGTCAAACGGATTTTTCCCAGGAGGTTCAGGCGCTTTTCCAGCGTTATATCCAATATCTGACCAACGAAGGCCTTTTCTTCTATGAATTCTAAGAAAGGGATGATATGAAAACCGCAGGAAAATGACGGAATGGATTCATTCATTTTCACGAGTCGCTTAGTGCTCGGAACAATAAACGGGAGGTTGAAACTATGCAATTTGAAAAAGACGGGAACGCGCTGGTGTGCCGCTTTAATGGCGAAACGCTCCGGATTGAGGCGTGGGGGAAGGATTCCCTGCGGGTCAGGAGCACCATGCTGGGAAAATTCACCGGCAACGATTGGGCGCTTACCGAAACGCCTGAAAAGACGGAACCCACGGTCAGGGTGGAAACGGTGGACCAGCAGCCTCTTGCTACCATTGTAAACGGCAGAATCAAGGCCGTGGTGAATTTTGTCGGCATCATTTCTTTCTACAAAGACGAAAAGCTGTTTCTTCGGGAATACTTCCGGATGTACGGCGGCACAATTTCCCGGGAAAGCCGCTGCCTCAAAATCGTCAACCGCGAATGGAAGGGGATCATCGGCGGTACGGAGTATTCCCTGAATGTGAAGTTTGAGCCCAATCCCGACGAAAAAATCTTCGGCATGGGCCAATATCAGCAAAACTGCATGGATATGAAAGGCTGTGTGCTGGAGCTTGCTCAGCGCAATTCCCAGATTTCCGTGCCTTTCGCCGTTTCTTCCCTGGGGTATGGTTTTTTGTGGAACAATCCCGCCGTGGGCCGTGTGACCTTTGGAAAAAACTACACCGAATGGATTGCAAACGCCACCCGGGAAATGGACTATTACGTCACCGTTGCCGATACGCCCAAGGCGATCCTTGCCAATTACACCGCCGCCACGGGCCATGCGGATATGTTCCCGGAGGACCTGATGGGGCTTTGGCAGTGCAAACTGCGGTACAGGACCCAGGACGAGGTGTTGACCGTTGCCCGCCAGTACCAAAAAGAAGGCATCAAGATCGACCAGATCGTCATCGACTTTTTCCATTGGACGGTGCAGGGCGATTGGAAATTCGATAAAAAGTACTGGCCCGATCCCAAAGCCATGGTGGACGAGCTGCACAGCATGGGCATCAAGGTGATTGTGTCCGTCTGGCCGTCGGTGGACAGGAAGAGCGAAAACTTCTATCCCATGATGGAACGTGGCCTTTTAATGCGGACAGAGCGCGGGGCGGCCCAGACATACGATTATCAGGGCGACTGTGTGCAGATTGATCCATTTAACCCGGAAACCCGAAAATATGTCTGGGAAGTTTGCAAAAAGAATTACTACGATTACGGGATCGACGCTTTCTGGCTGGATAATTCCGAGCCCGATCTGGGCGTTTATGATTTTGATCATTACCGGTATTCTGCCGGGCCCGCCATGGCCGTCAGCAATCTCTATCCGCAGATGTACAGCCGAACCTTCTATGACGAAATGAAAAAAGAAGGCAAGCCTGTGGTGAACCTACTCCGCTGTGCGTGGGCGGGGTCGCAGAAATACGGCAACGTCGTCTGGTCCGGGGATGTGCCTTCTACCTTCGAGGCCTTTGCTGATCAGCTTCAGTGCGGCCTCAATATGGGCCTGGCTGGCATTCCCTGGTGGACCACGGATATCGGCGGGTTCATGACGGATGATGTGAACGACCCGGATTTCAGGCAGCTGCTTATCCGCTGGTACCAGTTCGCGGTGTACAGCGCCGTGCTGCGGATGCATGGCGACCGGGGGCCTTACGATATCCCGCCGCTGGACGATCGGGACTGGGGAGGCGGCTACCTGCATACGGGCCAGCCCAACGAGCTGTGGAGCTATGGCGAGGACAATTACAGAATCATGCGGAAATATTACGATATCCGCATCGGTATGCACGATTACATTAAAAAGCTGTATGAGGAAGCCCACGAAAACGGGTCGCCGCTGATTCGCGCCATGTTCTATGAGTTCCCGGAGGATCCCAAGTGCTGGGAGCTGCAGGATCAGTATATGTTTGGGGAAAAGTATCTGGTTGCGCCTATTCTGCACCTGAACCAGTTTGAACGGGAGGTTTATCTGCCGGCGGGCACCTGGCGGCTGACTTCCAACGGCGAACAGTATACCGGGGGACAAACCGTCAAGGTGGCGGCGCCCATTGAGTATATGCCCGTTTTTGAAAAGTGCTGATCAAGCGACAGCAATTTATTCAGAAGGCACGGTTCGACCGCGCCTTCTTTATTTCTGCCTGATTTTTAGCCCAATGAAAATTTTGCCGAACGATTTTTCGCGGAAACGCATATTCTGCCATTTTTCGCGGCAGGATAGAAACGGTGAAACCATGAATAATCTATGCAATACAAATGGACGGGAGGAAAGTGACATGAAACTGGAGCGGCGGGGCGACCGGGTAACGGCCTACCTGACGGGGGAGCTGGATCAATGCAGCGCGCAGTGCATCCGGCGGGAACTGGATGAAATGATTGCCGATCCGGCGGTGCGGAAATTGGTGCTGGATATGGCGGGCATGACCTTTATGGATTCTTCTGGAATCGGCGTCATCCTGGGTCGTTACCGTGTTTTGGCGCCGCGGGGCGGCAAAGTGGCGGTGCGCAACATGAATGATCACGTCAGGCGGATTTTTCTGCTGTCCGGCATGAATCAGATTATCGAAATGCTCTGATGGAGGAATGAAAAATGCAGATAACCAATCAGATGAGGCTTGAATTCATGAGTCTGCCGGAAAACGAAGGCTTTGCCCGGGTGGCAGTGAGCGCATTTGCCGTGCAGCTTGATCCTACGCTGGATGTGCTGGCCGATATCAAAACGGCGGTAAGCGAGGCCGTAACCAACGCGATTGTCCATGGATACGGCGAAAAAAGAGGGACGGTTTTCATTCAGGCGGGTCTTCGGGCAGACGGTATCCTGGAAATCGCTGTCAGCGACCAGGGCAAAGGAATTGCTGATATCGCGCAGGCAATGCAGCCTTTTTTCACTACGCAGCCGGAAAAGGAACGTTCCGGCATGGGCTTTTCGGTGATGCAGACGTTTATGGATAAAGTGGAAGTGGAATCAACCCCGGGGGAAGGCACCACGGTGCGCATGGAAAAGCGTCTGCGGGGGCAATAGAGATGTGCCTGTATATCCGTGCCCAGGCAGGCGATCCGGATGCGCTGAGCACCCTCATGCGCAGGCATATTCCTTTGGTACAGGCGTTGTCCAGGCGCTTTTCCTATAGCGAAGATGCTTTTCAGCAAGGATGCATGGGGCTTTTGACGGCGATCCGGCGTTTCCGGGAGGAGCTGGGCCTGCAGTTTTCCACGTATGCCGTGCCCGTGATTCTCGGAGAAATGCGGAAAACGGTCAAATCCTCCCTGGGGTGGCGCACACGGGCGTCGCTGCGGAGAGCCAAAGAATACCGGGAACACGTCTATCAGACCTCCGGACATGAACCGGGCATCCGGGAAACCGCCGACGCGGCGGGGATGCGGCCCGAAGAACTGATGCTTCTGCTTGAATGGGATCAGCCGCCGGTGCCCGATCAATCGGGTGAATTACTGGCATCTCTGCCCGATCCGGCGGAAGAAAAATGGATGACACGGCTGCTGATCCGCGATATTCTGGAACGGATGGAGAAACGGGACGCCTGGATTCTGATTGCACGTTTCTGGCAGGGCTGCAGCCAGACAGCACTGGCAAAGCAAATGGAATTGCCGCAGTATACGCTGTCACGATTGGAAAAGAGAGCGCGTTTACGGTTTGCCGCGGCCTGGAACGAATAAAAACGGCAGGAGCATTTGAGCTCCTGCCGATTCTTTTCATTCGAATTTATTTGCCGCTTTCCAGGGCGTCCAATTCCTTTTTGCTGCCGCCCAGGATGAAGAACCCAACCAGGAACAGCGCCATCAGGCAGAGCACGCCATAGCTGCTTCTGCCCGTCCAGCCGCCGATGAGGGAATAGAGGAAGGGGCCCAGCACGGAGGCGAATTTTCCGAAAATATCAAAGAATCCAAAGAATTCGTTGCTGCGTTCCTTGGGAATCAGCTTTCCAAAGTAAGAGCGGGAAACGGCCTGGATGCCGCCCTGCACGGTGCCTACCAGCACGGCCATGGCCCAGAACAGAATGGAGGAACGGGAAACGGCGTGATTGAAGGCATCAGCCAAGCTGCTGTTCTTTGCCAGGAACGCATCGGCTGCATCCAGCACCTGCAATTGAGCAGGATCAGTTGCTTCTGTCCGGTAGGAAGCCAGCAGTTCGGCGGCATTTTTCTCCCGGAAAGCGGTTTTGCAATCCGCAATGAGATCGTCAAGGCCTTCCGGATCCCCATCGGATGTGATTGCGGCGGTTACGTCGGTGAACTCGGTCTGCAGTGCCGTTTCATAAGCTTCCTGGTGGGGCTCCAGGGAGAAGCCCATGTAGAACCCGACGACGCAAATAAGCACATATACCAGAATGGCGCTCATGAGCGCCCTGCGGGCTGTCAGCTTTTCGGCAATCTTGGGAAAAACGATAGAGCAGGGCATGGCCACAATCTGCGTGACCAGCAGCGCCAGAATCATGCCCACCGTTCCCAGGCCCAGCACCGTGCCGTAAGCGGTGGAAATGCTGATGATGGTACCGACACCGTCAATGTAGAAAAAGTAAGCTACCACAAAGAGGAACAGGCCCTTCTGCCGGAAAATATCCTTGGCCGTTTGCCAGATATGGCGGAAGGTTTCGGCGGCAGTATGGTCGGCAGAACGCTCGATGTAATGGGTCTGCTCTACATTCTTGAGGAAAGGAACGGTGAAAATCAGCCACCACACGCTGGTAATCAGAATAGAGAACTTTTGCGCAACAGGGCTGCCGTAACCGAGCACCAACAGCATCACGATGGAGAGCACGAAAGGAATCGTGCTGCCGCCAATGTAGCCCATGGCGTAGCCCCAGGAGGAAACCTTGTCCATCCGGTCGTTATCGGTAACGTCTGTCAGGAAGGAATCGTAAAACAGGTTGGAACCGGCAAAGCCAATACGGCTTACAATATAGCCGATCAGCATGATTTTCCAGTTGTTTGTGGCAGCGATGAGAGCCGTGAAGACAACGCCAGCCAGCATGAATGCCGTGAACAGCTTCTTTTTCATGCCTTTGTAATCAGCCACGGCCCCCAGAAGCGGCGCCAGGATGGCGACCAGGAAGGTAGCAATGGATGTGGCGTATCCCCACCAGATATCGCCCGCCGCGCCGGCGACGGATACGAAAATGGTAGGGAAGATGGCGGCCATGATGTTGGTGGCATAGACGGAATTGGCCCAGTCGTACATGATCCAGCTCCACTCTTTTTTGGAAAAGAGGCGCTTCTTCTCCTGCTTTGCTGCCCGCATACGGAATTCCTCCTTGTTCATTTTTCAGCTGCTTCCATTATATATGAATTTGCCGTATATGGCAAGAAAAATTTGCCTAAAGCAACTGCCTTTTGCATAAGTTGAAGGGGGAGGGAGGTACGGTGCTGGAATTTTTTCAGAATACATGGGATGTGGCTGCCCGGCTGACGGGCGCGGCAGCAGGAGCACTGACAGGCTCCAGCCTCAGCACGCTGTTTGTGTTGATGATATCGGATTATGCGCTCGGGCTGCTGATGGGCGTATTGGGAAAGAGCAGAAAAGAGGAGAGCGGACGTCTTTCTTTCAGCGCAGGCCTGCTTGGATTTACGAAGAAAATGATGATGCTGCTGATTATTGTGCTCTGCCGATTACTGGACCAGATCGCGGGAAAAGAAAACATGCTGCAGGCGGCTGCCATCGGCTTTTATACGTGCAGCGAGGGGATTAGTTTACTGAAAAATGCGGCGATCCTGGGTGTGCCCATTCCGGCCTTTATGAAAAAAGCACTGCAGCGGATGCAAAACGATGCATAATGCCAATTGGTATATTCTGGGATTTGAATCATGTTCTTTATTCTGCAAAAATCAGGAAAATAACGCCTTAAGACGCTGACAGGATGAAACCGGCTGGAAAAATCGTGCAAACAGTCATTTCCTATCCAAATATTGGAAATTAAATCAGGAATGATTTGGAGAATTATGTCGTTTCATCAGTGTACGGCAACGGCCGGAACACATATTTCAAAGGAGGAATCCCCATGAAAACCCCAATGATGAAACGGCTCCTTTCCCTCCTGGCGGCACTTGCGCTAATGCTGGTTCCTGCCCTGGCAATGGCGAGCGAATACGCCACGGTCAAGGGCGGCGGGCTGAATCTGCGCGAACAGCCCAACCTGAACGCCAAAGTGCTGGGTCAGTACTGGACGGGCACTTGGGTTGAGATCCTTGAAAAAGGCGATACCTGGTGCAAGGTGAAAGTGGCGGGCAAAACCGGCTACATGATGACCAAGTTCCTCAACGCCAATGGTGGCGGCACCACTCTTTACGTGCGTACCAATACGGGCATCGGCCTGAATCTGCGCAAAGGCCCCGGTACGTCCTTTGACATTATCACTTCCTATCCCATTGATACGGCGGTTCAGGTGGTGAAAAAGGGCACCGGCTGGTATCAGGTTAAGGTCGGGGAAAATGAGGGCTACATGGCGAGCCAGTACCTCTTCGCTTCCAAGGCGCCTTCCTACACCACCAAGCTGGATACCCCTTATAAAGCTGTGCTTAAAAACATCAACGGCGGTTCCATTGTCAATTTCCGCCTTTATCCCGGTATGAAAACCAAGGTTCTTCGGCAGCTGCCTGTCGGTACCGAAGTGACCGTGCTGGAAAAGGGTGTGAATTGGTGCCTGGTGCAGCTGGATGACGGTGCGAAGGGGTACGTAAGCACTTACTTCCTGGTCAAGAAGTAATCCGATTGCAAGAACATTCCATCAAATGAACGAAGACCGGGCGGGAATTCTTCCCGTCCGGTTTTTCGATATTCATTGATAAATTCTGCACACTGATTCGACAGATGTCTTGTACAAATACGGTATATAATCATGCAATCGGATGCGAATGTGCATACACCGATGGAAATGAAAACGGTCCGGTTCCGGCTGAACCGGATGGAGGGATGCGGATGCAGGGCGCACAAACCTTCACGCAGGCAAAACGGCGTCGTACGCTGAGAGGCACCTTACGCAGAATACGGCCGTTGACGGGCCAGGCCATGAAAAGGGCAATGAAACAGCTGCCCATGGCCGGGGCCTTTTTTCTGCTGAGCATTGCCGATTGTTTCTTTGTGCCTTCGCCGTATGCGGTATGCTGCCTGGCAGCGCTGATAAGTATGAACGGTAAAACGGGCGCTGCAATGCTGGGAATCTGCCTTGGCACACTTTTCCGATGCGCGTGGGGGATTGAGCCGGATTTGGCACAGCTGCTTGCCTGCTGCCTTTGCAGGGGAATGCTGCCTATGCTTCGTCATAAAAAAGTACCCATGTTCATATTTGTTGCGTTGCTGCTGCTTCTGCGGGCCCTGCCCGGAATTCTGGAAGCGGAAACGGTACAAACGGCCTTGCTGTCTGGGATGGGCATCCTGTTAGGGATTGTTTCCATGCCTGCTTTGCTAAGAGCGGCAGGGCTTGTCAAAGACCGGAAAAGCGAATTGGGATCGGACGATGTGCTGTGTCTTGCTTTGCCGTGTCTGCTGATGCTGTCCGGCGCTGCGAAACTGACTGTCGTCAAACTGAATTTTGGCATGATAGCGGCGCAAACGATTACATTGACAGTCGGGTGGATGCTGGGGTGCATGCCGGGAATCTGTGTGGGATTGTCCTGCGCCATGGCATTGATGATGGGCGGGCAGGGAGGCCTTCCGCTGGTTTTGCTGACGATTGGCGCCCCGGCAAGCGGCCTTCTGCAAGGGAAAAACAGGCTGCTGACCGGTCTGCTCTTTCTGGCGTTTCAGTGCGCTGCCATGTTTCTGACTGTATACGGAATTTATCCTTTGCTTCTTGCGGCCGCGTTTTTGGGAGCGTTGATTTTTTCATTGCTTCCATCCAAATTCTTACGTCGGATCAATAAACTTGCGAAAAAAATACATTGGGGAAAACCCAAGGAAAACGCTTATCTTCGTTTGAGAATGCAGCAATGGGTGCAGGCGATTGACCAGATGGCGGATGCCCTGCCGAAGGCGCGGGCTGCCTCTGCAGGTTGCGACGAAGAAAGTGAAACCATAACGGAACGGCTGTGTCAGGACTGTGACAGGCTGCCCATTTGCTGGCGGGATCGTTATGATCAGACAAAAGCCGCCATGCAGGCGCTGTCCCAAAGGCCCGACAATGAGGAGGACACCTATCGCCTGATTAACAGTCACTTTGATTTTTGTCCGCGGATTTCCAGAATTCCCGGGATCCTGTATCAGCTGGATAATGCCAGGCAGGAACGCAGCAAGCGCGTTTTGTGTGCCGATTATGAACGCGCCATGCTGCAAACGCACTTGACAGCGCTTTCTCAGGCAGCCCAGCAGATCAGCCTGGAAGGAATGGCTGATACCTACGATGAACAGGAATGGATCAATCAGGCGGAGGAAGCGCTGCAGGGCCTTCATTTTCCTGGACATGTATCCTTTGTCAAGAAGGTGGACGGGCGCTTAACCGTTTGTCTTGCCTATGAGGGAATGGCCGTTCATTTGCCCGAAAAAGATACGCTTGCTCGCCATATCGGGATGCGCCTCGGCGTTCGGATGCAGGTCACGGAGCAACGTGCCGGTTATGTTTTGCTGGAAGCGGAACCGGTTCTGTATATTACGACCGGCATGTCAACCGCCTGTGCCGTTACGCCCGAGCGGAAAGCACAGATGGGCAGACGTCCAGACAACGGGGACGCAGTGCTTGTTCGGCAGCTGACAGGGGGACGGGCGCTGATTGCGCTCAGTGACGGCATGGGCCACGGAGCCGAAGCCAGGGAAGAAAGCAAAAAAACGCTGGAGCTGCTTTCACTTTGTATGGAGGCAGGATATACCCGCGGCCAAGCCATGACGGCGGTAAACGGATCAATGCTTTCGGCCACAGGCGGTGAACAGTTCGCAACGGTAGACATTTGCATTATCGATTTGTGGACAGGACAAGCGGCGCTTAACAAACTGGGGGCCTGCGCTTCCATCTTAGTGCAGGGACAGAAAATCAGGGTGATTGAAGGGGAGGCGCTTCCCCTTGGTATTATTGAACATGTGGTGCCCATGGAACACACGTTTCAGATGGGGGAGAATGATGTGCTGCTTCTTATGAGCGACGGCATTACGGATGCTTTTTCCACGGAGGAACAGATTCTTTCTGTGATTCGCCGCAATTTCGATGATACGCCGCAGCACATTGCCGATGCGCTTTTGCAGGAAGCACTCATTCAGCAGGACGGCCTGCCGTCAGATGACATGACAGTGCTCTGTGTCCGTGTGCAGCAACGGTATCCGGAACGCAGGCGTCAGGAAGAAATCGCATAAAAAATTTCCCCGTCGGGCTGATGCCTGACGGGGGCATACTTTATTTCTCCGCAATCATCAGGGGTACCAGCATTTCCTGAGGCGTCAGCCCCGCGTGGACGCCCTTTAATTCATGTTCGCTCCGATGGTTGCCGATACAGACAGCATCAATGGCAAGGGCCATGTAGTCGCCGACAAAATCATAAACCTGGGGGCGGATTTCCCCGTCGCCCAGATAATCCCGGATAAATTCATCCCGGGTCATCAGCAGGAAATGGCCGCCGAACACCTTTTCAAATGCAGCCGGAAACGCGGCTTTGTATTCGGGTTTTACGTGGAAGGATACGGCGCGGGTTTCAATGGTTGCATCATGGAGCAGCATTTGGTAAAGCTCAGGCGTATCTTCCAGATATTTGAAATCGCCGTCGATGAGGCCGTGATCTGCTGTGAGCAGCAGCAGGGTATCGGGCGGGAGCTGGGCGTAAAAGCGTTCCAATCTGTCATTGATATCTTGTACTGTTTCCAGAACATTTTCATGATAGCAGCCTTTTGCGTGCATGGTATGATCAGGATTGCCCCAATAGGTATAGATATATCGGCGCTTTTCATCCTGAGCAAGGTTAAGGGTCGTGCTGAAAAGATCATCCAGGGATTCCACACGGACGTCGCCAAAGGGCGAAACGCTGCACGCCTCGGCACGACCCGCTTCCGTGATACGGTGAAAAATAAAATCGCGTGGAATAAAACGATTGGCGACATGGTAATCGGCGGCAGGCTCTCCATCGGAGAGATTGATGAAGATATCCACAGGCTTTTGAATTTGAGGAAAATACAGCGTCCAGCCAAGCCACGCATGCTCCCGCGGGCTTAATCCGCATTCGATGGCGGTTGTGGCGCAGGTCGTGGTGGAAGGATATACCGCAGAAATGGACGAAGCGACATGGCGCCGCAGAAAAGAATCTTCCGGAAGCGCATGGGCCAAAAGATCCATTCCCATGCCGTCAAAGAGCATCAGAATAACATTTTGATAATTTTTGTTCGCAAGGTATTTATCCAGCAAGGGCAGGGAAGGATGTCCAAGCGGCAGACCGAAGTATTCTGCAATGGATGAAATGACATTCAGGCCGCAGTTCCGGTAATCGGGTTTCACGTAACGCATTACGAAAATCCTCCTTTGGTGACCAGCTCGCCTGCCACGGCAATCTGTTCGCATATGCGCTCCACCAGTTGATCGGGATCTTCCCGGAAAACGTCGATTTCGTCGCCGCGCCAGCCAGTGAACAGCACATTATTGACGGCAGCGTCGAGGCAGTCCGCTTCCTGACGCAAACGCAGGGAAACACGCAGCAGATGCGCCACGGCACGCGCTGCGGAAACAGGATTGAGAATCATTTCATACGGATCGTCTGTGACAATATGGGACGCATACAAAGCAATGTTTTCGGTGCGCGCGTGGTCATAGATCAATCCGGGGTGTGGGCAGAGGGCGTCAGCGGCGGAAAGAAGAATACCACCCACATAGGGCGGACAAAGCAGCATCCCAAGCGATTCAGGCATGGTGATCAGCTGGGCGACGGTTTTGTCCGCTTCAAAAGTATCTGCCTGAACAGATGAAAAACTCGCTTGGCAAATCTTCATTTGCTCTTCCCAAAGCGCTTTGGAAGCGCTGCCAGTGGGCAAAATCATGTGAAGCGGGGCGTTTTCTTCCCGCGCGAATGCAAACGCACTCCGGAAAGCTGCGGAAGTCGTTTCGGCATCCAGGGCCAGCGCTCTGGCTACCCATAAATTCACAGGAGATTCATGCCGCCCGCACAGCGAATCCGGAATACAATAGGAACGGATCCGCACAGGCATTTCAAGCGCGTCGAATAATTCATCGGCTCCTTTACACGCGCCGTCGCCCAAATAGATGGCCTGGCATTCAAGGCAGGCATCCACCGTTTCTTCTGTCAGAGGACTTCCATATGCGGCCATGGACTTTTCGCCGATTTTTTCCCGCATCAGGCTCAGGCTGTGATGAAAGGAACCGAAAATTTCGGTCAATAGTTTTTCGGCGATGGCGCAGAGCTTTTTTCCGGCTTCCGTGCCCGGCAGCAGCATGATTTTTCCGTGCAATGCAGTTTCCGTCCTTTGTACAGTGAATTCTTACAGTGTAAAGATATCCACGGCGCATTCACCGTCAAATTCGTGTGTTTTTACGGCGATCAACTCGCTGTGGGACGTTGGAATATTTTTGCCCACAAAATCGGCGCGGATGGGCAGCTCCCTGTGCCCGCGGTCCACGAGTACGGCCAGTTGAATCTGCGCGGGGCGGCCAAGGGCAAAAATAGCGTCAATCGCTGCCCGGGCCGTGCGGCCCGTATAGAGCACATCATCCACCAGAACGATTCGCTTTCCGGAAACCGGAAACGGAATGTCCGATTTGTTAACCCGGGGCAAATCACCGGAAACGGCGGGGGAAAGGTCATCCCGGTACAGGGTAATATCCAGGGTGCCGACAGGCACGGCCGTTCCTTCAATGGTTTCGATTTTTCCGGAAATACACCGGGCAAGGGGCTCGCCGCGCCGCCGGATTCCTACCAATGCCACGTTTTCGCAGCCGCCGTTCCTTTCCAGGATTTCGTGGGCGATGCGCGTCAGGGCGCGGGTTACGGCAGCTTCATCCATCAATCGCGCTTTAAATGCGGGCATATCAGTTGCTCCATTCCATAGGATAACTTGTCACAGCATAGTCCAGTTTTTTTGTGTTTTCTTTTTTGGTCAGCGTATTCAGCACAGTGGTAATATTGGATTGATCGGTGAGCGGCGTGATGGCAAAATCGTTGTAGTCCTTCCTGGAAGAAATCCGGCAGGGGATGATGCGGAAGATGTTATCGATGATCTGATCATCCTTCACCCGGAAGCGGGTTTGGAAAATGAAGGTAAACATATCGCTGGGTTTATTGTTGCCGGCAAAAGAACAGTTCGCAAGAGAATAAACGATATATCGCCCCTTGTAATATTCCACAGGGTTGATGCGGTGGCTGTGGTGCCCCAGCACCAGATCGGCTCCTGCATCGATGGCGCCGCGGCCAAGGGCAATCTGGTTATCCCGCGGGGAATAATCCAGTTCGTTTCCCCAATGGAAGGATACGATAACGATATCACAGGTTTCTTTCGCCAGGGCGATATCCCCCGTAATCTCATCGATGGATTGAATGCGCTGAGCGCCGTCAATATCCAGCGTCATATAGGAAAGCATAGCGATGCGAAGCCCTTGGGTTTCATAGATTCCCATATTGCCCTTGTTGCTCCAGGTGACGCCTGCGTTTTCCAAAGCCTGAATGGTGGAAGCAACGCCATCAGGGCCAAAATCAACGATATGATTATTTTCGATGGTTACGGCTTCCACACTGTTGTTCGGCAGCACCTGCGCATAACTTGTGGGCGCCAGGAAAAGGTATCCATTTTCGCGTTTGTTGGAGGGGATGGAATAATCATCGGCCAGTACACCTTCAAAATTGGCGATTGTCAAATCATCCGAAGAAAAAATATCCTTCACATTCCGGAAAATGAAATTGATATCGTCATTCTGTTTTTTCAGTTCTTTGTCGAAAATTGAGGTGCCGCCGGACTGAACGTTCCGGCCGATGGTCACGTCGCCAACAGCGGTAATCGTCACCTGGATGCTGCCGTCTGCCAGCATATTGGGGGCCGGAGTGGCTTCTGGATCCGCTTCGGCATTTTCGTCATCGGTTTCAGGCTGTTCAGGCACAGCGGTCGCAAAATTCTCATAGGAAATTTCTTCCTCTTCTTCTGCCTGAACGGCCAGCATGAGCATGGCCAGCGCCATCAGAAAAAGCATAAACAGCAGTCCTAATTTCCGCATGGTTTCCTCCTTTTTCATTTCGGTCAAAGGGAATGGATGAAAGCATCCATCCGTTCAAAGGCTTCCAGCATCCGATTGAGATCAGTAGCGTAGCAGCAGCGGATATGCCCTTCGCCGCTTTTGCCGAACGCATCTCCCGGGACACAGACCACCTTTTTTTCCCGAAGCAGCCTTGTGCAGAATTCTTCGCTTGTAAGACCGGTTTTTTCAATGGACGGGAAGCAGTAGAATGCCCCCTTGGGCTCAAAGCACGGAAGCCCCATTTTTTGAAATGCATCCAGCATCACGCGGCGGCGGCGGTCATAGCTTTGCCGCATGGCAGCCACATCCTCGTATCCGTTTTCACGGCCACGCCGAAGCGCCTGCAGAGCCCCCACCTGGGCCTGACGGGAGGCGCACATAATAGCGTATTGATGAATTTTATTCATTTCATACAGAAAATCCCTGGGGCCGCAGGCATACCCCAGCCGCCAGCCCGTCATGGCAAATGCCTTTGAAAAACCGTTGATAGTAACGGTTCTTTCTTTCATGCCGGGCAGAGATGCAAAGCAGATTTTCTCACCGTCCGAATAGGTGAGCTCCATATAAATTTCATCGCTGATAACCAATAAATCGTGCTTTTCCGCGACCTGGGCGATTTTGAGCAGCTCGTCCATAGTCATGACCGCCCCGGTTGGATTGTTGGGGTAGGGCAGAATCAAGGCACGGGTTTTCGCTGTGACCGCAGCTTCAATGCTCTCAGCTGTCATGCGGAAGTCGTCTTTTGCAAGGGTAGGAACGGGTACGGGAACACCGCCTGCGAAAGTGACACAGGGCGCATAACTCACATAGCCGGGATCGGGCAGAATGACTTCGTCGTCGGGACGGGTGCATACGCGCAGCGCCAGGTCAATGGCCTCGCTGGCGCCGACCGTCACCAGGATTTCCTGTTCCGGATCATAGGATACCCCAAAATTCCCTTCCAGATAGCGGGCGATTTCCTGACGCAGAGCGAGAAGCCCGCGATTGGGCGTATACTGGGTTTCACCGTCCAGAAGGCTGTCAATGGCGGCATTGCGGATATGGTAGGGTGTTATAAAATCCGGTTCGCCTACCCCAAGGGAAATGGCGTCCTTCATGGTGCCGGCGATATCGAAAAATCTTCGGATGCCTGAAGGCGGCACTTGCGCTACCCGTGGTGATATGAAACTGCTCATCATGGCGACACCGCCAACCGTTTATCGGTGGTCTCGCCCACGAAAATGATGCCGTCCTGCTTATACCGCTTGAGGACAAAGCTGGTGGCTGTTCCGGTGACGTTTTCCAGGGGACTCAGCTTCTCGCTGACAAACAAGGCCAGTTCCTTCAGCGTTCTTGCCTCCACCAGAACCAGTAAATCATAACTGCCGCTCATGAGATATACGCTTTTTACCTCGTCAAAACGGTAAATCCGCCCGGCCAGCGCGTCAAAGCCCATATCCCGCTGGGGCGTCACCTTGACCTCGATCATGGCTTCCACCCGCTCCCGGTCGGTCTTATCCCAGTTAATGACCGGAGCATAGTGCAGGATAACGTGCTGCTTTTCCATATCGTCGATTGCCTGAGCGACGTCCGTAAGGGTTGCGCCGGTCATGACGGCGATCCGTTCCAGGGGTGTGCGGCAGTCTTCGTTCAGGATTTCCAGGATCTGCATATTCAGCGATTGCATGAATAAAATCTCCTTTTCAGGCCATCAGTTCATCAGCCAGCGCAATGAATTCTTCAATCTGCTTTTTGTATACATCCAGCGAAGAACGCCAGAAATCCACGCTTCTTACATCAATGCCCACGCTGGCGGCCACATCGGCTACCATGCCCGAGCCGCAGGAGCGGAGCAGCTGATTGTATTTGGGCACGAAAGAAGCGCCTTGCGCTTTGTACTGGGCATATACGCCTACACCGAAAAGCTGGCCGAAGGCATAGGGGAAGTTGTAGAAAGCGAAGCCTACACTGTAATAATGACTCTTGCAGGCCCACATGTAGGGATGACGGATATCGGGATCAAGCCCGTTGCCGTAGCTTTCTTCCTGGGCTTTCAGCATTAATTCCTTGAGTTCGGCTACAGACAGGGTGTGATCCTTGCGGGTTTCGATCACCCAGGATTCAAAGAGGAAACGGCTGTAAATATCCACAATGGTCTGAGTGGTTTCCATCAGGTTGCCTTCCAGCAGGGTAAGGCGTTCCTTTTTATCGGCGGCGCTCATGGCAGCGTTGGCAAGCAGGGTTTCATTGAAAATAGAGGCGGTTTCGGCCAGGGGCATGGGCGCGTTCGTCATGCAGGCGGGCAGCCCGGCCATGCAGCGGTTATGCCAGGCATGGCCGAGCTCGTGGGCCAGGGTGCTGACATCGGAGAAAGACCCTGCGAAATTGGTGAGCACCCTGCTTTGATCCAGGGCGTGAAGCTCAGCGCAAAATGCGCCGCCTCCCTTGCCTTCCCGGGGGAATACGTCGATCCAACGGTCTTCAAAAGCGTGATCGATAAATTTGCCCATATCAGGGGTAAATTTGCTCATTTCAGCAATCAGCTTTTGACGTGCTTCCTCAATGGTGAAAGAGGGCGGCACATAACCGGGCGCAGCAATGGGCGCGAAAAGGTCATAGAACGGCAGCCCGTTTTTGTGCCCCAGGATTTCACCCTTCTTGCGCAGATACTTGCGGAATTCCGGAAGAGCCTCCCGGATTGCCGTCCACATGGCGTCCAGGGTTGCCCTGTCCATATTGGAATTGAAAAGGGATTGATCCAAAATGGAGTCAAAATGTTCAGCCTCGATCAGGGTGAGCGATTCACCCTTGATGCCGTTCAGGCAGGCGGCCATAGGAATTTCGATTTTGGCATACGAAGCAAGTTCCGCTTCGTATGCGTCTTTCCGCACCTGAGGATCGGGATCATAGGCTTTTGCCCGGGCGGCCGCCAGGGGAATCTGAGTGCCACGGTAGTCCACAGTCAATGTGGCATCCAGCTTGTCCCGGAGATTGGCGAACGCTTCGCCGCCGGAAAGAGACATCCGCATCATCCATTCTTCGATTTCCGGAGCCATCTCGTGAGCAGCATCCGCTTTTTTCCGGCGCAGATAAAAAGCGATTTTCTTCAATTTTTCGCTTTTTTCGATGAGGGAATCCAGGTCAGGCAGTTCACCGATATAGCGCGAAAGTGCAGCATACAAAACGGAAGACTGCACAGAAAAATTCATCAGCCTGTCCATCAGTTGCTGGGCGGCTTCATTGGAAGCGTCTGCAGCCAAAGTCAGGCTGGCAAACGACCCCAGCGCGCTGCTCAGCTTCCTGATATTTTCAAACGCATCTGTTACCGCTTCCAGCGTTTCGAGGGCGTCTTTACCGGCGTTCAGCTGTGTCTTTGCATCGGCCACCAGGTTTTGCAACGCGGCAAAGTCTTTTTCGATTTGCGGATCGTCAAACCCCCGATAGAGTACGGATAAATCCCAGGTCCAATCTTTACACATGATTTGTTCCTCCTTTTATTTGTTTTAATTTGCAGTTATCCCCGTTTATGCTGCACAGCCTGCAGGCAGGTCTGCTTGCTTTCGTCCAGGTGGTGTTCCATCAGCTTTTTCAGCCCTTCCAGGTCGTGCTTTTCCAGCAATTCTACCATCTTATGATGTTCCTGATGGGCAGTGGAACGGCGGACAATGCTGGCAATTGTCAGGGCAGAAAAACGGTTTACATATTCCTCCTGGCTGTCAATCACCCGCAAAATGCGCAGCTTGGGGGAGAGGTGCTCGATGGTTCCGTGAAACGCACGGTTGAGGATGGCCAGTTTTTCTGCGTCTGCCTGTTCCTGAGCAATATCCATTTCCTTGAGGATATCCTGCAGGCGATTCAGGGATTCTTCTGTTACGTTTTCTACAATGGAGGGAAGAAGCAGCATCATCATTGCGTTGCGGATGGTGAAAATTTCATCAATATCCTCAATCGTGAAAGCTCGCACGACCACACCGCGGTGCAAAACGTATTCTACCAGGCCGTCCTTTTCCAGTTTGCGCAAGGCTTCCCGGAGGGGCGTGCGGCTGATATGCAGTTTGTCTGCATAGGCGGTTTCCACAATGCGGGAACCGGCGGGAATCTGACCGGTAATAATGGCGTGCTTCAATTGCTCATAGGCAATATCGCGGATGGGCCGGTTTTCATTTCCGATGGGAAATGCTTCATTGCTCATTGGGAATCCCCTTTCAGTACGTCGTGGCGATACGTCCTTATACAGGATATACATAATAATAATATAATCAAATGAAGGAATGTGTCAAGTTCCGGAAAGAATTTTTCGAAATTTTTTGGTTTCCGGATATGCAAATTGGATAGAAAAGTGTGAGCAGTTATAACCTATTCTTTCTCTTTTGCAGCAGAAGGATGCCGCCGCACAGCAAAACAGGAAATATAAGCGCCAACAGAAAGCCCGATTTAAGCGCTGCAAGGGACAAAGTAGTTTCCGGCAGCAAGGTATTCAGAAAAGAAGAGCCTTTGGCGATAACACTGTCGCTAATCAACCCTACTACGGTAGGCCCGCTGCAGCAGCCGATATCACCTGCGAGAGCCAGTAAGGCAAAAAGCGCTGTGCCGCCTTTTGGAATACTTGCAGCGGCAACGGAAAAAGTTCCGGGCCACATGATGCCAACAGAGAAACCGCACACAGCGCATCCAAGAAGTGACAGCAGCGGCCAGGGAGACAGCACCGTAACCAGATAACAGCATATGCACAACAGCCCGCTGCCCATGAGGGCAGTTTCCGTTCGGATTTTCTTTGCACGGCCAAACAGCAGTCGGGCTAATCCCATCAGTGCCGCAAAGGCGCAGGGGCCGAGAAGGTCGCCCGCGGTCTTGGATACCTGAAGGCCCATTTCCGCAAAGAGCGACGCCCATTGGCTCATAGCCATTTCACATGCGCCGGCGCAGAGCATCATCAGCATCATCAGCCAGAAAACCGGCAGGCGGCATAACTGAAAAATCCGCATTCCTTCGCCTTCCACCGTCAGTTTCCAAAGGGGTACACGGGCAAAAAGAAACGCGTTTGCCAATGGAATCAGGGCCCATATCAGGGGCAGAATCCGCCAGTTTACCGTGCCGAACAGAAGAAAGTATCCCGTGGACAACAGCACAACGCTTACCTGGCCCCAGCAGTAAAAGGAATGAAGCAGGCTCATTTCGCTTTCCTTCCGCTCCACCGGAAGCGCTTCAATGATCGGGCTTACCAGCACTTCCAGCAGCCCGCCGCCGATTGCGCACAGGGCCGTGGCGAGCAGCAGCGCAAAGTAGGGGGAAACAGGTCCCGGAAGCAGAGAGAGGCACCAAAGCCCCGCTACACTTAAAGTATGGGCGGCGATGACACAGGGGCGATACCCCAGCTTATCTACGAATCTGGCAGAAAGAAGATCAACTGTCATCTGGATGAAAAAGTTCAGCGTGATAATCAAGCTGATCTGTGAAAGCGATACGGAAAATTCCCGCTGAAAAGTCAGAAAAAGCAGCGGCGACAGATTGTTGAGGATAGCCTGCGTGATGTAACCGACATAGCAGGCGGCTTTAGTTGAGCGGACTGAAAGCTTCATGAAAACAGAAACTCCTTTGCCTAGAAATCACAGATGAACCTGGCAAAAGCCCCAGCAGGTAAACAGGAGGCTGAAGACGAGCACGGTGATTTGAAAAACTGTCCACCGTTTGCCAGGCTGATCCAGCAGCATATACAGGGCACAGCAGGGAATAGCGTCCGCCGCATAGCGTGCGCCCAGCTGAAAACCGCCGAATGTTCTGTGCAGGAGCAGCAAAAAGAGCAGGAGGATCATGGTGAACAGCGTAACGGCCTTTTCGGGAGTCATTCTTTTTTGAATTAAATCCCATACGCCGCGAATCAGCGTCAACGTAATAATGGGGCAGGCAATCAGCAGGGAATAGCCAAACCTTGCAAAACGAACGCCGTCAGCGCCAGATTCAAGGGGCAGGCCAAACAGGAAGGTTTTGATGTTATCGGGCAAATGGGAAAGGGAAAACTGCACGCCCCCCTGCGTGGAAAATTCAGGCAGATAGTTATGGCCGAACTCAAAAGGATTACCGAAACGGATAAAGTTATAAGCGCCAAGCGCACACGCTACCAGGAGCCCAAGGCCAACGCCGGGCAAAAGATTTCGTATGATCTGCTTATATGGAATGCTGCTGCGTCGTTGATTGCAGCAATATACGAAAAACAGAGGCAGTGCGTACAGGGCGTCGAACGGGCGGCAGCCTACCGACAGCGCATAGAAAAACAAGCCAGGGGTGACGCGGTCCGAAAGGACGCAGGCAATGGCAGCGGTAACGAGAAGAAAGGCCAGCGTCTGGGCGTGATACCAGACAGCGCCATCCATGGTGACAGGCAGAAGGGAAGAAGCGAACACAATCAGAAAGGCAAGCGCGGCCGACGAAGCACTGCCGTATTCCCGGCGCTTGAGGGCAAAATACAGAATCAGGCATGCGCCGGCTGCGTAAAGTTTGATCAACAGATTATCCGGCGTATCAAAACCGAAAATGAATGTGAGCGGCAGCAGAACCACGGACGGTAGCGGGGGAAAGGAAACATAATATTCTCCCGCGAAAACTGCAAGCTCCAGCCATGGATAATCATGATCCAGGTGCAGCATTCCGCTGCGCCATGCCATCGCCTGAAGCGTATAGGTGGGATAGGCGGTCGGACCGAAAAGATCGGCGCCGGTCAAAAAATGCAGCACGGTCCACAAGGCTGCCATGAGCCCGATCAAAAGAAACGGCACCCAATCAAAGCATCGGATGTCCTTTCGTGTCGGGGCATCGTTATTATGTGAAAAGTCCATTCTCACCCTCCACGCGAATAAGCTCAGCAGGCCGCTGGATTCGCGCCTCCTGGCTGTTCAGAGCAGGAATTTCCCGGGCGACCCGGCGATACTTTCCGCTCTTTTTCATTTCCCAGGCCTTGCGGTTGTCCTTTAATTCGTCCAGCAGTGATGCGATGACACGATCCTTAAGCTCGCTTTTTTCCACGGGGAACATCAATTCCACGCGCTTATCCAGATTGCGGGGCATCCAGTCGGCCGAGGAAAGGAAAACTTTTGCCTCTCCATCGTTGCCAAATACAAAAGCGCGGGTATGCTCCAGGAAGCGCCCCACGATGGAACGAACCCGCAGGTTATCCCGCCCGCCGGTTTTCAGGCAGCAGATACCGCGTACAATTAGATCGATTTCCACGCCCGCGTCCGCAGCCCTGTAAAGCTGTTGGATAATTTTGGGGTCCACCAGGGAGTTCATTTTTGCGATAATCCGGGCTGGGCGGCCCTCTTCGGCAATTCTGGTCTCCTGTTTAATCAGAGACTTGATGGTTTTGCGAAGATGCGCCGGAGCGGCCACAAGCTTTTCCATCGGCGCGGTTTCGTCGTAACCCGTGACCATGTTGAAGAACGCGCCCGCATCCCGCCCGATGGCATCGTCGCAGGTAAAGAGCCCCATGTCGGTATACAGCTTTGCCGTAACATCGTTGTAATTGCCGGTGGCAAGGTGGACGTAACGGCGCAGACCGGAGGGCTCCCTGCGCACCACCAGGGTAATTTGGGAATGGGTCTTCAGCTTTGCCACTCCATAGAATACGTGACAACCCGCTTTTTCCAGCGCCAGGCACCAGTTGATGTTGTTTTCCTCGTCGAAGCGGGCGCGGACTTCAATGAGCACAGTCACCTGCTTGCCGTGCTGGGCAGCCCGGGAAAGGGCGGCTACAATAGGGCTTTTTCCACTGACGCGGTACAGCGTCTGCTTAATGGCCATGACATTCGGATCATCTGCCGCCTCGCACACGAAACGCACGACGGGATCAAAGGAATCGTAAGGATGATTGAGCAGAATATCACCGCTGCGGATTGCGCTGAAAATCGATCCTTCCGCCCCGAAGCGTTCGTCCAGCCTGGGGGAGAAAGGAGCAAAACGAAATTCGTCAAAACCGGGCAGAGAGGAAAGCTGCTTCATGAAAAAGTCAAGGTTCAATGGGCCAGGCACAGAAAAAACGGCTTCTGCCGACACATCCAGATATTGCCGCAGCCTGGCAAGCAGACGGCCGTCCGCTCCTATGGGAACTTCCAGCCGTACCACCTGCCCCCACTTGCGTTTTTTCAGGTTCTTGCGCATTTCCAGAATCAGTGCGTCAGCGTCGCTGTCGTTATAAACAAAATCGGTGTTGCGGGTGATGCGGAAGGGAAGAATGGCAAGGGGCTTCACGCCGCCGAACAGACGGGACGCAAAGAGAGCCACCACGTCCTCCAGCAAAATTCCCCGTGCTTTGCCTTGACCCATAGGCAGCATAGTGACCCGGGGCAGGGAAGTGGGCAGCGGAATCAATGCCATGCGCGTTGGGCCTGAACGGCCGTTGCCTGGCGGGAGTAAAAGGGACAGGTGCAGGCATTTGGCCGCGAGCAAGGGGAAAGGACTTCGGTGATCGATAGCCCGCGGCGTAAGCAGCGGCTGCACCTGTTCATTAAAGAAATTGGAAAGCCATTTTTTCTGCTCGCCGTTCAGCGCCCGCGGCTCTAACAGATGAATGCCCGCCTGGGCCAGCGCAGGCAGGTACTCATGACGCAGCAGATCGTACTGCCGGGATACCAGGGAACGCACGGCAGGATAGATTTTTTCCAACTGCTGCCTGGCCGTCATGCCCGCCGGATCCTTGGAATTTTTGCCTTCAAGCAGACTTTGCACCAGGGAGCCAACCCGTACCATAAAGAATTCATCCAGGTTGGAGGAACAGATGGAAAGGAATTTGCCCCGTTCCAGCAGCGGATTGTCGGGATTGGAAGCCTCTTCCAGCACTCTGCGGTTGAATTGAAGCAGGCTCAGCTCGCGGTTGTATACATCATATGTTTTTCCCATAAAAACCACCTTCAGTAGTTGTTAATCCGTCATTCTGCCCGTCAGCGTGATCTGCGTGACGGACGGCGTGTTAAGAAAGCGGATATCCGGAAGGCTAAGCGCTTTCGATGCGCCGAGTCCAGGGGATATATATTGCGTAATGCTGTAAGCGTAGGAAAGGCCGTCTATATTCTCATCTCCCGGAAACCAGCCGGACTGATCGGGGTTGACTTCAGCAGACATGTAGATCGGCCCAATTCCCGGCAGACGCCATTGTCCGGCATTGTAATGCCCGGAAAGGACAAGGGATATTTGGCGCACATAACTGTCATTATCCGTGCCGATCCATTCCCGCAGTTCCTGGCGGGTTTCAATACTGAGCGGAACATGGGTCAGCGCGATATGGAGGTCTGTCTCCAGCGTTTCCCTGCGGGCCGACCGGATACGCTGCAGCTGATCCAGCTGGTATTGTGCTGCAGCCAGGGAAGCATCACGTTCGGAAGAGGCGTCTTCCTTTTCAAGTGCTGCAATGCGGTCCTCCGCCGCGGCCTCCGAGGAGGCCGTGTCCAGTGCGTAGCACCATGCGGGTTCAATCCAACAGTTGACGCTGCCTACAGTGATTTTCTGTGGCGCGTCAAGATAGACAGCCCCCAGCGCTTCAGCAGCCAAAATATAATCCGCTTTAACTTCGGTCCCCTCATGCGGTGCGCTGAGAATCGGCGGCGGATCTTCGTCGCCCGGAATAAAATAAATGGGTATTTCCGCATCGAATAGGGAAAGGAGACGGAGAAAAGCGTCGCAGCTGCCGTCCGGCGCGCATACGTCGCCCGTAATACACACCATACGGTAACTAGCGCCGTCCAGCGCAGCGGCCAAACGTTCCTGCTGGGGGCCGAAAAACTGCCCATGAAGATCGCTGATGTGCAAAATACGGTAGTTTTCCATGGCGCTTGGAAGATTGGTAATGGTTACGCTCTGCCTGATCAGATTGACGCGGTTATTGTTAATATGATTGAAAAGAAGAATAACCGCCAGCAGAAAGATTATCAGAAGCGTAAAAAAGCCCACCGCCGGGTGCCGGCGTTTTTCAGGGGCAAAAAGCGGATCCTGGTAACGCTTCATGATGTGCTCCTTCTTCCTGCGAAAATTCGTCCCCTATTATATATGAAAACTTCGGTTCATGCAATGCGAAATCTTACCGGTTTGCAGGATTTTGCATATTTTTGACGAACGGTTTTTTGTGTTCCGACAAAATGCGGCAGGATTAGTCATGGCGTTGATGGAGAGAAATGTGGTATGATTCAGGCGGGCTTGTCCCCGCCTCACCGGGAGGGCTTTTAATGCCAAAGAAAAAAAGTACTTTTGTCTGCAGCGCCTGCGGATACGAAAATCCGCGCTGGATGGGCCGATGCCCCGAATGCGGCGGATGGAATACCATGGAAGAGAGCGTCGTCCAGGATGAAGCCGCGCCTGCCAAGCCCTACAAACAGCGCGGCGGTGCGGGAAGCGACGTCATGACCATGCGGGATATCGAAACGGGAAGCCAAACGTATATATCCAGCGGATTGGATGAACTGGACAGGGTGCTTGGCGGCGGCATTGTGGAAGGGTCGCTGATTCTGGTGGGCGGCGACCCAGGTATCGGAAAATCCACGCTGCTTCTGCAGGTTTGCAATCATCTTTCGGCAACGGGTAAACGTGTGCTGTATGTAAGCGGAGAAGAAAGCGCCAGGCAGATTAAACTGCGGGCCCGGCGTTTGGGCGCGCAGGACAGCGGAATGCAGGTGCTCACCGAAAACGCCATGGATATGGTGGAGGAAAAACTGCGCGCGGCAGCGCCGGATTTTTGCGTGATCGATTCCATCCAGACCATGTACCGCCCCGAAATGGGCAGCGCACCCGGCAGCGTGAGCCAGGTGCGGGAAAGCGCGTCGCTGCTGATGCGCTACGCAAAAACGGAAGGCTGCGCCATTGTACTGGTAGGGCATGTCACAAAAGAAGGCGCATTGGCCGGGCCCCGGGTACTGGAACACATGGTGGACGTCGTGCTTTATTTTGAAGGCGATCATCAGCACGAGTACCGTCTGCTCCGGGCGGCCAAGAACCGCTTTGGCTCGGTGAACGAACTGGGCATCTTCGAGATGACGGGGGAAGGAATGCGGCCGGTTGAAAACCCGTCCGAAACGCTGCTTTCCCAGCGCGCAAAAGGGGCCAGCGGCTCCTGCGTGTTCTGCGGTCTGGAAGGATCACGGCCTATGCTGGTGGATATTCAGGCGCTGGCAACTCAGTCCTTTTACACGGTTCCCCGCCGCACAGTGGACGGCATGGATTCTTCCCGGGTCATGCTTCTGCTGGCTGTAATGGAAAAGCGGGCAAGGCTCAAAATGTACAACAGGGATGCATATATCAATGTGGCGGGCGGATTGTCGCTCAACGAACCGGCGGCCGACCTGGCGCTGTGCATGGCAGTGGCCTCCTCCTATACAGATCGTCCCATTCCGGCAGACTGGGCCGTGATGGGGGAAGTAGGCCTGGCGGGAGAGGTGCGGGCTATTCCTCAGCTCGAACGCCGGGTGATGGAGTGCAGGCGGCTGGGTTTTACGCACATTCTCTGTCCCCGGGACAGCGCCGGACATATCAAAGGAATGAACGGCGTGTTTCTGCACGGCGTGGATACGGTGGCCCAGGCCATGGCGGTGCTCGATATCCTGCCGGCAGGACAGTAAACGAACGCTCCCCCGCGAAGATGAATGCATGATATCTGCCGGACAGGTCCATGCTATGAATAAATACATTTGGTGTGAACGAGGGGAGCGAAAGGAATGGAACATTTTCGGAAGTTATCCGTGTCGAAAAAACAAAGCGGCTGCATCGGCGTCCTGACAGGCGCGGTGCTTTCCGCGCTTTTGATTCAACCGCTCAGGCTCCTGCCGCCAGGCGGCCTGAATGTACTGGCCGCGTCCGGAATCTATCTGCTGCTGATGGCCGGAGGCTGGCTGGCGGGCTGCCGCTGGAACGAAGGACAGGGCGCTGACATGGAACCACAGGATATCCCGAACGACAGCGCCTGCTGCAAAATTCTGGATACATCGGTGATTATAGACGGCCGGATTCTGGATATCTGCAAAGCGGGTTTTCTGGAAGGCGAGATTATCATCCCGGCTTTCGTGCTTGACGAACTCCGCCATATTGCCGACAGCGCCGACCCCCTTCGGCGAAACCGCGGCAGACGTGGTCTGGATATGCTCAATAAACTTCAAAATGAGGTTGGCTGTCCTGTCCGCATCGTGCAGCAGGATTACAACGATGTGGAGGAAGTGGATGTGAAGTTGCTGCGGCTGTGCAGGGAAATGGGAGGCGCGGTGCTGACCAATGATTATAATCTGAATAAAGTTGCCGGCGTTACCGGGGTGCAGGTGCTCAATATCAATGAACTGGCGGGAGCTCTCCGCCCGGTGGTGCTGCCCGGGGAAGAAATGCAGGTGCATCTTGTCCGGGAGGGAAAGGAACCGGGACAGGGCGTCGCATATCTGGACGACGGAACCATGGTTGTTGTGGAAAACGGACGCCGACGGGTCGGCGAGACGCTGGATGTGATTGTGACCACGGTGCTGCAGACCAACGCGGGCCGCATGATTTTCAGTCGGCTTAAGTCCGGAGAGGACCGTGCGGTGTAAGCGGTTTGACCATTCGTTTCTTTTCATTTTTACAGTTGTTACATGTAAATTATGCAATTTGAAGCATTTCTGTAATAGGATTTTCATGGTTGTTGTGTTAAAATAGGGATGTACTATGGATGGAATATTCCGTACAGGAATGAAGGAGGCATTTTTGATGAAGGGAAAACGCTTATGCTTATTGGCATTGGTATTGGCGCTGGCGCTGATGATGCCGGTATGCCTTTCGGCCGCGATGGCTGAGGAAGTTACCGCGTCCCGCACGCTGGAATTCGGCATGACGGGCGGCGATGTGCTGGAAGCCCAGACCCGCCTGAATTATTATGGTTTTTATAACAATACGCTGGACGGCGTTTTCGGAAACGGCGTGCTGACTGCCGTAAAGCAGTTTCAGCGGAAGAACGGGCTGACGGTTGACGGAAAGATTGGCCCGGCAACCTGGGCGCTGCTTAATTCTGACACGGCGCTTGGCAAGGAAGATGCCGCGGTCAGCAATACGCTGCAATCCGGCGCTGTGGGCGAGGCTGTGAAAGAACTGCAGCGTCAGCTTCGTGAAACCTATTATTACGCCGGCAAGATTACGGGCGAATATGATGCCAACGTGACCCGTGCGGTCAAATGGTTTCAGGAATCCGCCGGCCTGACAGTGGACGGCAAGGCCGGCCCGCAGACCCAGAGCGCGCTCTACAACCGGACGGCATCCATTTTCAACGGCGGCATTCCCCGCCGCAGCCTGTCGTCGGGCGCCCGGGGATATGACGTTTATGTATTGCAGCAGAAGCTGGCAAGCCTCAATTACCTGAATTTTACGCCTAATGGCTACTATAATTCAGATACAGTGGCTGCCGTGAAGGCTTTCCAGACTGCAAACGGCCTGAAGGCTGACGGAACGGCGGGAAGCACCCTGCGCCGTTATCTGTGGCCTACCGAGGTGAACAAAGAGGAAGAAGAAGCCAACGCCGATAAGGGCACCGTGGATGATCCTTATACCGATCGGGTGCTTCGCAGCGGCATGTCGGGCAGCGATGTGGCAAGGGCTCAGATGAAGCTCAAGGCCGCAGGTTATCTCCAGGGCAATGCCGACGGCATCTTCGGCGTTCAGACCAAGGCGGCCGTGATAAAGCTTCAGAAGGACTATAATCTGAAGCAGGACGGCAAGATCGGTCCGGACACTTGGACGGTAATCAATACCCTGAATGTAAGCAACGCTGAGCAGGAAGTCGTTGATCCCACGCAGCCGTCTGTCGGTGCAAGCAGCACAACCCTGCGCCGCGGCAGCAAGGGCGCGGCTGTGACGAAGCTGCAGCGTCAACTGATTCAACTGGGGTATCTTGCGGCCGGCGAGGACGACGGCAAGTACGGTCCCAAGACGGCTCTGGCAGTCAGCAAATTCCAGAAAGATGAAAAGATCAAGACGGACGGTATTGCGGGCCCGGAGACCTTTGTGCGCCTCAATGAACGTCTGGGCACCCAGTGGCAGACTGATTCGTATGACCCCGTCGGCTGAACGCATCGTGAAACAATGAATTAAATTTATCATATTGAAAAATCCCCCTGCATGGTTTTCTGCCGGGCAGCGCAAGATAGCCGTGAAGGGGGAATTTTTATGCCGAAAAAAACAAAAATCGTGAGAATTGCAGCCCTGGCCCTGACGCTGACCCTGCTTTGTGCGGCGCTGACCGGCTGCAACGGCGGCGCGGAAAGCGTACCGGAAAGTACGGATGAGGTGAAGACGGGGGAAACAGGGCAGGCAAAGAAGCCGCAGATTCCGGAAAAATTGGAACGAAACAATGAGGGTGTCCCGCTGCTCCGTGTCTATCAGACAGATGAGGAGAGCACGGATGAAATGGACATCGAAACCTATCTTCTGGGCGTTCTGGCAGGAGAAATGAAAAACGACTGGCCCATGGAAGCCCTGAAAGCACAGGCCATTCTCGCCCGCACTTTCGTGCTCAAATTCTGCCAGGAAAAGAAAAGCAAATATCCGAACGCCGATATTTCCACCGATATTGAGGAAGCTCAGGCATATGACGCCACCGGCGTCAACGAACGGGTAGAACAGGCTGTGGCAGAAACAAAAGGGCTGGTGCTCTCTTATAACGGCGAACTGCCGTATGCCTGGTTTCACGCGCACTCAGGCGGCATGACCGCCAAAGCCAAAGAGGGCCTCGCCTATGAAAAGGACGAGCCAGGTTACACGAAAATAACCCAGGGCAACGAAAGCGACAAAGCCCCGGCGGAAGACCGGCATTGGGAAGCAGTGTTTTCGGAAGAAGAATTTCTTGAAGCCCTCAAAAAATCCGGACTTGGCGGAATTGACAGCGTCGAGACCCTGGCAGTAGGGGAAAGAGGTGACAGCGGCCGGGCGGTGACGCTTTTGGTCAACGGGCAAAGCGTTTCAGCACCTGAATTACGTCTTGCGCTTGGTTCTACAAAAATGCGATCCACGCTGCTTGAAAATTTTCGGATGCAGGATGGAAGCATTTTCATTGCAGGAAAAGGGTATGGCCACGGAGTTGGCATGCCTCAATGGGGCGCTTACGGTATGGCGGAAGAGGGGCATACTGCGGAGGAAATTGTGGCGTATTACTTTCAGAATGTTGCAATTGAGAAGCTGTGGTAAACGGATTCAGAAAGAAAAAGCGCCGCCGACATTTGGATTTCAGGAAGAACGTTTCCAGTGTCTGGCGGATTTTTGCATTTTTGGATTTCTAAAATTTCAAATCGATGAAGAACACGAAAAATACAGCTGACATCGCAAGAAGCGTATGAATTGTAAAAAAACAGATATTGCAATTTCAGGATTTTTGTGTTATGCTTAGTCCCGAACATCTTTCAGCAATGGAAGATCATTTTACAATCAAGGGAGGAATCAGGCATGAAAAGGACCGTATGTTTGCTGCTGAGCGTGCTTATGCTGATGGGGATGACGTCGTTCGCTCAGGCAGAAGACCCGGTTACCTATACCACGCTGTATTCCAGCGAAGTAACCACGCTGAATTACCTGGTCACATCTACTACCAGCGAATTTGCCATTGCCGCCAATGTAATCGATACGCTGGTGGAATACGATCAATACGGCCGGATGCACCCGTCCCTGGCCGAAAGCTGGGAAAGCTCGGAAGACGGCCTGACCTGGACGTTCCACCTGCGGGATGACGCCGTGTGGGTGGACGGCAACGGGGAATACTACGCCGACGTGACGGCCAACGACTTTGTCGCCGCCGCCAAGTACATTCTGGACGCCCAGAATGCCAGCTCAACCGCCAATCTGCTGTATGATACCTGCGGCATTGCGGGCGCAAAAGCTTACTACATGGGCACAACTACCCCGGAGGAGGGCGAGGAACCCGCGCCCAAAATGGATTGGGACACCGTGGGCGTCAAGGCGGTGGATGAGCATACGATTCAGTATACGCTCGAGCAGCCCCTTCCTTATTTCCTGTCCATGCTGACCTACGTGAATTTCATGCCCGTTAACGAGCAGTTCCTCACGGAAAAGGGCGATCAGTTTGGCCTTGCTACCGGAAACGATACCCTGCTCTACTGCGGCGCGTATTACATCAGCGAGTTCAAGCCCCAGGAAACCCGGGTGCTCACCAAGAACGAAAAGAACTGGGACGCCGCCAACGTGCATATCGATCAGATCATTGACAAATACAACAAGGAAGCGTCCACGGTTTCGCCCGAACTGTTCCTGCGCGGCGAAGTGGACAGCGCTTCCCTCAGCGCCGAACTGATTGCCGACTGGCTTTCCGATCCTGAAAAGGCGGCTATGATTCATCCTTCCCGCCTCACCAGCTATTACAGCTACTTCTACACCTTCAACTTTGATCCGCAGTTTGACGCCGCTTATGAACCGGACAACTGGCGCATTGCCGTCAACAATGAGAATTTCCGCCAGTCCATTGTCAGCGCGTTCAATCGCGTCAAGGCGAAGACGCTGATCGATGCGGAAAATCCTGAGAATCTGCTCTATAACACCATTACGCCTCCCGCCTTTGTGGATTATAATGGCACGGACTACATCAACATGGGCGATCTGGCGGCGATTACGGCCAAGAGCGTGGATACGTTTGACAAAGAAGCAGCCCTGGCGTATAAGGAAGCGGCCATGCCGGAGCTGACTGCCGCGGGCGCTTCTTTCCCGGTCAAGGTGCTGCTGCTCTACAACCCTACTTCGTCGGACAACAACTCTGCTGAGGAAGCGCAGATCGTGGAACAGCAGCTGGAAGACGTGCTGGGAACCGACTACATCGACGTAGTGATTGAAGCGGGCCCCTCCACTTCTTACTTGTCGGCTCGCCGCACCGGTATGTACGGCATGATGAACTGCAACTGGGGCCCCGACTACGCCGATCCCCTGACGTATACTGAGCCCTTCGCGGTGGATAACAACTATTGCTATGTGGATAAGGCAACCGATACTGAGATGATCAGCGAGTATTATGCGCTGGTTGACGCGGCTAAGTCCATCACAGACGATTTGGAAGCGCGCTATCTTGCCTTTGCCAAAGCGGAAGCGTACCTGATCGATCACGCCTGCGTCATTCCCTTCGGATACGGTTCCGGCGGCTACACCGCTTCCCTGCTTGATCCCTTCTCTTCGCCTATCGCACCTTACGGCCTCACCACAGAGCGTTACAAGGGTCAGTATAAGCTGGATACCTATATGGATACCGACGCTTACTATGACGCCCTGGACGCTTACGAGGAAGCCAGGAACGCGGCGGAATAATGAAATTTGCTGACGGTGCAAGAGCGCTCCGGCGCTCTTGCATCGTTTGCGTCATGTTTTGGCGCAACCGGACGTGACGCCGTCGCTGCGGGAATGCATTTTCCCGCGGCGAACAAATGGAAAAAGGATGTTACCGAGTTGGCGAAGTATTTACTCAAGCGAATCGGGCAATCGCTGTTCACCCTGGCGATTATTCTGACCGTCGTGTTCATCATGGTGCGCCAGATGCCCATTGACGGATATTTTGACAATATCGACAAACTGGACGACGCGGTAATTCAGGCGACGCTGCAGAAAATGGGTCTGAACGATCCGCTTCTTGTGCAGCTCAAAAATTTCTTCGTCAATCTTTTTCACGGCGATTTGGGCACGTCGGCCCGTTACAGCGCGGGGGTGCCCATCGCCGATATTGTGGTACGCAAAGCGCCGATCTCCATCAAAATGGGCCTGCTTTCCATGGCGGTTTCCCTGGTACTTGGCATTCCGCTGGGCGCCGCGATGGCACGTTCCAAAAACAAATTCTGGGATAAATTCGGCACGGTGTTCATCGTGCTGGTGAATGCCGTTCCGGCGGCGGTGTATTATATCTACATTCAGTCCTTTGGCTCTACGCTGTTTGGCGTCAGCATGCTGTTTGATGAAAAGAATCCGGTTTCCTGGATTCTGCCGGTGTTTTCCATGTCCCTGGGCAACATCGCCTATTACGCCATGTGGCTGAGGCGATACATGGTGGATGAACTCAACAAGGATTATGTGCGCCTGGCCCGGGCCAAGGGCGTTGACAGCAGAAAAATCACCATGCGGCATGTGTTTCGCAATGCGTTCGTGCCCATGATTCAGTATATCCCCACCTCGCTGCTTTACACGGTAAGCGGCTCCATTTACATTGAGTCCCTGTACTCCATTCCCGGAATGGGCGGGCTGCTGGTGGACGTAATCAGCCGCCAGGACAATCCCATGGTTCAGGCCCTTGTGATGATTTATTCCTGCATCGGCATTGTGGGCATGCTGCTGGGCGATCTGCTGATGGCGGTCATTGACCCGCGCATCAGCCTGCAGAAGAAGGAAGGTGCCCGCTGATGAAAGGAATCCGCGATCATATTGTGGCTCCGCTTGAAAACAGCGGCTTCTCCTTCGCCGAGTACGACAGTGCCGCTGCTGAAATGGCGGGCTATTCCGATTATTCCTACTGGGGCAGCACGTTTCATTGCTTCCTGAAGAACAAGACCGCCATGCTGCTGACCGTGGTTCTGGCTGTGCTGCTGGTGTTTACCTTTATCCAGCCCTATCTTCCCGGGCAGTACGAGGCCAACCTGGTGATCAATCATCCCATTACCGAAATGCAGATGATGAACGTGCAGCCAGGGTTCACCAACGTGGTTGCGGAAGCAGAGGCGGGCACCGTGCTCGCCGTGACGCCCTGGGAAAATGAAGAATGGGCCGCCGTCAGCAACGCCCTGGCCACCATTCCCAGCCGGAAGGAATTTACCGTGCTGGAATACGGCGACGAATTCTGCTTCGTCGAATATGACGGGAAACAGGGCTATGTGAAGAATGATTTCACCACCAAGCTGAAGCTGCCGGAGGATTACGAAAATACGCCCTACGAAGCGCGTTCCAATTTCTCTGTAAAGCTTTTTACTTCACCGAACGATCTGACAAACAAGGGCGACGAACTGTTTGTGAAGAAAAGTGCCCTGACCATGCGGGAGGACGGAACGGCAGTGCTGAAGGAACCGGCAAAAATCCGGCTGCTTCCGGATACGCGTCCCTTCCTCTTCGGCACAAACAACGCCGGACAGGATCTATGGGCTATGGTCTGGTCCGGCACCCGCACGTCCCTGATGATCGGCATGGTGGTGGCGGTTTTTCAGGCTGTCATCGGTATTCTGATCGGCGTATTGTGGGGCTATGTTCGTTCCCTGGACAGGCTGCTGACCGAAGTGTATAACGTGATTGACAATATCCCCACCACCATTGTACTGATCCTGGTTTCTTATATCCTGCGCCCCGGTGTGAGCACGCTGATTCTGGCTATGAGCGTGACGGGCTGGGTGGGCATGGCGCGGTTCGTGCGCAATCAGATCGTCATCATCCGCGACCGGGATTATAACCTGGCTTCCAGGTGCCTTGGCACGGGCACTTTCCGCATCATCATGCGGAACCTGCTGCCTTACCTGGTATCGGTGATTACGCTGCGTATGGCGCTGTCCGTTCCCGGAGCTATCGGCAGCGAGGTGTTCATTACCTATATCGGCCTGGGATTGCCGGTGAGTATCCCGTCGCTTGGAAACCTGATTAACGTGGGCCGCAAGCTGCTTGCGACTTCGGCCAGCTATCAATTGGTGTTCCCCACCATTGTGCTTTCCATTATCACCATTTCGTTCTACATTATCGGCAATGCCTTTGCGGACGCCGCCGACCCCAAAAACCATACGTGAGGAGGGAGAACAGATGGATCAGACCCCTATCCTGTCCGTTCAGAACCTGAATATCAAGTTCTCCCTGCGGGGCAAGCAGCTGCATGCGATCCGGGATGTGTCGCTGGACCTGTACGAGGGCGAAACGCTGGCGATCGTGGGGGAGTCCGGTTCGGGAAAATCAGTGCTGACGAAGGCCTTTATGGGCCTCAACGACCTCAACGGTTGGATTGAAAGCGGCCATATCTACTACAAGGGTCAGGACCTCGCCGCATTTACCACCGAAAAGCAGTGGCTTACCATCCGCGGCGGGGAAATCGCCATGGTGCTGCAAGATCCCATGACCAGCCTGAATCCCCTGAAAACCATTGGCGCCCAGATAACCGAGGCGCTGAAGCTGCACAGGCAGGTGACGGGCCCCGAAGCTTACCGGAAAATGATCGAAATTCTCAACGATGTGGGCATCGCGCATCCGGAGGCCCGGGCCAAACAGTATCCCCATGAGTTTTCCGGCGGCATGCGGCAGCGGGTCGTTATTGCTATCGCCATTGCCTGCAGCCCCAAAATCCTTATTTGCGACGAGCCTACCACCGCCTTGGACGTAACCATCCAGGCCCAGATTCTGCACCTGATCCGCGATCTGGTGCGCAAATACAACCTGACCACCGTTTATATTACCCATGACCTGGGAGTGGTGGCCAACGTGGCCGACCGTGTAGCCGTGATGTATGCGGGAGATATTGTGGAAATCGGCTCCAGCCGGGAAGTGTTTTACGACGCCCGACACCCGTATACCTGGGCGCTGCTTTCCTCCTTGCCGCAGCTGGGGGCAAAGGGCGAGGCGCTGTTTTCCATCAAGGGAACGCCGCCCAATCTTTACGCCGAAATCAAAGGCGACGCCTTTGCTCCCCGGAATCCTCACGCCCTGAAGATCGATTTTGAAGAGCGGCCGCCCTTCTTTGACGTATCGCCCACCCATAAGGCCCGCACCTGGCTGCTCGATCCCCGCGCGCCGCATGTGGAACCGCCGGAAATTCTGAAACGACTGAAGAAAGCGGGGGCGCTGAAATGACGATGGAACGTGAACCGCTGCTTTCCGTGCGCGATCTGAAGGTGGCGTTCGGCCCCCGCCGGCATCCGTTTTACGCTGTGCGTGGGGTCAGCTTTGACATTTATCCGGGAGAAACCTTTGGATTGGTAGGCGAATCCGGGTCGGGCAAAACCACCATCGGCCGGGCTATCATCCGGATCTATGAGGCCGCTGCGGGGGAAATCCTTTTTAAAGGGCAGAAAATCAATGGCAGAATCAGCAAAAAGCTGGATCGGGAAGTGACCCGGAAAATTCAGATGATTTTCCAGGACCCTATGGCCTCCCTCAACGAGCGGGCCAAGGTGGATTACATTGTATCCGAAGGCCTGTATAACGTGGAAAAGCATCTGAGCAAGGAAGAACGCAAGAAGCGGGTAGACGCGGCGTTGATGGCCGTGGGGCTGCTGCCCGAGTTTGCCAGCCGCTTTCCCCATGAATTTTCGGGCGGTCAGCGGCAGCGCATCGGTATCGCCCGGGCGCTCGTTATGCAGCCTGAGTTCATCGTGGCGGACGAGCCGATTTCCGCTTTGGATGTGTCCATCCGTGCCCAGGTGCTGAATCTGCTGGCAGAACTGCAGAAGGAGCGGGGCTTTACCTATCTGTTTATTTCCCACGATCTTTCCGTCATGCGGTTCATTTGCGACCGGATTGCCGTGATTCACAAAGGCCGTCTGGTGGAGCTGGCTGAAACGGAAACGCTGTTCCACCATCCGCTGCATCCGTACACGAAGGCCCTTCTCTCCGCCGTGCCTGTTCCCTCGCCGGATGAACGGCAGGAGGGGCCGCCCGTTATTTACGATGAAAGTGTGCATGATTACAGCGTGGATCAGCCCGTCTGGGTTGAAATCGAGCCGGGACACATGATTCTTGGCAATCAGAAAGAATTGGCGGCATACAGGGCGCTGCTTTCGGAGGACAGCGATGGAAACTGACCGCGCCATGTCCCGGGTATGGCTGGAAGTGGACGAGGACGCGCTGATTTACAATTATCGGCTGGCAAAGTCTTTGTGCAAGCCGGAAACGGCGTTCATCTGCGTCGTAAAGGCTAATGCCTATGGGCTTGGCCTTTCACGCACTGTAAAAACGCTTTATGAAGCGGGGGCCGATTGGTTTGCAACGGCCACCGCGGAGGAGGCGCTGGCTGTGCGCCGGGCACTGCCGGATGCGCATATTCTGGTGATGGGCGCTGCGGAAAGCGCCTATCTGGGCCGCCTGATTGCAGAGGATATTTCCGTAACGGTCAATACGGTGGAAGAAGGCAGGGCGGTGTCAAAGGCGGCGGAGGCGTGCGGAAAACCGGCAAAAGTACATATCAAGCTGGATACCGGTTTGCACCGCCTGGGTTTTTGCAGCGCGGAAGAAGCGCTGCCGATGATCGGCTTGCCCGGCTTTTTCATTGAAGGAATATACAGCCATCTTGCCCTGCGTTCCCGGGAGCAGAGCAAGGCGCAGTTCACGCTGTTTATGGACGCTGTTAAGCAACTAAAAAATGCCGGAGCCCGGCCGCAAATGCTGCATCTTCTCGATTCTATCGGCCTGACCCGCTACCCCGAGTGGCAATTGGACGCTGTGCGGGTGGGAGCATTTCTGTACGGCAACGTGCCGGTCTCCTGGGAACGGTATGACGAAGGCAGGGCCGTCGCCGCGCTGAAGGCGCGGGTGACCCGGGTCGCCGTCGCGGCAAAGGGCGAGGGCGTGGGGTATGACGATACGCCGCTGGAACGGGATACGCTTGTCGCCACGCTGGCGGCGGGATACGTGGATGGGTATTCCAGAGCGCTTTCAAAAAAGGGCTATGTAATGATTCACGGGCAAAAGGCTCCGGTGCTGGGCCTGGTCTGCATGGATCAGATGATGGTGGATGTGACGGATATTCCGGGAGTAAAACCGGGGGATACGGCTACACTGCTTGGCGGCGGCATTTCCCTTCGTGAATACGCGGCGCTGGGAAACCTCAACCGCAACGAATCCCTGGCCATGATCGGGCGCAGGGTTCCGCGCATTTACCTGCGACAGGGAAAAATCGCCGCTATTACTGCAGAAATGGAAGAATGAAGATGGTATCCTTAAGGCACTTTCGGGAATCGGACGCCGCAGTTTTGCTGGAAAACGGAAACATCTGCACGTCTGTCGAAGAGATTCGGGACACAATCTGTAATTGGAATAGGCTTATTTTTCATGGAAAGTATTATGAAATGTTTGCCGTCATTGACGGCAATCAAATTGTCGGTATGATTTCTTTGTATCAGCTTTCTGACAGCGTGATTTCCGTTGGCCCGGAAATTTTTCCGGTTTTCCGTCGCCGCGGATTTGGCGCGGAAGCCATGCGCATTGCGCTGGATATTGCCAAGGGCAAGGGATACAGAATTGCGTTGCAACAGGTGCAAGCCGACAATCACGCAAGCATTGCCCTGCACAAAAGCCTGGGCTTTGAAACGGATGGGTATGGGTACGTCAACAGAAAAGGAAATGAAGTATATATTTTTCTGAAATCTTTATGACTCATTGAAACCCGGAAAAATATCAAAATATTGGTATTGACACCGCGCCGTTTATCCGTTGGCAGCGGATTTTACAGCGTTTTTTACAAAATCAGCATGCAGTCCCCGAAGGAAAAGAACCGGTACTCCTTTTCCACGGCCTCCCGATAAGCATCCAGGGCCTCTTCCCGGCCCATCATGGCGGAAATCAACATGAGCAGGGTGCTTTCCGGCAGATGGAAATTGGTAAGCAGCACGTCGGTGGCCTTGAGGCGGACGCCGGGCGTAATGAAGATGCTGGTTTCGCCCATGCCGGGGTGGATGACGCCGTTTTCGTCCGCCACTGTTTCCAGGGTACGCACGGAAGTGGTGCCGATGCAGACAATACGGCCGCCCTTCTGCCGGGCTGAGTTGATTGCGTCTGCTGCTTCGGGTGTAACCTCATAATATTCCGAATGCATCTGGTGCTGGCTCACATCCTCCACCTTGACGGGGCGGAAGGTGCCGAGGCCCACATGCAATAGCACCGGCACAATGTGAACGCCCTTCTGCCGCACCCGTTCCAGCAGTTCGGGGGTGAAATGCAGCCCTGCAGTGGGGGCGGCGGCGCTGCCGGATTGCTTGGCATAGACGGTCTGGTACTGGTCGGGGTCATCCAGTTTTTCGTGGATATAAGGGGGCAGGGGCATTTCACCCAAACGATCCAGCAATTCTTCAAAGACGCCCTCGTACAGAAATTCCACCACGCGGCCGCCGGCGTCAGTAGTTTCGCCGATCCTGGCGCGAAGAACGCCGTCACCAAAAGAAACCGTCACACCTTTTTTGAGCCGGCGGCCCGGGCGCACCAGCGTTTCCCAGTGATCCTTGTCAACCCGCTTGAGCAGCAGGATTTCAACAGGGACCTTTGTATCCTCTTTTTCACCCAGCAAACGGGCGGGGATGACCTTCGTCTGGTTGATCACCATTACGTCGCCGGGATTCAGGTAATCGATAATATCCCGGAAAATTCTGTCTTCCCGCAGACCGGTATCCCGGTGAATCACCATCATGCGGGCAGCGTCCCGGGGTTCCATAGGGGTTTGGGCAATGAGTCGCTCCGGCAGGTCATAATAAAAATCCGATGTTTTCATAAGGCTGTCATTCTTCCTTTGTCCACTGATAGGCGATTCTTGCTCCGCCGCGTTTCAACTGCACAATGCCGCAGCGGACAAAACCGTTTTTATCGGCTAAATGCTGCATGGTTTTGTTGTCCGCATGGGTGTCGATGCGTACGGCCCGGTATCGCGCTTTGGCAAAATCGGCACAGGCGGCAAACACGCCGTGTATCCGGCCGTCGGACGCGATGCGGTGAATGGTGACATAAGGCAGATCATTGGGCCAGGCACCATCAATAACGGCATAGGAGGGCTCCGGACCCGGAATCAGGGCGAACACGCCGTGCACCTTTTCGTTTTCCTCCATGGCGTAAAGCTGCCTGGCGGCAATATCCTTCTTCAGGGTTTCGGGATTCGGATAAGCTGTGGCCCATTGATTGGGATTTCCGGACGCCCGCATGTACGCCTTGGCGGCGTCGTAAATGCGGGCAAATTCAGAAAGATCATTGAACGAGGCGGGGCGAATCCGCATATGGCTGCCTCCGGAAATCAGTCAAAAAACTGCATTTGTTCATTGTCGGAAGCAGGGGCGTCCGGCTTGGGTGGGGGCGGCGTTTTGCCCAGGTGTTCATAGGCCGCAGGGGTGCAGACACGGCCCCGGGGCGTGCGCATGAGAAAGCCCAGCTGCATGAGGTAAGGCTCGTACACATCTTCAATGGTTACGGCGTCCTCGCCCGTGACGGCGGCCAGGGTATCCAGCCCCACGGGCCCGCCGCCGAATTTATCGATCATGGCGGTCAGCACGGCGCGGTCTACCCGGTCAAGGCCCAAATCATCCACATCCTGCATGTTCAGGCTGTCGCGGGCTACCTCCGCGGTGATATGCCCGTCGCTGCGCACCTGGGCAAAGTCCCGGACGCGCTTGAGCAGACGGTTGGCAATGCGGGGCGTGCCCCGGCTGCGTCGGGCGATTTCTAGAATACCGTCTTCATCATAAGGCATTCCCAGAATCCCGGCGGAACGGGCCACGATCCGGGCGAGCTCCTCCGGCGTATAAATCTCAAGCCTGAACACAATGCCAAACCGATCCCGGAGCGGCGCGGACAGGCGGCCCGCCCGGGTGGTGGCGCCGATCAAAGTAAATTTGGGAAGGTCCAGGCGCATGGAACGGGCAGTAGGGCCCTTGCCGATCATAATGTCCAGGGCGTAATCCTCCATAGCGGGGTAGAGAACCTCCTCAACAGCCCGGGACAGGCGGTGGATTTCGTCGATAAAGAGCACATCCCCCGCATTCAGATTGGTCAGGATGGAGGCAAGGTCGCCGGGACGTTCGATGGCAGGACCCGACGTGACCCGAATGTTCTGCCCCATTTCGGCGGCCACAATGCAGGCCAGGGTGGTTTTGCCAAGGCCCGGCGGGCCGTAGAGCAGCATATGATCCAGCGCATCGTGGCGCTTGAGCGCCGCGTTGATATAAATGCTCAGGCTGTTCTTTACTTTGTTCTGGCCGATATATTCCCGCAGGTGATGGGGTCGCAGAGAAGCCTCAATATCGGCGTCCTCCTGCCGCATTCCCGCCATAACCAACCGATCATCCATTATCAATGTGCCTCCCGTATTCTTACCCTATCATCACATGCCTGCCATGCCCCGAAGGGCCAGCCGCACCAGTTCGTTGGCAGAATCGCTCTGCCCGCGTACCTGGCCGATGGCCCGGGCGGCCTCGGCCGGCGTATAGCCCAGGGCCTGCAGGGCCGCCAGGGCTTCCACGGCGGCATCCTCCTGAATGGGGAAAACAGCGCCGGACGGCGTTGGAGCCGATTCCAGGTCGCTTTGCGACACCTTTTCCTTGAGTTCAAGCGCCAGCCGCTGGGCCGTCTTTTTACCGACGCCGGGGGCCCGGGAAAGGGCGGTCGCGTCGCCGGTTACGATGGCCAACGTAAGATCCCGCAGGGGCATGGCGCTTAAAATCGCCAGGGCCAGCTTGGGCCCGATGCCGCTGACGGACAGCAGTTTCAGATACATGGAGCGTTCTTCCCGGGTGGCAAAGCCGAAAAGCTCCATGGCATCCTCCCGGACGGAAAGATAGGTGTACACCTTCATGGTTTCACCCTGCGGCGGCGTTTCCTGAAGGGTGTTCATGCTGACGGAAAGCAGATAGCCTACTCCGTTCACGTCCAGCACCAATTCGTTCTGGCCCTTGTCAGCCACGACGCCTTTTAAATATGCATACATTGTAATCCCTCTTATTTCATCAGGAATTGCGTTTTCATCCGGCCCGAGGCCGCATGGGTCAGTGCGGCAGCCACAGCGTCGGCGGCGTCGTCCGGCCGGATGATGTCAGGCAGGTTCAGCATCATTTTCACCATCTGCTGCACCTGGTGCTTGTCGGCCTTTCCATAGCCGGTCACTGCCTGCTTGATCTGCATGGGCGTATATTCATACATGGGTTTTCCATATTCCGAGCAGGCGCACAGGGCGCACCCCCGGGCGGCGCCAACGCTTAGTGCCGTGGTCACGTTCTTGGCAAAAAACAGTTCCTCAAATACGATTTCGTCGGGAGCGTAGGTATTGCACAGGGCGCTCACATCCACAAAAATCTTGTGCAGCCGCTCGTGCATGGGCATATCGGGGGGCGTGATGACCGCACCGCACTGCACCAGCGCATTTTTGCGCCCGTCGGTATCCAGAATACCCCACCCCATGGTGGCAAGCCCGGGATCGATCCCCAGAATGCGCATACGACGCCTCCGCCTGATAATTTCAACATTATTATAGAATGAACGGGCATATTTTGTCAAACACAGGATGCGTGAAATTTACAAGTACGCTCTTTTCATTTTGGACATTGTGCGTTATAATAAGCCCGTTCCGGAAAAATTTTTCCATGGCATATGCAAGAAATCTGCGCTGAAATCCGTTCAATGAATGAAAACACTGCCATGCGGAAGGAGAGATGCGGATGCAAAGGATGGCAAACGGAATGCTGAGCCTGTTTCTGGCGGTCATGCTGTTTTTTTGCGGTTCCGCCCGGGCGGAATTCTCTCCCGGCCTTTCGCTCATGGCAGATCAGGGCGTATTGCAAGTGGAAATGGGGTTGCAGTTTTCCGAACTGGATTCATTTTCAGACGACGCCCTGGCGGCGCTTAATGGCTGGCTGAACCGCGTGCGTCTTCGGGTTTCCGCGATGCAGTCAGGTAGCCGGGAGCTAAGCGGCTGCGCAATGCTCCTGGACGGCAGCGAAATGTTTTCCGCCATAATTCAGCGGGAAACGGCGGAAACCCTGACTGCATTTTCCACCGGCAACGCGTATATAACTGACCAGGCGGATGCCCTTTCGCTGCTTTCCGGTGTGGAAGGCATTCCGGATTTTTCATTGATTCCGGCTGCCTATTTCCGCCTTGCGCCGACCCTGTACGCTTTACTGGGGACGGTCAAGGAGCCCAAGCATTCGGACGAGAACACGTCCATCAAAAACGCTGCGGCGTCGGACGCTTACGATACCTACACGTTGACCGAAGAGGAAATGAATGCGGTGTGGCCGCAAATAGCGAAGATTCTTCTTCCCGAAATCCAGGCCGTGCTGGCCAATACGCCCGAACAATACCTGGCAGTTCAAACGCTGCTGCAGGGACTCCGCTTTACGGGCCAGTGCCGGTTCAAACGCTTTCTGGATAAGGGAGGCGTCGACATGGGCCTTCAGTTCACAGGCAACGCTGGCTTGGGAGAGGATGTGCGTAAGGTAACGCTGTTCGGCGGGTTTACCCCTGGCAGGGGAGGCTATCTTTCCCTGTCGCTGCCCGCTGTCAAGGGTGGAAACCTGCTGAAAGTAACATTTACAGGGAAACTGAGCGTTCAGGACAGGAAGAATGTGCTGTCGCTGTCCGGCACATATGCCCGAACACTGGATGGACAAAAGGATACCGCCACCCTGGAAGCGACGCTGAATAACGCAATTTCAGGCGATGCCGAAACCTGGAGCGGAAAAGCGGAACTTGATACGAAAATCGGGGGCAATAAGGCCAACTGGGTTTGGAAACCTGCACTGACGCTGGATAGCGGCGGGCTGCATGGTGAAATTGCTCTTCAGAAAAAATCCGGCAGCCGGGTAACGGCAAAGGGGACAATGACCGTGAACGCGGCATCCATTGCGGAATCACCCCCGTTTGCGGCCGATTCGGCACTGGATCTGCGGGGGAAAACGCCCGGGGAGGCCAAGGCCGCCGTACAGCAGGAGCTCGCGCCAATGACGGGAATGCTCCTGCGTCTGCTGGCGGAAATGCCGGAGGATGCCAGAGCAAAACTCACCCATGCCTTACGCAATGACGACTGGATGAACGCGCCTGCTGTCTTGCCTTTGAATGGAAACGAAGAAAGTATATTACAGAACGAAGAAAATCAATGGCTCGTAAGCGAGGAGGTTGAAGAACCATGAGGAAGAAGATTGCTGCTGTTGTGCTGACGGTGGTGCTTGCACTGAGCTGCACCGGCGTATTGGCCGAGGATTACACGGTAGACGAAAAATTTGTCGGCCAAATGCAGAACAATGCTGTGCGCGGAGAAATGACTTTTGCCATCACCGGGATGGAAACGGCTGCGGTGGAGCCTGAGGTATGGGCGACCCTGCGCACACTGCTTCCCGCCCTTTCCCTGGAAGCGGAGCATAGCATCACACGCGGCGAAGGCCAGGCGACCGTGCAGATCAAAATGAACGGTGAAACGGCGGCGGTAACGGATGTGCTGTACGACGATGCATTGGTCGGCTTTGCAAGCGATCTGCTGGCCGGAAAGAATGTATATTATACCGCACCTGTTTCCTGGGACTTTTCCAGGATTATGCAGGCTGCCGCCCAACAGGACGAGGCATGGCCGCCGCTTTGGCATGTCCTGCTTGCTGTCGAAACTGCGCCCCAAACCTGGCAGGAACGCGCGGCGGAATACCGCAGCCTGTATGATACCAAAATGGGCGCATGGATCAACAGCTACGCTTCCACAACGGGAAATACGGAAAACGGAACGATGTATACCGAGCTTTCCTGCACCATTCCCGCGCAGGCGGTTAAGGCGGAGATTAAGCAGCTGCTCATTGACCTGTACGCCGATGAGGGGCTGCTGGCGCTGCTTCGTGAAGTGTTGACGGCAGAGGAAGCCGCTGCCTACCTGCAGCCCGGCATGCGGGATACCTTTTTCACCGTCATTGATCAGACGAAAATCACGGGCGACGTACAGATCACGCGCAGGTATGATACCCAGGGAAATCTTCTGATGGACAGCATAACGCTGCCTTTTGCCGAGGGCGGCCAGCTTTCCGAACTGAAAATTGAAAACAACACGACCAACGAAGGCCAGCAGTGGAATGTTGCTGCCGTGACCCAGTATGGCGATTTTTCCGTTACCGGTGCCGAAATTGAACCGGGCATTTATACCGGTGCGATAGATTTCGCTCCTGCTGATGTTTCGGACTTCCCTATGGGCGATGATGCGGCTGCTGCGGACGTGAACCCGATTCATTTTGATTACAATCTGGATGTTGAAATCGGCGAGGATGAGTTTGACCTGGCGTCGGACACATACAGCCGCGCCTTCCGCTACACCCTTTTGCTCAAGCCTGAAGAGGACAGCGATATGCCGCCGCAGTCCCTGACCCTGAATGCCATGTTCTCTTCCAAGAGCAATGTCCGGGCCGCCACTGCGCTGAAAGCGACGCTCACATGGACCGACATGAATACCAGCGCTTCTATAACGGCCAATCTTTCGGCCCGGACTGCCGTAACCTGGGCGGTCGATTCGGTGGATTCTTTAACGGGCGCCATGCGGATTGATCAATTGAATGGAGATGGATGGGCTGCGCTGACGCAGCGCTGGCTGCAGAACGCCCGGAATTGGCTGCAGCAGCTTGTATCCCAAATTGCTCCGTCGCTCCCTACTGCACTGCCGCAAGGCTGACAGTGTAAATGTGCCGGATGTGCCTGAAAACGCACCTGAAAGACATTGATTGAATGGAGAAACTGTGTTATAATACCCCTGCGAGCCGCTGAAAACGGCTGCACATCATTTGTAAAAATCTATCAGGAGGTTTATTCAGAATGAAGAAGATTTGTTCGCTTATCATGGCATTGCTCCTGGCTGTGTACTGCATTGGCGCTTCTGCTGAAACGGCTACCGTTACGGTGCAAATGAACGAAAATATGCTTGCAAACGGGCTGGTCGGCGCTGTTCCTCCCGAACAGAGCGATGCCCTGATGAACACTGTGACGGCCTTTATGGATGCTTTGTCCTTCAAGATTGTTACAGCGCAGGATGCCGGCGCGCAGGCTGATATTCAGTTGAAAGGGCAGACCGTGGCAACCGTGTCCGTCGCGGCCCAGGATGATCATCTGGTGATCGTCAGTGACATGTTCCCCAATTATGCCATCACGGTGACGCAGGAAGAACTGCAGGCGATTGCCCAGTCCGCCGGAATTTCTACTGCGGGTACTGCCGTTATCGTCACGATTGGCGGTGCGGACGGCCCAACGAATATTTACACCGCCACTGCCAGCGGCCCGGTCCTGCAGATGAACGGGCAGACGGTTACTGAAGAACAGATCAACGCTTATGTTGACAGCCTTTTGACCAAACTGGAGGCCAGTCAGGGGGAGGCTGTTCCGGGCGAATATACCTTTGAAGAGACGGCGTTCCAGGTCATGACGCCCGTCAACATGACGGTAGGTGATGTAATGAACGGCATGCTGACGATTCTAAAGGATGCTGCGCCCGATTCCGAGATTACGAAGAGTCTGAGCGACACGATTGCCGAAACCCCTGCCGAAACGCTGGCGATTCCCATGGACATCAAGGTATACAGTGCTGTAGATGCGGAGGGCAATTCCGAAGAAAATTATTACCTGACCTTTTCCATGACGATAAACGACGGCGCTCTTTTCTCTTCCGCCCTAATTACAAATGAAAAGGTTCACCTGAATGTTGCCGTTGGCGAAGCGGAGCTGACGGATGCAGATGCTGTGATGTCCGCTGCCCAGGCTGGGCAGGGCTCCATTGCTACGGTGCTGGATGTGATGATGATGCCCGGCGCGGATGAAGGCGCCTATGTTACCATGACCGGCCTGTACAGCGGAGGCTTTTACATTGGCCTTGGCGTGGACTGCGGGCAGACGCCGACCCCATGGATGAATATGGCGCTGAATTTTCCCGTGCCCGGGCTGCAGCTCCTGGTTACCAATGTAGTGTTCGAAGAAGGCGGCGAAATCACGATGCCCGCTTCCATTGAAGGGAAGACGGCCGTTTCTTTTACCGCCCTTTCGAGCGGCACTGACGCCGAGGCGCTGAACGCTTTCTCCGCTGATGTGGTGCAAAGCGGCGTCGCTGGCCTGAAGACTAAGGTTCAGGCGGTTATGCCGGATGAATACGCGTCGCTTGTGGAGCTCTACAACGCTTTCATGGCTCTGAATATGGAGGAGCCCGCCGCGTAACTGTTTCGATTCGTTTTCTACGCCGCCCGGTTTCGGGCGGCGCTTCGCTTGCTATGGAAGGAATGGATTTTGATGGAGAATTTTTCATCGCCGCTTGCCCGGCCCTTCAACTATCCGGAGGGAGAACACGGAATCTTGCTGATTCATGGATTCACGGGGTCGCCGTCCCATATGCGGAAAATCGGCGATGCCCTGCATGAACGCGGGTTTGCCGTGTGCGGCATCCTGCTGCCTGGTCATGGTACAAAACCTGAGGATATGCTGAACGCTTCCTGGCAGGATTATTTGCAGGCAGCGCGAACGGCGGCGCAGGAAATGAAGAAGCAGTACCGGCATTTTACCGTAGCGGGGCTCAGTATGGGCGGCGTATTGGCCCTCATGCTGGCGGAAGAAGCAGAACTTACGGCCTGTGTGGCAATTGCCGCCCCTATGAACACCACGAACCGTTTCCGTCATTTTGCCTTGATCGGTTCCTGCTTTTATCCCATGGTTCATAAGCGGGCAGACGGTGCGCGGGCGACACTGGACGCTGCCTATGACATCGGCTACGACGGCTTCCCGACCCGCAGCACTCATGATCTGAACGTTCTCATGCACCGGGCGAAAACGCATCTTTCCCTGATCCGCTGCCCGCTGCTCGCGGTGCAGTCGCATCAGGATAAGACAGTGACGGCTGACAGCCCGGATATCATCCTGAACGGCATATCAAGCAGAAAAAAGGCCATGCTGTGGCTGCAGGACGCGCCGCATGTCTGTACGATTTCTCCCGAATATATGCAAATCGTGGATGCGATGGACAAATTCCTCCGGCAAGCTGAAAAAGAATGATGAAAAGAAGGATCTGACAGTGGCGGAAAGAAAGCACGATTTTTCCCAGGGTAAGGTATGGCGGCAAATCATGGCCCAGGCGGTACCGCTGACGATAGCCGAAATCGTACACCTGCTCTACAATGTTGTGGACAGGATTTATATTGGGCACCTGCCGGCGGCGGACAGCATGGCCCTGACGGGCGTCGGGCTGGTGTTTCCCATCGTATCGCTGATTGCCGCGTTTACCAGCCTGTTCGGCACGGGCGGCGCGCCGCTTTTTGCCATTGCCCGGGGAGCAAAGCAGGAGGAGAGGGCCGGCAGGATTCAGGGCAATGTATTCGTCCTGCTGATTTATTGCTCCGTGGTGCTGATGGCTGTCTGTTATCTTTTCAAACGGCCAATTCTTTATCTCTTTGGTGCAAGCGACGCGTCCTATCCATATGCCGATGCGTATCTTGCCATCTATCTGATCGGCACACCCTTTACCATGCTGGCCACCGGTATGAACGGCTTTATCAACGCCCAGGGGTTTCCCCAAATAGGCATGCTGACTACGGCGCTGGGAGCGGCGCTGAACCTGGTGTTGGATCCGCTGTTTATTTTTGCAATGCACATGGGGGTGCAGGGCGCTGCTTTGGCCACCATCATCAGCCAGGCAGCTTCCTGTGCCGTGGTGCTGCTTTTCCTGTTTGGCAAAAAAGCCATTCTGCCGCTTCGACGGACGGATATGGGAATTCGGCTGCCATTGGTTCGGGAAATTATGGCTCTGGGTGTGGTTGGATTTATTATGAAGGGTACCAATTCGGTGGTTCAGGTTGCCTGTAATGCCACCTTGCAGCATTTCGGCGGCGACCTGTATGTCGGCGTCATGACGGTGGTCAATTCGGTGCGGGACATGCTGTATCTGCCTGTTTCGGGCATCACCAGCGGCGCACAGCCTGTTCTCGGCTATAACTACGGGGCAGGAGAATATCAACGCGTACGCCAGGGCGTCCGGTTTATGACGGTTATTGCTACGCTTTATACAACCGCCGTATGGCTCCTTGTGCTTGCCGTACCTCGTTTCTTTGTATCAATTTTTTCGCCGGATGAATCTCTCCTGGCTGCCGGACAGGACGCCCTCAAAATCTATTTCTTCGGCTTCTTCTTCATGGCGTTCCAGACGTCCGGCCAGGCAACCTTCCAGTCCTTGGGCGATGCGAAGCATGCGATCTTCTTTTCGCTTTTCAGGAAAGTTATTATTGTCACACCGTTGACGTTGCTTTTGCCTCGGATGGGAATGGGGGTTAACGGCGTATTTGCCGCCGAGCCGATTTCCAATTTGGTTGGCGGTATGGCCTGCTTTTTGACCATGCTGCTCACAGCATATCGTAAACTTGGTCAGGCACAAAATCAAGGTAAAATACCGGTGTGATGAATGACGATGCTTTTTCGACCTTTGGTCAAACCTGGTAAGTTATAGAAGAAAGAATCAATATCGATCGTATTTGCAGCAAAAATATGGGATGATATGCGTCAATCATACCATCCCATGTTATCTGAACTTATCTCAGAACGCCTCGGCTTTATTCCTGCGCGTCATTTACATATTGCACCATCACATAACCGGTCAGCTGATCGGTGCGCACCTTGATCCAGTCGCCCAGGTCCTCCAGCACGAGCAGCGGCTGGCCGTAATAAAGCTGGCACAGTACGGCAGCCTGGGTATTTGGCTCGGCGCGCAGGTTCAGGTAGGAATTGACGCCGATGTTGGTGACGTGCACCGTGTGCTGATTGGGCCCGGGCGTGGCGGACAGGGGCATCAGCGTGGGCCGGGGCGTGGGCGTGGCGGCTGGGCCGGGGGTGGCAAGGAAGGTATCGTTGACAGGGGATGGAAGGGCGAAATCGTACGTCATTTTCTTCAGCGTCATGCCGGGATAGTAGAAACGCAGAATCTGCTCATAGGTCCATCCGTAATTGCCTGCCATACACTGGGCGCCACGTTGGCTCATGCCCACACCGTGACCATAGCGGCGGCTTTCAAGAACGAAAGCGGCATCCGTCTCCCGGATGGATATCAACTCGTTTTGTGTGCCGCCGTTGATTGTCAGGTTCAGAAGATTGCGGACGGTGGGAAAAAGATCCAGTGTAACCGATATGCTTTGCGGAATGCTCTGCATACCGGACCAGGTTTCGCCGCTTCCAGCCGGGGCCGGCGTATTGGTTGCCATGGCGAAGATGGAGATTTCCTCCTCTTCGTCCTCCGCAATCAGCTTTCTTCCCTGCACGGAAAGGGTCAGGATCAGCTTTGTCATGATACGGCTTGGCGAATCATGATACATGGGCAGGGCTGTTTCTGCCTTTACAATATCCGTTACCCGGATATGCTCCGTGTCCCCATCATAGCCCATGGATTCCAGGGTTTCGCTGAGAGCGCCCAGCACAAGATCCCGGATGGGACCCAGGTCGCCGTTGCTGTCAAGATGTTTTTTCAATGTAAATGTGCGCACGGTGCTGTCCGGGTTTTCCAGGTCATACGGATCGTCCGTCATGATCAGATAGCCCAAATCCCCGCCGCCCCAGACGTGGGAGGCCAATTCGGTCTGACCCCCGTTGCTGGCAGAATAGAAGCATTCCGCCAACTGGCCGTTGTATATGCCACAGATCCCGGCCGTTTCGCGGACGGCCATCGCTGCGTTTTTCTGTTCGGCTTTGACGCCGTAATAGGCCTGATCGTTGGTATTGTCCACCACATCCCAGGCCTGCTTCTGATTGCCGGCCTTCCGCAGGGCGTAGGTGCGGGCGGCAATGGCCTGGGCCTTAAGGGCTTCCAGCGGGAAAGAATCGCTCATTTCATAGGGCACTACGCCCAGCAGGTATTCCTCGATGGGCGCGTGCAGTATTGCCTGGAGTTTACCTGCCTGCACGGTGATTTCCAGATCGCCCGGATGCAGCTCATATTGCCCGTTGATACGCACGCCGTTTTCCTGGCTGTCCCGAAGGGCGTGCCGGACGAACGTCAGGCTTTTGCCGGCATCCATGGCCATGCCTTCGTAATAAACCATCAGGGTGCCTGTCTGGCAGGATACAGTCAGGTGGCTGCCCCGTTGGAAGGAAATGCCGTTCAGCGTATAGCTGCCGTCCAGGGCAATTTCGGCGCGGTCGTTCAGGTTCTGCTTGGTCAGCAGCACCCGCACCACGCCGCTTTTTGTTTCGGCCCGTCCCGCAGTGGACGGCAGAAACAGGAGCAGCGCAAGCAGCAGCATCAGGAAGCGTTTGGCTCGGTTCAAAGGAAGTCTCCTTTCAGAAGGAAATGTTTTGCCAATAGAACGAACGGAAGTCCATTTTTTGTGCCGTCAGGCAGAAATTTTGTGCAGCAGATTGAAATCCCGGACGGTGGCAAGGGCACACCAGTACAGGGCATAGCTTGTCTGCCAACCGCAGATGAGGTTATCTGCATTACGGATCGGAGAAACAACCTCGCTTCCCGGAATCACCTCCCGTACGGCGGGCAAAACGCGGCTGTCGATGCTTTCGCTGTAAGGATCGGCCGCCAATACCTGTTCTTCGCCGTCATGCACCCGGTATCCAATCAGCGTCACAATGTGACCAACCCGAAGATTACAGAGCGCGGCATTGCCGCCTTCCAGATGATGTGCCAGAACGGGAAGATCGTTCCGCAGGCCGTCTCCGTGATAGGAGAAACCGCAGTCTTTGGCCAGACCGTGCGCTTCCATTGCGGCGAGGAGAGCGGGGCGGTCGGTGCCATCGTCGCCGCGGCCGCCATATTTGCAGGAAAAATCCGCCAGCTCTTCCGGCGTACAGGGATCTTTGCCAAAGAAGTGCGCCGCGTGGATGACCGAAAAGATGCCGCAGCCCGCGTTGCACAGCATGGAACCGTTGCCCTGATATTCGTAGGGGTGCGTCCATTCCCGGCAGCGCTGATTGCACAGAATCAGCGGCTTTCCCATCCAGGCTGCATCAATATATTTTCCGGTTGCCTTCATGAATATACGCATCCTTTCCTGTGTTTTTTCTACGCTCAACATTATACCGAATAATCGGCCAAAAGCAAACGCAAACTTTTTCCGTTCCTGAGATTTACTTTAAAAATATCTTGTGATACAATGCGAATGATCCGCTTTTTTGGAAAGGAGTGTCGAAAGAAGTGAAATTAAATTGGCTCAACCGCTTCTTTTCTCCCGAATATATGGTGAAGCCGGAACACCGTTTGGGGGAACTGCCGGACGCCAAGACGGCGTATAAGGATGTATGGCATATCGCGCTTCCCTCCGTGATCGAAATGGTGCTGGTCAGCCTGATCGGCTCGGTGGATACAATGATGGTGGGCAATATGCTGGGGGCCGAGGCCCTTTCTTCCGTCGGCCTGCCCACGCAGCCCAGAATGGTGCTTTTGTGCCTGTTCTTCGCGCTGAACGTGGGCGTCACGGCCATTGTGGCCAGGCGGCGCGGCGAAGAAAGGCAGGGGGCCGCCAACATGACGCTGCGAAACGCGCTGATGCTGGCCCTGGGACTTTCCGTTGTGCTGATGGTGCTGGCCACAGTCTTTGACAGGCCCCTCATGCTGCTGGCGGGCGGCGACCAGGCAGAGAGCGAAAAAGTACTGCTGGACGCCATGGATTATTTCCGCATCATGAATTATTCGCTGCCCATCAACGCCCTTTCCATGTGCATCTGCGCGGCTCAGCGGGGCGTCGGAAAAACGCGGATCACCATGTGGGTCAACATCCTGAGCAATCTGACCAACGTTTTTTTCAATTACTGCTTTATCGGCGGCAATCTGGGCTTCCCGCGGCTTGAGGTGCGGGGCGCGGCCATTGCTTCCGTAATTGGCATGTGCGTGGGCCTGCTGCTGGCCCTCGGCACGGTGATGCTGGGCGGAAAATACAAAGGCTATCTTCATTTTTCCATTCACGATTCCTGGAAATTCGATAAAGAAAGCATGCGTTCCATTGTTAGGGTTGGCGGCAACGCGGCCATTGAGCAAGTGGGTATGCGCTTCGGCTTTTTCGTGTATGCCCGCATTATGTTTTCCCTTGGCACGGCCATGTACGCGGCCAATCAAATTTGCATGCAGCTGCTCAACCTGACGTTCACCTTCGGCGACGGCCTGGGCGTTGCGGCCACGGCGCTGGTGGGGCAGAACCTGGGGCGGAAGCGGCCCGATCTTTCCATGCTGTACGGCAAGGTCTGCCAACGGTTTGCCGTGATTATATCCATTGTACTGGGGCTGGTGATTGCCCTGAGCCGATACCGGCTGGCGGCATTGTTTATCGGTGCAAATACGCCCAATGCCGACCTGGTGGTTCAGTATGCAGGGGAAACGCTGCTGGTGCTGGCCGCCGTGCAGATATTTCAGACCAGCGCTGTTGTATTGTCCGGCTCACTCCGGGGAGCTGGAGACAACCTGTACGTGGCAATCTGCTCCACGTTCAGCGTCAGTGCGTTCCGGCCCGCCATGGCCGTGCTGGCTGTAAACGTACTGGGGCTCAAACTGACGGGGGCATGGATGTTCGGCATGTCGGAACTGATTGTCCGGTTTCTTTGCTTTTATCCCCGCTTCGCCAGCGGCAAATGGAAGGATAAAACGGTATAAAACTTTGGGTATCGCTGCATCCTACGCCTGAGGGGGGAAGGCAAAATGCGATTTTCGGTATATGATCTGAGAGAACGGCTGAGTGCCAGGCGAAGCGCTTGCAAAGCGTTTCGGGAATATGCCCGCAACGGCTGGGAAAGCCCGTGGATGCGGCGCAATTCTGCCTGGGAGGTACTGAAGAAATAGCGTTATTAAGGATTGGCTGCGGGGAGCGTATGCCTTAAGAGGCAGACTCCCCGTAATTTTTTGCACGATTATAAATTTAGGCTTTTCATTGGGTGTTGAATTGTGGTATAATCATGAAGCTTAGAAGGGGAGGTGCACCCATGCGGAGCATGACGGGCTATGGCAGATGCAGAATGGAAGCGGACGGCCGCGAAATCACAATTGAGATAAAAACGGTCAACCATCGTTTCCTGGATATCGCGTTCCGGCTGCCCAAAGCCCTGTCTTTTGCGGAGGATTCTTTGCGCCGCCAGGTATCTGCAGCGTTTTCCCGGGGGCACGTCGAAATCAGCGCGAGCTATCTAAACAGCCGGGCCGATGCCAGGGAAGTGCGGGTGGATGAAGCGCTTGCCTGCCAGTACAGGGATGTGCTGAACAAGCTTCGGCAGATGACAAACGGCGATTGTGATGGAGAGACAGTTTTCATTGCTTCGCAGCCGGATGTGCTGCGGCTGACGGTTTGCGAAGAAGACGAAGAAGCCGTGCTGACGCTGCTTGAAAAAGCCGCGTCAACGGCCCTCGCACAGGTGATCGCCATGCGGGAAAAAGAAGGAGCAGCCCTGAAAAGCGATTTGATCGTTCACTTGGAAACGTTGGCGGAACACAGGCGGCAAATCGCCATTCTTGCGCCAGGCGTTCCGAAGGCCTATCAGGAAAGGCTGCAGACACGGCTTCGGGAGCTTGGCACGCAGGAAATTGATCCACAGCGGCTGGCTCAGGAAGTTGCGCTGATGGCCGATCGGTGCGCTATTGATGAGGAACTTGCCCGCCTCGAATCCCATATCGGGCAGATGCGGGAAACTCTCGAATCGAACAGCGAAGCAGGAAGAAGGCTGGATTTTCTGACCCAGGAAATGAACCGCGAGGTCAACACTATCGGTTCCAAAGCATCGGACGCCGCCATCACTAAGCTTGTGGTGGCGGCCAAAAGCGAAATTGAAAAGCTGCGGGAACAGGTGCAGAATGTGGAGTGAGGAAGAATGCGGCTGCTGAACGTAGGGTTCAAAAACATGGTGGCGGCCAACCGCGTAATCGCCGTCATTTCACCTGACTCTGCGCCGGTTAAGCGTTTTGTGCAGGAGGCCAGGGAGGCCGGAATGCTTCTGGATGCCACTGCCGGGCGCAAAACCCGCGCCGTCATCACCCTGGACAGCGGCCACGTAATCCTGTCCGCACTGCAGCCTGAAACCATCAGCACGCGGATGCACAGCGATATGCAGGAGGAAAACGCCCAATGAGAGAGGAACGCAAGGGGATGCTGATCGTGGTGTCCGGCGCAGCTGGCACAGGCAAAGGCACCATCTGCCATGAATTGCTGACCTGGGATCAGACGATCCGTTTTTCCGTCAGCGTCACTACCCGGAAACCCAGACCACAGGAAGTGGAGGGCGTCCACTATTATTTCATCACTGAGGAACGATATGACGAGCTTCTGGCCCAGGACGCTTTTGTGGAACACGCCACCGTCCATGGCCATCGGTATGGCACATTGAAATCCGAAGTGGATTCGCTGATTGAAAATGGGTTCAATGTGCTGCTGGATATTGATTCCCAAGGGGCAAAGGAAGTAATCCGTCAGCGCCCTGACTGCGTGTCCATTTTCATTCTGCCGCCGTCTTATCAGGCCCTTCGTGACAGGCTGGAAAAGCGCAATACGGAGGATCCTGATGAGATCGAACGCCGGATGCACAACGCTTATGGCGAAATTGCCCTTAAGCACCTGTACCAGTACAATGTGGTCAACGACGATCTTGATACGGCGGTGAACGCCGTGCGCGCCATCGTGACCGCCGAAAAGCAGAGAACGACCCGGTATTTCCCCGTGGTTGAATAATAAAGGAGGAACGGATTATGCCTATCAATAAGCCTGCAATTGACGAACTGTGCGAAAAGGTAGATTGCCGCTACACGCTGGTGGTGGAATCGGCCAAGCGCGCCCGGGAACTGGTGGCAGGTGCGCAGCCCCTGATCGACCCGAAGGACAAAAAGCCTGTCTCCATCGCCGTGGATGAGATTAACCGCGGCCTGCTTACCTATCACCGCAACCTGGAAGACGAAGAAGGCTGACCTTATGAGCCTTACGGGAAAGCATGTGGTCTTGGGGGTTACGGGAGGGATCGCGGCCTATAAAGCCTGCGACCTTTGTTCGCGTCTGCGCAAGGCGGGGGCAGAAGTGCGCGTAATCATGACAAAAAACGCGTGTCAGTTCGTTGCTCCTTTGACCTTTGAGACCCTGGCCAATTACCCGGTGGTGTGCGATACCTTCGCCCGGCCCGAAACCTGGGAAGTGGAGCACATCGCCCTGGCCAAGTGGGCCGATTTGTTTGCGATAGCGCCTGCTACGGCCAATATCATGGCAAAGCTTGCCTGCGGCATTGCGGACGATATGCTTTCCACCACGCTTCTGGCAGCCCGGTGTCCGGTTCTGATGGCGCCTGCCATGAATACGGGCATGTGGGAAAACCCTGCGACCCAAACAAACGCCGCATCGCTTCGCGCCCGCGGCATCCGGTTTGTCGGGCCGGACGACGGGCATCTTGCCTGCGGCGACAGTGGTGCGGGGCGCATGAGCGAGCCCGCCGATATCCTTGCAGCGGCGGAAAAGATTCTGTCCGCAAAACGGGACATGGCGGGGCTGCGCGTGCTGGTCAACGCAGGCCCCACACGGGAGCGCATTGATCCCGTCCGCTACATCAGCAATTTTTCCAGTGGCAAAATGGGCTATGCCATTGCCGAAGCGGCGGCGGAACGGGGGGCGGATGTTACCCTGGTGTCCGGCCCGGTAAATTTGGCCGTGCCGTATGGGGTAAAGACCGCTGTTTCCGTCTCGTCCACGGAAGAGCTTTATCAGGCCATGCTGGAAAAATTTTCTCAGGCGGATATTATCGTCCTCTCCGCGGCTCCTGCTGATTTCACCCCTGTTCATGTTGCCGAGGAAAAAATCAAAAAACAGGGGAACGGCATGTTGACGCTGGTACTGCGTGAAAACCCCGATATTGCCGCGGCGCTTGGTGCACAGAAAATGCCGGGGCAGATTCTGGTTGGTTTTGCTGCCGAAACGGAAAATACCGTGGAAAATGCCCGTGCGAAGCTTGCGAAGAAGAATCTGGATATGATTGCGGCAAACGATGTGATGATGCCCGGCGCGGGCTTTGACGTGGATACCAATATCGTTACTTTTATAACAAAGGACGGCATGGAAGCCCTGCCCATGATGCAAAAGAGCCAGGTGGCGGAGGCGCTTCTGGACCGTGCCCTTGCGCTGCGGCTTCGGTAAGGAGGGAGAGGGGTGTACGCGGAAATCATCGTGGACATCGCGTCCGAACAGGTGGACCGCGTATTTACCTATCGTGTGCCGGAAGGCATGCGGCTGCAAAGCGGGATGCGGGTGCGCGTTCCCTTCGGACTCCGGGAAAAAGAGGGGTTTGTAATTCGGCTCAAGGAGCAGGCGGATTATGATGAAAAGAAAATCAAGCCCGTTATTGCGCCGCTTGAAGATTACCCGGTCCTTTTGCCGCCGCTGATGGCTTTAGCCGAAGAAATCCGGGATCGGTATCATTGCTCCCTGTGCGAGGCGCTGCGGCTGATGCTGCCATCCGAAATGCGCGGCGGGCGCGTCAAAGTGAAAACCGAGGCCTACGCACAGATAACTATACCGCCGGATGATGTGGACGAGGCGATTCATAAACAAAGCAGAGCACCCAAGCGAAAATTGGTGCTGACCCTTCTGGCAGATGGCGAACCGCATCTTCTGGCGGAACTGCGGGCAATGGTGCGGGATGTGAAGCCCGCCCTGGACGCCCTTGAAAAGCAGGAACTGATCCGCGTTTTTGAAAAGGAAGCCCTGCGTGCGCCCTATTACGGCCGGCCGGAGCGGGCACCGGACTTTGAATTGACGGAAGAGCAGCAGGAAGCATTGTCCGAGCTGCTGCCCGCTTTGAACGGCAGGGCAAAGCCGTTTTTGCTGCATGGGGTCACGGGTTCGGGCAAAACGGAGGTTTATATCCGGCTGGTGCAGGAGGCCCTGCGGCGCAAAAAAGGCGCGATTATTCTGGTGCCCGAAATTGTGCTGACCCCGCAGATGATCGGCTTTTTCCGCTCCCGTTTCGGGGATGCCATGGCAGTGCTGCATTCCCGCCTGACGCCCGGCGAGCGTTTTGACGAGTGGCGGCGCATCCGGCTGGGACAGGCCCGCATCGTTATCGGTGCACGGTCGGCGGTGTTCGCGCCGGTGGAGAACCTGGGGGCCATCATTGTGGATGAGGAACACGAGCAGACCTACCTGTCCGAACGTTTTCCCCAGTACGACGCCCGGGAAATTGCCGTTTCCCGCGGAAAACGGGAAAAGGCGGTGGTGGTCCTTGCCAGCGCGACCCCCAGCATTTATTCCTATGCCATGACCCGACGGGGAGATTATTCCCTGTTGGAAATGCCTCATCGGGTGCTGAACAGGCCCATGCCGGACGTTCACATTGTGGACATGCGGGAAGAACTGCGCCTGGGCAACCGCGGCATGTTTTCCCGGCTGCTGGAAGAAAAACTGGATGACTGCATCCGAAACGGCCATCAGGCCATGCTGTTTATTAACCGCCGGGGATACGCCAGCGCCGTCAGCTGCCGGAAATGCGGCGAAACCATCCGCTGCAGCCGATGCGACGTATCCATGACCTATCACAGCGTGGACCGTACCCTGCGGTGCCATTACTGCGGGGCAGTGCAGCCGCTGCCATCCGTTTGCCCCTCCTGCGGCAGCACATACCTGAAGCCACTTGGTACAGGCACCCAGAAGGTAGAAGAGGAACTGAACCGCCGCTTTCCGGGGGCAGGGGTGATCCGCATGGACGTGGATACAACCGCGGGCCGGAACGCGCATTTTGAGTTGATCGACCGGTTTCGCGCCGGTCAGGCGAAGATTCTGCTGGGCACGCAGATGATTGCCAAAGGACTGGATTTTCCGTCCGTCACGCTGGTGGGCGCGGTGCTGGCTGATCTCACGCTGGATTTTCCCGATTACCGTGCCCCGGAACGCACCTATCAGCTGCTGGTGCAAGTGGCCGGCCGGGCGGGCAGAGGTGAAAAACCCGGCGAAGTGGTTATTCAGACCTACAAGCCCGATCATTATGCTATTGCCGAAGCTGCCCACCAGGATTACCGCGCTTTTTTTGGTAACGAATTTGAACGCCGAAAAGCCGGGCTTTACCCGCCGTTTACGATGATGGTCCGCTTTCTTTGCGAGGACAAGGCTATGGAGAACGCAATGGCGGCGGCTCAAGCGATCCGAACGCAGATTATGAAGGAATTTTCGGGCACCGGCCTTGGGCGGCGCATCCTGTTCATTCGTGCGGATGAAGCGCCCATTGCCAAGCTGCAGGACCGGGCCCGGGCCCATGTGCTGATGAAACTGCTGAATCACCCGGATACCGAAAAAATATTGGAACGGTTTCAGGAAATGACGCGGGGAGAGTATCCGGCCCGCGTGCAGCTTGAAATCAATCCGGCTTCGCTGGCCTGAGGAGGAAAAAGCATGGTAAGGAAAATCGTGAAACTGGGCGATGAAACGCTGCGCAAAATCAGCAAGCCCATGCAGAAATTTGACTTGCGGCTGTGGCTGCTGCTGCGGGATATGGCGGATACCATGTACAATGCGGACGGTGTGGGCCTGGCGGCGCCGCAGGTGGGCATTCTTCGCAGAGTGGTCGTCATCGATGTTGGGGACGGTCTGCTGGAGCTGGTGAACCCCGAGATTATCGAAACGGAAGGCGAACAGGGCGGCGCGGAAGGCTGCCTGAGCGTGCCCGGCAGGCGGGGATTTGTTGTGCGGCCCAATAAGGTGACCGTCCGTGCCCGGGACAGGAAGGGCAAGGAATTCACCGTAACAGGCGAAGGGCTGAAGGCCCGGGCACTTTGCCATGAAATTGACCACCTGGATGGAGTCATGTACGTGGATAAGATGGATCATGAGATTTTTGAGGACGAGGAAGAGGACGAGGAGGACAAAGGGTAAATGCGCATTGTATTCCTTGGTACGCCTGCGTTCGGCGTGCCGTCCCTGCGGGCACTGGCAGAGGCCGGGCACGATGTCGTCGGTGTATTCTGCCAGCCGGACAAGCCCAAGGGGCGGGGCAATAAAATGCTGCCCTGCCCGGTGAAGGAATGCGCGATCGAACTCGACATTCCGGTTTACCAGCCGGTTAAAATCCGGGTGGACGGGGTGGAGGATCTCCGGAGCCTTGCCCCTGATCTTTGCGTCACCGCCGCTTTCGGTCAGATCCTTTCCCAGGAGATTCTGGATATTCCCAAAATCGGCACAGTGAACGTGCATTCTTCCCTTCTTCCTAAATACCGCGGTTCCGCGCCCATCAACTGGGCCATTATCCAGGGGGAAACCCATACCGGCATCACCACCATGATGACCGACAAGGGAATGGATACGGGGGATATCCTGCTGAACCATGAAATGGATATTCTGCCCGATGAAACGGCGGGGGAACTGACCGAACGCATGGCTCCTATCGGGGCGGAACTGCTGATCGAAACCATCCGCCGCCTGGAAGAGGGAAACTGCCCCCGCAAAAAGCAGGACGAAAGCCAAATGAGCTATTTTCCCATGCTCAAAAAAGAAATGGGGCTGATGGATTGGCGCATGACGGCGCATCAGCTCTCCTGCCGGGTGCGGGGATTGTCTCCCTGGCCAGGGTGCTATACGGTCATGGGCGGCGAAACGCTCAAAATCTGGAAGGTACAGGAAGCAGCAAATGGGCAGGACGCCGTCCCCGGCACGATTCTGTGCGCCGATCCGAAACGTGGACTTGTGATCCAGGCGGGGGGAAACGCATTGAAAATTCTTGAATTACAGGGTCCGGGAGGCAAGCGGATGGCGGCGGCGGATTATCTGCGCGGCCACCCGATCACTGTCTCCCGTTGTGATAATCCGGAGGAAAAAGCGCATGAGTGAAAAACGTCTGTCTGCCCGTCCGGAGAATCGCGGCAATTTTAAGAATCAACGGCCGAAGCCGCAAAATGGTTCTCCCCGGAACACGCGGCCGAACGGGCAAACCAGGCCTCGCGGAAATACTGGCGTTGCAAATGGTCATCCCGTTCCTTCCATCAATTCCCGGAAGGTGGCCCTGCAGGTATTCCGGGATGTGGTTCGGGGGGATGCCTATGCGTCCCTTTCTCTGGATGAGCGGCTGAGCCAGGTAAATCTTCCCCAGATTGACAAATGTTTTTGCGCCAGCATTGTATACAAAACCATCGAGAATCTGATCCGCATCGATTACGCATTGGACTTTTTTCTTAAGGATGCGGATAAAGTGGAATCCACAGTGATGGATATTCTGCGCATCAGCGTCTGCCAGATGCTTTTTCACGACCGGATTCCGGATAATGCCATTGTGGACGAGGCCGTGAAGCTGACCCGTGCCATGGGCTTTGAAGGGCTGACAGGCCTGGTCAACGGCGTACTGCGCAATATGGCCCGGGAAAAAGACAAAATTAAATGGCCGCGCCCAGAGGAAGGCCCGCGGTACCTTTCCGTGATGTTTTCCGTTCCCCTTTGGCTGGCGGAAACGCTGACGGAAGCGTACGGCCCTGAAACTGCCCGCGAAATCTGTGCTTATCGGAATGCAGCGCACTTCATTTCCGTTCGGCCCAACCTGTCTCTTTACACGGATACACAGTTTACGGAAATCCTGAAGAAAAAGGTTTGGCAGGTGGAGAACGGTTCTGTGACACATAGCTTTCGTGTGCGCCAGGCTTCCGAAATCGCCCGGGATGCGGACTATCTGAAGGGCGCTTTTTCCATTCAGGGGGAAAGCAGCATGCTGGCGGCTCAGGCTGTGGACGCAAAACCCGGAATGCAGATTCTGGATTGCTGCGCTGCGCCCGGGGGAAAGACGGCCTACATCTCCGAAATCATGGGCGGGGCGGGCCGCGTATATGCGTGGGATGTGCATGAACATCGTGTGGCGCTGATCCGGGCTATGATGAAAAGGCTGCATTTGGAAAATGTGCGCCCGGCCGTGCGCGACGCCGCCGTGCTCAAGGAGGATATGCTCGGCGCCATGGACGCCGTACTGCTGGATGCGCCCTGCTCCGGCCTGGGTGTCATGGACAACAAACCGGATATCAAGCTGCGTGCCACCCGTGAATCCGTGCAGGAATTGGCACGCCTGCAGGAAAAGCTGCTGGATACGTGCTGCCGTTATGTGAAGCGTGGTGGAACGATGGTATATTCCACATGCAGTCTGCTGCCCGAGGAAAACACCGTGCAGGTTGAAAAGTTTCTGAAAAATCACCCGGAATTCGAGATAGCGCCCCTGCCGGAAATCATTCCGGAAAAATTCAGGGCACTGTACGGCGCGAACGGGCTCCAGCTGCTGCCTCACCGGGACGGGGTGGAAGGATTCTTTATTGCCAGGATGCGGCGGTGCAGGTAATATGACGGAATGGATGGGACTGTATCCCGACGAGCTGAAGGAAAAGCTCGCGGAGATGAATGAAAAGCCCTTTCGCGCCGGGCAGATTTTTTCCTGGCTGCATAAAGGCGCGCACTTTGACGAAATGACCAATCTGCCCCTGGCCCTTCGGGAAAAGCTTCGGCAGGAGGGAGTGGATCAGCCGGTTGTTATTCAGGAAGAACACGTTTCCCGGCTGGACGGCACCCGGAAATTCCTGTATGCTTTAGAGGATGGCAACTGCGTGGAAGGCGTGCTGATGCGGTATCATTACGGCTGCACCCTGTGCTTGTCTACTCAGGTAGGCTGCCGGATGGGCTGCCGTTTCTGTGCCAGCACGTTGGACGGCTGTGTGCGGAACCTGACCGCGGCCGAAATGCTGGGGCAGGTGCAGTGCGCGAACCGTGTGCTGGGGGATGAACGGGTGCACAACATTGTGCTCATGGGCAGCGGCGAACCTTTGGACAATTACGATCAGGTGGTTCGCTTCCTGCGGCTGGTATCCCATCCGGATGGGCTGAACATCGGCCTTCGGCACATTTCACTGAGCACCTGCGGCCTGGTGCCGCAAATGCGCAGGTTTGCGGAAGAGGGCCTGCCGGTTACCCTGTCCCTGTCCCTTCATGCGCCAAACGACGCGATCCGCCGCCGGCTCATGCCCATTGCCGACCGCTACACCATTTCGGAAACCCTGGATGCCTGCCGGTATTATATCGAAAAAACCGGACGGCGGGTGGTGCTGGAGTACGCGCTGGTGGATCAGGTGAATGCGGATGAAGCGTGTGCCGAAGAACTTTCAGCGATTCTTCGTGGGATGCAGTGCCACGTAAACCTGATTCCGCTTAATACGGTTCGGGAACGAAATCTGTATGGCGTCAGCGAAAAACAGGTACAGGCATTTCTGAATGTGCTTGAAAAGCGACATATTTCGGCTACCAGGCGGCGGGAGATGGGGGACGATATTGAAGGCGCCTGCGGGCAGCTTCGAAAAAAAGTGATGCAGGAGGGAAAAGCATGAAGATTGTATCCAGAACGCACATCGGCAAAGTACGTTCCTCGAATCAGGATGCGCTGCTTCTGCAGGATGGCGCGCACGGGCTATATGGCGTGGCCGACGGTATGGGCGGACATAAGGGCGGCGATGTGGCCAGCAAAATGGCGGTTGTGATGCTGGGCCGAGTATTGGAAGACAAAAGTCCCTCCGAAAAAGTTCTCCGCGCCGGCATTGAAGAAGTCAATCAACTGATTTTCACAGAGCAGCTGCATAACACGGATTTGAGCGGCATGGGCACCACGCTGACCGTGCTTTGGGAAGACAGCAATCGGCTGCTGCTCGGCCATGTGGGGGACAGCCGTGCGTATCATATCCGGGGTGGAGAAATCCATCAGGTTAGTCAGGATCATTCCATGGTGGCGGAATTGGTTCGGGACGGCGTGCTGACTGAGGAACAGGCCCGTGTTCATCCCTACCGCAATATTATTACCCGTGCTTTGGGTACGGCGGATACCATCGAGGTGGACGTGCTTGAAATTGAAAGGCAGGAAGGCGACAAATTTCTGCTCTGCTCAGACGGGCTTTCGGAATATATCCGTCCGGAAGAAATGCTGGAAATTCTGACAAACAAACCGATGGAGGATGCGGCGGACGAAATGCTGCAAATGGCGCTGGACGGCGGAGGACTGGATAACATTACCCTCCTTATTGCGGAGGTTACGGCATGATCGGAAAAGTGCTCGATGATCGGTATGAGCTGGTTGAGTTTATCGGTAAAGGCGGCATGGCCTTGGTTTACCGTGCCATTGACCGCAGGACAAAACATTCCGTAGCCGTAAAAATACTGCAGCCCGAGTTCAGTAAGGACAAAGAGTTTCTTGCCAGGTTTGAGCGGGAGGCCATGACGGCCAGTAAAATGAGCCATCATAATATCGTCAATCTTCTGGACGTGGGGCAGGAGGGTGATCTAAGATATATTGTAATGGAATACGTCCAGGGACGCACGCTGAAGGAAGTTATTCAGCAAAAAGGCGCCCTGCCGCCAACTGTGGCTGCACAGATTGGCATCCGTATCCTTTCCGCGCTGCAGCACGCGCACAAGAACGGGATCATTCACCGGGATATTAAGCCCCAGAATATTCTGGTGCACGCGGACGGCCATATAAAAGTGGCGGACTTCGGCATTGCCCGTGTCGCGGGAAGCAATACCATCAGCAAGGCTGACAGTGTCATGGGCTCAGTGCATTATTTTTCACCGGAACAGGCTAAGGGCGAAGAGGTCACGTTTTCCAGCGATTTGTACAGCGTGGGCGTCGTGCTATACGAAATGTTGACAGGCGTGCCTCCTTTCGACGGCGATACGCCTGTGGCAATTGCCTTGCTGCATATTAACGGTACGCCGACGCCGATTGCACAGCTTAATCCAGCCGTACCGCCGGCGCTGGAACGCGTTGTGGAAAAGGCAATGGAGAAAAATCCCGAAAAGCGCTATCAAAGCGCCCGGGAAATGGCGCAGGATCTTCAGCACGCCATGCAGGAGCCTGACGGTACCTGGATGGGCAGACTGCCGGATAAAGTGAGCCCTCCGGTGGAACAACCCATAAACCCGCCGACCGGCCAACACAAAAAAATCCGGCTTCATCATTCGGCTCTGTCAATTGCCGGCGTCGTGGCGCTGTCCCTGGTTGTCGTGGCCGGCATGGCTTGGGCGTCGGTCCTGATATATGACAGGATCGTTAATACGACTGAGGCTCCCTACCTGTTGGATGAATCGGAGCAAAGTGCCTTACGCATCATCGAAAGAGCCGGCCTGCAGGCAAAGATTTCGCGGGTTAGCGACGAAGTTAAGCCGCAAGGTTCTGTTATTCTCCAATCGCCGGAATACGGAACCTCTATGCGTAAGAATGAAACGGTTTTCCTGACCGTTTCCACCGGCCCTGTCGAGCAGCCTGTGCCTGACTGCCGCGGAATGAAAATGGAAGAAGCAAGAGATACGCTGGAACGCTGCGGTTTTCTGCTGCTTGTGCTTCCAAACCGGGTACTGTCCGAACAGACGTGGGATACCGTGGTGACCCAGAGCCCGGAGGAAGGGGAAATCCTGTCCAGCGGTAATGTGGTTCAGGTACAGCTCAGCGGCGGCATGGTGACGCTGCCGGACATGAACGGAATGCTTTTGGAAGATGCGAGGGCATTGATCAATCAATTGCGTCTGCATTTGAATGAGGTCCGGGAGATTCCGTGTGATGATCCGGCACTGGTGGGGCATGTGGCCGCCCAGCAGTTTACGGACGGAAACCTCACGATCTACAATGTGGGGGATCAGGTAATGGAGAATTCGGAAGTAATGCTGGCCGTTTACGTTCCCGGAAATCTCGAGCAATCCAGCGAAGCGCCGACGGACACCGAACCGCCGGCCGATGAGGCGACGTGATGGAAGGAACCATTATTCGCGGCCGCGGCGGGCTGTATACCGCGCTGGATGAACAAAACTGTGAGTACGTATTGCGCGCCAAGAAGAAGTTTCGCCGCCAAGGAATGAGCCCGCTGGTGGGGGACAGGATTCTGTTCACTCCCGGTGAAATCAGCGACGAGCATGGATGGATTGACGAAATTCTGCCGAGGAAATCCCAATGTATGCGCCCGGCAGTAGCCAACGTAACGCTGCTGTGCATTGTTGTGTGCCCGCAGCCCGCCCCGGATTGGCTGCTTGTAGACAAACTGATGGTTTTTGCGGCGCGTCAGCATTTGAAACCGCTGCTCATTATCGGCAAGGACGATCTGCCCGGCGCGGACGAAACGGCCGCCTATGCCGAAGGCGTGTACAGGGGCGCAAAGCTGGAGATTTTCCGGGCAAGCGCTATGCGGCAAACCGGCCTTTCCGAACTGACAGACCGCTTGCAGGGGGAAATCTGCTGCTTTTCGGGCCAATCCGGAGTCGGAAAATCGTCGCTTCTTAACGCGCTTTTCGGCCTGACACTGGAAACGGGGGATATCAGCCGGAAAATCCAGCGAGGCAGGAATACCACCCGGCATACGGAGCTCTTCCGGGTGCAGGGTGTGTGCGTCATTGATACGCCCGGGTTCAGTCTGCTTGAAATGGACGAAGTATTTGATCCTGTGGAACTCAAGGACAGCTATCCGGAATTTTCCGCCTATGAGGGCGCCTGCAAATTTTCTCCCTGCTATCATGGAAGAGAGCCTGGCTGTGCGGTTCTGCAGGCGGTCCAGGACGGAAAAATCCATGCGGACAGGCTGGAAAGGTATCACATTCTGCTGGATGACTGCCGGAAACTATGGAGGGAAAGATATGATTAAGCTGGCCCCTTCGCTGCTGGCGGCCGATCTGCTCAATCTGGAGCGGGAAATCACAAAAATGGAGCAGGACGGTGTGGAACTGCTGCATTTTGACATTATGGACGCCCATTTCGTCCCCAATCTTTCCTTTGGGCCCGCCCTGTGCGAGGCGGTGCATCGGCGCTTTCCGAATTGTCATCTGGACGTGCATTTGATGATGGATAATCCCGTCGATTATATCGACCGGTTTGCCGACGCCGGGGCCCATACATTAACGCTGCATCTGGAGGCGCTCGACGATCCAGCAGCCGCATTGGGCAGAATCAAAGCGCGGAACGTGCGCCGGGGGCTGTCCGTTCGTCCCCACACTGACGTCCGGCTGCTGCTGCCTTACCTTGATTGCCTGGAACATATTCTGATTATGACGGTGGAGCCGGGGTTCGGCGGACAGAAACTGATGCCGGAGCAACTGGATAAAATCCGTTTCCTCCGGGCAAATGGTTTTCGTGGGGATATCGCCGCGGACGGCGGTGTGAACATGAAAAATGCTGCGCTGCTGGCGGAAGCCGGGGCCAGTGTGCTGGTGATGGGTACGGCGTATTTCCATGCGGAGAATTCCGCCCAAGTCGTACAAACGGTAAAGGAACTTTCAAAATGAAGCGGGAGAAAAACGGGTTTACCCATAAGCACAGCCTGGGCCAGAATTTCCTGACGGATGTGGGCCTGCTGGAACGTTTGGCCGATTTGTCCAATGTCGGGACAAGTGACCGGGTGCTGGAAATCGGCGCGGGGGACGGAGCCATGACCAAAGTGCTGGCCCGGCGCTGCGAAAAAGTGCTTTCCATTGAAATCGACGAGGCGCTGATGCACATTCTCCGGGTCGCCATGATTCATTATCCCAATGTGCAGCTGGTACACGGGGATGTGATGCGGCTGAACCTGCCCGAGCTCACGCAGGAAATGGGGCCTTTTCATGTGGTGGCCAATATTCCCTATTACATTACCACCGACCTGATGAACCTGTTGCTTTCCTCCGGCATGCCCATTTTATCCATTAATTTGATGGTACAGAAGGAAGCGGCGGAAAGAATCGTAGCGCGGCCGGGGGAGAGCGGATATGGTATGCTGGCGGTAAAGAGCCAGTATTTTTATGATCCCGCCATTGCGCTGGATGTGCCCTCTTGCATGTTCACCCCGCCGCCCAAGGTGGACAGCGTTTTTGTGACGATGCCCAAACGTGCGATGCCCAAAGTGCAGGTAAAGGATGAGGCGCTCTTTTTCCGAATTGCCTCCTGCGCCTTTGCCATGCGGCGCAAGACCATGGCCAATAACCTGATTGCGGCGTTCCGTTTGTCCCGGGAAAAGGCGGAAGGCTGGCTTGCCGCCTGCGACATTTCCCTTTCGGCCCGGGGGGAAACGCTGTCCATGCAGGATTTTGCCAATCTGGTCAACACATGGCCGGAGCAAAAATAATTTTGACACAGCGGCAGGAAAAAGAAAGCAAACGGAGTATTTAGAATAAGGGTGAAGTTGGTTATCCTCTTTATGGGGATGCTTCGCCCAATCATCGGATCATTTCATTGATTCATAACAGGAGGCATTTCCCATGAGTGAACTGAAGCTGGATTACCTGGGTATTGTCAATCCCACGCATGTGTACCGCAACTTAACGCCCGCGCAGCTGACCGAGCACGCCCTCTGCCGGGGCGAAGGCACCCTGAGCAACACAGGCGCGCTGGTGGTGAAGACCGGGAAATACACCGGCCGCAGCGCCAACGATAAATTCATCGTGGACACTCCCAAGGTGCACGACGAAATCGCCTGGGGCAAGGTGAACCGTCCCATCGAAAAGGCGAAGTTTGACGCCATTTACAGCAAGGTAGTGGCGTACCTTCAGAACCGCGACGTTTATGTGTTCGACGGCTTTGCCGGGGCGGACAGCAAGTACACCCAGGCTTTCCGCATCGTAAACGAGCTGGCCAGCCAGAACCTGTTCATTCATCAGCTGCTCCGCCGTCCCACCAAGGAACAGCTGGATTCCTTCGCGCCGGACTTTACCATCATCGCCGCCCCCGGCTTCAAGTGCGTGCCCGAAATCGACGGCACCCGCAGCGAGGCCGCTATCCTGGTCAATTACGAAGAAAAGATGGTCGTCATCTGCGGCACCCAGTATGCGGGCGAAATCAAGAAGAGCGTGTTCTCGGTGATGAACTACGTGCTGCCCAAGATGGGCGTGTTCCCCATGCACTGCTCCGCCAACATCGGCAAGGATGGGGACAGCGCCGTGTTCTTCGGCCTCTCCGGCACGGGCAAAACCACCCTGTCCGCGGACCCCAACCGTATGCTGATTGGTGATGACGAGCACGGCTGGGCCGACGATTCCGTGTTCAATTTCGAGGGCGGCTGCTATGCCAAGTGCATCAATCTGAGCCCCGAAGGCGAGCCTGAAATCTACAACGCCATCAAGTTCGGCGCGCTGGTGGAAAACGTGGTGATGGACCCCGACACCCGCGAATTCGACTTTGACGACGATTCCCTGGCCGTAAACTCCCGCGTGGGCTATCCCGTGGAATACATTCCCAATGCGGAGCTTTCCGGCATGAGCCCCTCCGTGCCCAAGACGGTGATTTTCCTGACTGCCGACGCTTACGGCGTGCTGCCCCCCATCAGCAAGCTGGATAAGAACCAGGCCATGTACTACTTTGTTTCCGGCTTTACCAGCAAGGTAGCCGGCACCGAAATCGGCGTGAAGGAGCCCGTGCCCACCTTCTCCACCTGCTT